>CBDUWU010000007.1:0-31454 GCA_965371015.1 uncultured bacterium | reverse complement strand
CCGCCGTTGGGCTGGTCGTCGACCAGCGTGAGCTCCGTCGTGTTGTCGGGCTCGCGGATCTTGAACGTCACGTTAAACGCGCCCACGCCCGGCACGTCGGCATCGGTGAACGTTGCCGAGATCGTCGTCGTGTTGGCGCCCAGGCGGTTGACCGGCGAGACGCTGACCGCCGTGGCACCCGGCGTGACGGCCGGGGGGCTATTAGCCGTCAGCGTGAGTTCATCGGTGTTGGCCGTATAGTCGTCGGTAGCGTTGTCGGATCCGTCGGTCACCAGGCAATAGAGGTCGTAGGCGCCCGGCGTCTGGCCCGGCCCCGGATCCCACGTGTAGGACGCCGTGTACGAACCGCCACCGCCATCGGTGATCGTCAGGCCGCCGCCGCCGTTGGGCTGGTTGTTGACCAGCATTACTTCGGTGGCGTCGTCGGGTTCGAGCACTTTGAAGGTCACGTTGAACGCGCCCACACCCGGCTGGTCGGCGTCGGTGAACGTTGTCGATATCGTCGTCGTCTCGGCGCCCGCCGGATCGATCGACGCGGGGCTCGCCTGTGTCGCGCTCGCCGCTATTACCGGCGCGTTGTTTGCGGCAGCTTGGACGTCGACGACGATGTCGTCGATATTCCACTGGGTAAAGGCCGATGTGCTGTTGGCGTTGCGCAGACGGCCGTATACTTTCAGCTGGTAGCTGCCGTCATCGGTGAACAGGCCCGAAACGTTGATCGGTCCAACGGTTATATCTCCGAGCGTCTCCCCGGCGCCGGGTGACTGCGTGTCGGTCCACAGTTCAACTTCGGTAGATCCATCGGGCAGGATGATCGAAATCGTAAGGTCATTCCTGATCGCCGCGCCCCCCTCCGCGTACTTTCTATAGTAGAAAGTGAGGTTGACGACATCCGTCGAATTGATAATTCCGTTCAGCGGCGTGACGTCGTAACCCTCGAAATCATTGCGCCGCCCTGTCGTCGTGAGGTACCGGAGCGATCCCGGGCTCACGCCACCGACCGACCCGTCCCGCGCGCGGGTTCCTTCGTTTGCCGCGTTGGTGTGTGTCCAGTTGCTCAGGTCGGTATCGAAGTGACCGTTGGGCACCACGTCCACAGAAAGGGCGACGCCAACCATGCCGGCCACCGACAACAGTACGACTGCCGGGATGATGAGCTTCCGGTGTCTGAGCTTATTCGACCGTCGTGCGTTCATATCGATTTAACACCTCGGCGTCAAGGTCCGTCGACCGTGCCCGAATTCGAATCCGTGTAGTGCACCCCGTGACAAGACGTGCACCGAACGACCCCGCCGTTGAGCAGGAAGTCGTTGGTTGTATTTCCGTCCGATGGCTGTGGATTTCCATCCGTATCCAGGGGCGGGTTGTGATACGCCGCCGTCGCCGGGAGCGCCTGTCCCACCGGGTGGGACAACGCGTTTCCCGTATAAGTGCGCACGCTACTCTTGTCACGATGGCGATGACAATCGAGGCACAGCGCGTCGGCCGAATTATCGATCCGCAGAAACGGCGGCGTCGAATTGGCGTGCGGATCGTGGCACGTCGCGCAGGTAATACTGCTGTCCGCCGCCAGGTGCACCAGGAGCTCTGCCGTCTGGGGCGTCGTGGCGCCATACGTCGCATTATTGGGCGCCACGTCCCACGCGTGCGACGTGCCCGTTCCACCGGGAACCGCCTTCTGCGACGAGGACAGCGTCTTCGTCATGCCGGCCCAGCCGCCCGGTGTGTGGCACGACAGGCACAGAGTCGACACCAGCTCGTCGGTCGCGTTGATCAGGATATCCCCCAGCGTGTTGTGCGAGATGTGGCACTGCTCGCAGTCGATCGAGTCGGCCGTTCCGTGGGGGTCGTCGGTCGCGTTCGCCAGCCCGTACAAAAGCAGGGCGAAGGCCACAAACGGTATCCATAATAGTGCTCTCATCATTACCTGCCTATTTGACCAGGACCATCTTGCGGGTCTGCACGAAACTACCGGACCGCAGCCGATAAAAATAAACCCCGGAAGCCACCGGCGTGCCCGCGCTGTCTCTGCCGTCCCACGTGACTTCGTGGCGGCCGGCCGAAAGATCGTGCAGCGTCTCACTCCACACGCGGTTCCCCTTCAGGTCGTAAATCTCGATCGACGCGTCTCCCCCGGCGGGTGCGGTGAACGGTATCGTCGTGGCCGGGTTGAACGGATTCGGGTAGTTGGCCTCGAGCTGGAACGGCACCGACGCCGGATGCGTCGAAAATCCGGCTTCGGCGGACCAATCGCCGACCCGCGATTCGGTGCGCGCGCGGACCTGCCAGCGGTAGGTGTTGCCCGAAACAAGCGACTCTGAAGGCCGCCAGGTAACGGTACCCACCAGCCGATCGAGGTCGTCACGCCCCACCTCGTCCACCGGTATTCCGGCGACTTCGGCCACGACCGCGTTCGACCCGTCGTCGGCGAGGATGCGGAAATCCGCCGCGAGTTCGTTGCCGGCCGTCGCGGCGGCGGCCACGCGCGCGACGAGTTTTAAGTCGTTCGCATCGACCGATCCGGACGGGGCGGGATAGAGCGGCGCCGCGGCGAGTTCGCCCTGTGGGTCGGCGAACTTGTCGAGGTAAAAGAGGTGGATGCAGTCGTCTTCCGTCGAAGACACGTATATGGTCCCGTTCGCGTCGACGGCGATTCCCGTCGGGACGACGAGAGGCCGGCCGACGAGGGCGCCCGTTTCGATGTCCATCACGAAACGCCACTCGGTGTCGAACACGCTGACGCGTCCCTGGTACCGGTCCACGACGTAGACATATCCATCCGCGTCGCAGACGAGTCCCCCGCCGCGGGTGACGGTTCCGCCGTCACCGCCAAACGAACAGTAGCCGCCCAGGTAGCCGGTCGACCGGCCGAACACATGCGCCCGGGACTCGAGTTGTTCGAACACGTGGAACGCGTCGTGAACGCCGTCGTACGCCAGGCTCGAGGGAGCGCCGAGTGCCGGCTGTCCCGGCGGCACGAGGTCGAGGCGCGCGGTCACCCGCCCCTGCGAGTCGGCGGTCACGACCTGGCGGGCCGCCGCGTCGAGAACGTGGCATTCTCCATTTGCCACCACGATGTCGGCGGGCTCACCGAGCGACGTCATGAACTCCCACTGTCTCCCGTCGATCAGGTCGAGCGCCATCACAACTCCGCGGTCGCGGTCGCAATAGAGGTAAACCGACTGCGACAGCCGGGCCAGGCCACGGGTGTCGCCGGTAATATCGATGCGCCGGGTAACGGTTCCGCCCGGCGTAAACACCAGAATCTGCCTATTGTACGGCTGCAGCGCCGCAATCTGGTCGGCGCTCGCTTCCAGCGACGTCGGAGCGGATAGTCCCTCGTTTATCGTCCCCAGGTACGAGACTTCCACGCCGCCGGCCGGGCCGGCCAGGCAGAGGGCCACAACGGCCGCCAGAACCAGCGTGCAGCGTCTAATCGTGTTGTCAACCGGCAGGCGATTCATCAATACCTCCCGGGCCCGTGGTTGTGGTCGTGACACTTCAGGTAACACTCGCCCGTGCCGTTTCCGCTCGAGCGATACTCGATGAGCCCCGTCAAGTCCTCCGGCTGCACCGCCTGCGGGTTGAATTCCAGAAGAAACGGACTTCGCAGCGATCCGTGCGACACGTGGCACGAGTAGCACGACGTTCCGCTGCGACCGGACAGCGGGTCGCCGAGAACGTGCTCGCGGTGGAGCGGAAAGCTCTCGTTATTGAGAAGGCTGGAACGATCGTGGCACGAGTAACAGAACTCGAACGCGAATGCGCTCTCATTGGTAAACACGTCGACGTCATAGTTGCCGCTCAGGAGGAACCGGTTGTTCGACCCGTGCGGGCCCCTGGGCGCATCGGGGTCGTCGCTGCGGTGGCAGTCCGAACACTCCATGGTCCCGGCCACGCCGGCGACAGCCCGAACGCTCGGAGAACGCGGCCCCGCGCTCGGGCGGGTAACGGGATGCTGTGATCGGGCGTCGATCGCGAAATCCTCGACCAGGCTGCGTTCGGTCGAGCCGATCCCGAGCCGGTCCGAGTGGCACTTGAGACATATTTCGTACTCGAAGGCGGTGGACTGCACCCGCTGCCCAGTGAGACTGTACGCCTGCACCTTTTTGATCAATGTTCCGCCATGCGATCTCTGGTGGGGGTTGTGGCAGTCCACGCACTCCGCGTGGTTCACCGACGCGGATCCCATCTGGGGGAGTTCTTCGAGGGGTGAATGCCCCACGCCTTCGACGACGGGATGTCGGTATGTCTTCTGGAACTCGGCTTCGACGTCACCCAGCAGAGCCGCCGGGGAAAGACGCCCGGTCTCGATCATGCGGTTACGTTCTTCGGCCGTGCTGTGGCATTGATAACAGAACTCTTCCTCGGCGCGTTCGAGCATGGGCTGTCCCGACATGCCGTGGCCGACGTGACACGAGCCGCACCCCTCGGGCAGCAACGGGCTTTCGATATGCCCCGGCACGGCCTCCGGCAGGAGGAGAATCAGCCCCAGCGCGCACAGCGCCAGAACGGTTGACGAATTCCGGTACACTCTAGAAGTCATGACAAACTGTGCAAACCTCGCTGAAACTTTGTTTTTGCCAGAAGGGATACTTGGTCGAACGCGATCCGTGCGGGTCGTGGCACGACGTGCACTGCACGTACCCATCGGCATCGACGCCAACCTGCGACTGCGCGTCGAACGGAGGCCAGCGCAGGCTCTGCTTTCTTATCGCACTTCGTTGTTCGAATCTGACCGACACCGGGTGCGTGCCCGACAAATCGGTCCCCAGGTTGCTCTTGCGCCCGGTCGGGATCTCGCCCGACGGCCCCACGTTGACCATCGCGATCGTCCCGCGCATGCTGCGCACGGCGCCCACCGCCACCGTGCCATCATGACACGACAGGCATAGCTTGGTGGCCCCGTTGGGGGCCTCGGGATTGCTCACCATCGTGGAACGGTTGTAGGTCTGAAACTGGCGCGGGGTCGTTTCGTGGTTCCACAGCGGCCCTTCCGAAGACGCGTTGTGACTGCTGTGGCAGAAAATGCACACCCTCGTCTCGCTCGTCGACCGGATCTCTCCTTTGCCGGTGACGGAAAGGTTGTGGGGTGTATCCACGACGGATGACTTCGTCCCCGCAACCGCCGCGCATGCGGCCAGCAGCAATGCGACTGACAATCTTATGATCTTTCCAGTCATCGTCAGATCCCCAGGATTCTCAGGATCTGGATCCTGTGGTTGAAAGTGTCCGCGACATAAATCAGGTCGCCGGCGATGTCGATTCCGGCGGGAGACCAGAACTGTCCTGCTTCCCGGCCGGCGGAGCCGATCACGAGCAACAACCGGCCCTCGGGACTGAACACCTGGATATTGTCGAACAAAGCGTCGACGACATATATATTTCCCCGCGCGTCGACGGCGATCCCCTTGGGCCTGGCAAATGCGCCGGGCCCGTCGCCCTCGACACCGATGGCGGTCATACCGCCCGCGTCGTCGAAGAGTTTTACCCTGTAGTTCATCGTGTCGTTGATCAACAACAGGCCATCCCGCGCCGACGCGAACGTCGGATAATTGAATCCCTGCACCGCTTCTCCACGCCCGCCCATCGTCTCCAGGAGTTTTCCGTCGAGATCGAAGACTTTCACACCGTGAATCTCGGTATCCACCACATAGAGCCGCGCCGGATCCGGCAAATAAGCGATGCCCGTCGGCCGTTTCAGCCCCTCGGTTACCAGGGGCACGACGTCGTCTCCGTCAAACCTGTACACAGTGCCATTACCGCTGTCCGTGACGTACACGTCGCCCGCCGCGGCACATACGCCGAGCGGGTAGTCAAAGGGGCGTTCTTTGTCGGCGTGCAACCGGAATCGTTTCGATTCGGGGTCGATTTCCACCAGTGCCGGTGTCTCCTGGTACGTCATGTACAGTTTGCCTTCGGCCACCACGATATCAAACGGCAGCTGCAGGTTCTCGTCCTCCGAACTTCCGCCGATCAGGCTGGCGATCGATCCCAGCCATCCCCGCTGGGGTTTCAGATCCGCGCACCGAATCTCGCGAACGAACTCGATGCGCGGTGCGTCCGGCGGCGGGGGCCAGACCGGCCTGTCCTGGGCCGCACCACCCCGGCCGGCAACGAGCAAGGTCAGAAACACAAGTGCGTTAATCCTCAGCATCGACACTTCCTATATAAAATCAAAAGCCCGCGAAACCTTGATATAGAACTCTGAATACGTGTAATGTTCCGCGAGCAGTTTTTCCTTGAAAACCGAATATGACGCCACCACGCTGATCTTCCGGAATCGGTGACTGACCTGGACTTCACCCTCGAGCCGAGACTGGTTTCCCAGCCCGGCGAGGCCTTTGGATTCCGCGACGAGAAACGAACGAACGGGGAATCCGAAGAATGGAAGGCGGCCCGAAAGGGTCATCGACAACCTTGAAATCTGTGACGTTTTCTGGCTTAGCACCATTCCGCTCGCACCGAACGTCAGGGACCTGGCCGGTTGGGCCTGTACGTCCAGACGGTACATCATCCGATGCTGGTCCGGTCGAAAGACTTCCCGCACTTCGCCGTCCAGACCCACTTCTTTGGAATCGATTGAGTATAACTCGGACTCCCTGCTGACGGCCCCGACAATCCGGAATTTTCTGGATACTTTCATGGTCAGGCCGAGCTCGCCGAAAATTCGGTTCTTGACCTCAGTCTCCGATTTGGTATCCCGTGACCGCCATTCCCATTCGCCTCGCACACGCAGGTCGCCCGGGAGGAAGCGCATCTTGGGGCGGTCTCCCTCTATGCTGAGCCGGCTTTCGATTTCGCTGGACTTCGACAGCACCCCGCCGTTGGTGACGTATGACCTCGCATACTTCAGTCCGTGCTGAGGGCGTAACCTGAACCGCTTCTTGAGCGTATTGAACTTGTTGACCAGGACACCGGTATACTGGTAGTTCGAGTATTTTTCGCTGTCAGCCAGCAGGTTGGCCGTCCCCCGCACGTCCACTATGTGACCAACCCTGCCCGTTGGCATCGAGGCGAGTACATTGAACAGGTTGGTTTGACTTGTCAGTTCCGACCCAGGCGTCAGCACCGTCGCATTCGTTATCGACCGCATCTGGTTGTAACTATGCGAGAGAGAGGCGAAACCACCGCGGCGCCTCTTCCAACGTCCTTCCGTCTGATGGGCAAGTGATGAAATCGTTTGTGAGGACACGTCCGGAATAGCAGTCGCGTTCGACGCGTATGTCGTCAGCAGGTTCAAATCGAACCCCGGCTTTAAGAGAACACCGGCCTGATTATTCAAGGAAGTCAGGGTGGAACTCATTTTCTGAACGTCGTCATAATTATCGCTGTAAAGAAACCTGGTGTCGTTGCGAATTCGCCCCTGTCCGCCGATCCGCATCACGGCTTCCGCGGTATTCCTCAACTGGTCGAGGTCCGAAGATCCTTTCGGGGCCGTATAAACAATGCGCCATTGCATCGAGGACTGTACGTTGACTTCCGTGTGGAACGGATTGAAATACGTGGGAATGATGTCGAGCTGGTGCCGGCCGGCGGGCAGATCGATACTCAAGACCTGACCGGCGCTGAGAGAGTCGACGAACGTCAGGTCGATGTACAGCAGGACCAGATCGTCCAAACTGTTGACGATATCGACAAAATGTGTCGGCGACGGATCGGGAGTCGACGAACTGAAATTGACCCAGATGTCCCGATTTTCGTCAAAATCATATGAGCGGCGGACAACGTTCTCCTCGTGCTTGACCTCGGCCGATATGCCAAACGCTTCCCCCCTGGAAATCTGCCACTGGGCAGCATGGGAGAGCACATCGCTTTCATAGCGCCTCAGCACCGCGAGACCCGGAGAATCGGTCTGTACATCCGCCCGGCGCCCCGGCTCATACCGGTTGGTCGTCGTCCTCATCCTGCCAAACGTATAGCGAAACGGATAAGTTCTCAGGGGAAACAGGGAAAAAGAAGCCAGTGCGTTGTCAAGATACGGATCCATGTATTCGGAATGCAGCGAGAGGACCCCGTCGTCGTAATTGCGGGCCCGGTAATAAATTCCCGAGAGTCTTCCGCGAAGCGCCAGCTCCGCAAAATCCAGTGTCCCCACCGGTCCTGAATAACTTAGCCCGAGGTACTGCCGGGACAAACTGCGGTCAACGTCGTAGCTGCGGGAGTGAAGCAACAGGTTGTTCGTCAGGCTGTTGACGCCAAGGTCCGTACCCACCTCGCCTTCGAGCGTGGTCTGACCTGCCGCTGTGCCGGCGCCCGTCAACGCCAGTAGCAGTGTCAGAAACAGTCTTGTCATCACAGCCCGCATGCCCGATACCCCTCGCTACTTGTTGTGGCACCTCATACAGAGATTCGAGTTCTGGTTGGATTCAACCAGAAAATTCGAATATGTGTTGTCGTGAGGGTCGTGGCACGATGAACACTCCACGTAAAGCCCCTCGGACAGCAGTTTGTCAGGGTAAGACTGGGGATTGCCTGTCTTGGGGTAAAAGTCCAGATCCTTCGACGCGTCGTACGTGATACCGACCGGATGGTCGTCCGACAAGTCGGTGCCCACCCAGGAGCCCGACGTCGGGGACAAGCGCCCCAGACCGTCCAGTCCCGCGCCGCCCGGTATACCATAGGCACCGGCGCCTTCCGCACCGGGCAGGTTATTCAATGAGTTCACGGCAATCGTGCCGTCGTGACACGAGAGACAAACCAGGGATCCCTGATGGGGGTTGATCGACTGGTTCATGTCCAGGGTATTCGACCAGTACATCTGGTACGACTGCCCCGTGTCGACCTCGTGATTCCACAACTTGCCGGCGCTGGTGTTGGCGTTGTGCACCGTGTGGCAGAACACGCAGGTTTCCTGGGTTCCCCAGAAAAACGAGTTGGGACTGTACGTAGCAGAGGCGAAATTGTGCTTGGTCTGCTTAACGCCGGCCAGACATGGAACGGTCAGGAGTATGGCCACTCCAACCAGTGCGAAAAACATGTTCCTCGTCACTTGTTTCTCCTCCAGTTTAACCTCGGCTCAGGTACACAAATTCCTGAATCCGCCGATTGATCGAATCTGCCACAAAAATCTGACCAGTCTCGGTAACACAGATCCCGGCGGGAAGACGAAACTGTCCGTCGCCGGCACCGGCCGTTCCTATCGCGAACAAGTAGCCGCCGGTTGCATCATATACCTGGACTTCGTGCTTGAGCGCATCGGTAACGTATACGCGTCCGTCGGTATCGGTGGCCACGTCGCGCGGCCTCGCCATGGTACCGACGCCGCGCGGTCTGGGCCCGAAACTGAAGATATAGTTGCCATCCAGGTCGAAGGCCTGCACGGCAAAATGAAAAGCATCGGTAACGTAAATAGTATCGCCTCGGCTGATAGCGATACCCAGGGGGTGATAAAATTCGCCGCGTTCGTCGCCTCGTCCGCCGAAGCTCGCGACGTGCTCGCCGTCGAGCATAAAAACGTGGACTTCGTGTTGTTGTGAATCGACTACGTAGAGCCTCTGCGACGGTTCGTGAATCGCCATTCCCACCGGACTGACGAGTTCCCCCTCGCCTCCGATGTACCGCAGGAATTCGCGATTCTTGTCGTAAATCGCGACTTTGCCCAGCCCCGTATCGGCCACGTAGATATTGCCCGCGCGGTCCGCTATCACGTTGACGGGTTCTATCAAGCCCTCCTGGGGACCGGCCGAGCGGATCACTCTGGAGGTACCCGCGTCCATGTCCAGCACGACGATCGATTTTGTGCCTGTGTCCGCCAGATAGAGCATGGACCGCCCGTCACTGTCGACGCCGTACGGTTTTGAAAAATAATGATCGGGAGACTCTCCGAACAGGAAATCTTTCAATCGGCCGAAAAAACTCCGCTCCAGGCTGACCGTGCCGAGTATGCTCCGGCTGTATTCCACCACGGGCTGTTCCGGAGGCTCGGGCCAGATGAGGACGGTATCCGGCTGGCCGGTGCTCGCGCATCCCGCAAGAACGGCGGCCAGACCCGCCAGAATCAGCCATATCGTCGGTTTGAAAACTTTCATTGCTCTATATCCGGATGACAGCCGAGACACACGTTGGCCCGGGTCGTCCGCAACAGGTAGCTGGCCTCCCCCGCGTGCGCCTCGTGGCACGTCAAGCACTCGAGTCTGCCGTCATCACTGAGAGGGAGCGGCACAGACAGTTTTCCCTTCGGCTTGCTCCCGAACGGGTGCCGGTGCGTCACCTCCGTGCCGTCGTTGAAGTGGCAGCCCAGACACAACTCCTGCCCTTCCTTGACGAGAACCCACTTGTTGTCCGTCGCGTGGGGGTCGTGGCAATCGATGCACCATCCCTGCGCAAACGGATAGTGCTGCACAGGCCTAGTCTTGCCCGACACTTCGCCGTGACAAGTCTCGCACAGGACCGGAACCGGGCTGACCAGCGTCTTGGCGAACTCCGACCCGTGCGGGTCGTGGCAGATGGTGCACGACCCGCCGGCAACCGGCCCGTGGACATATTCCTGGGCAAACTCGCCTATCTTGTCCTGATGACACAGGTAGCAGGGATTGTGCCCGCCAACAAGGCCGGACGCGCTGGACGTGAGGTCTTTTCCGATCGGGTGGCACCCGGTACAGGGGCGGGCATCCTCAACGGTATGTTCTCGCAGTCTCTGCCGCACCGTATTGTGGCACGGATAGCACCATTCCGCTTTGTTCCGGCGGGAAGTCCCGGCTGCGTCCTGGACGTGGCAGCGAAGACACGCCGCAGGCGCCTCCCTGCCGTGAAACCGGTAGTCGCGAAACAGCCGGCCCTGATCGCGCGAGACCTCGGGGCCGCAAAGAACCTGCGCGGTGTCGCTGTCCGCCGTGCTGGCAGGCGCTTCCCGCCGGGGAACGGGAATCACCGCGATCTCGTTCAGGCCATACGGCATGCGCACGCTCGTATGAAACATCGAGTCCTGCACCAGCAGTTCGGCCTGAAACTCGCCGTTCAAATATAACCGAACTGCCGGTACGGTGGCGCGGCCCACTACTGAAATGCGGCATCTGTCGGAGCTGACGTGCTCGCCAGGGACAATAATTTCCACACCGGGAGAGGCGGCCGCTTCTCCCTTCATCAGCAGGACCAGTATCACCACCCATGCGTTGTACTTCATGATATAGAAGGGGTCGGAGCAGAACTCCGACCCCCCTCCAACATCGGTCTTACCGATATCGAATCCGTCTAGTTGTCAGTGTGACAAGCCGCACATAACTGGTTCGCGGTGCCGTTTTCGTGCCGCAGGAAGTACTCGGCGTCGACGCCGGCGTTTCCTAACTTGTGCACGGAGTGACAGGTCTCACAAACCATACGATTGGCCGTGGCACTCGCCCAGTCGGCACCTACGGTTCCGTCCTCATCGATCTGGTTCGCCCAGGGAAGAGCGGGGCTGAGGGCGGTGTTCATGCCGACGTCCGCCGGAACAGCCGTCGGGTGCGTGGTCGCACCGACGCCCGGGGCCTGACTGCCGTCGTGACAGCTCTCGCAGTATCCCGAATCGGTGTTGTCATCATTGAGCAGGTAACCATAGGCCGTTGCCCCCGGTTCATGCACATCGTGACATTTGTTGCAACCCAGGACCGGAAATCCGGACGGCGACGACGTGGTAATCGTCGGGTGCATTTGCTCGGTTCCGTCGTTGGTGTTTTCGGCGTAATCGAAGATGTCCGAGGCAGCGACTCCACCCGTACCGGGCATCGCCGCGGCAGGAGCCGTACCATTGTGGCACGATATACAGAACGCGCCGTAATAGGCGCCCGGCTGGTTGTCGGCCAACAGGATCGGGTTCGTCAACCCGGCCGGATTCGTCGTCTGCTGAGTCGCGCCGTGAAGCGTGTGACACTGGTTGCAGGTAAACCCGCCGGAGCGGTCATGGGTAATACCAGCGGTGTGGTCACCCCAGGTTTCCGCGCCGGGAAACATCGTGGCGTCGTGACACGTTTCACAATAGCTGTTGTTGGTCTCGGTAATCCCGGCGACCGTGAACTTACCGGTCCCGTTGGGGTTCTGGTTATGCACGTCGTGGCACGCGCCGGTTCCCGAGCAGTCCGAGCCAACGGCGGCGTGCTGCTCTTTGAGACCATCGAATACCGTCGTCAAACCAACGTTCGATACACCGCCATCGTGGCAAGTGTAGCAAAGCGCCTGTACGCCGGTGAAAGTTCCGCCGACAGACCGCGACCAGAGCGTTGAACCCTGGGCATTATGCGGAACGTGACAGGCGAAACAGAGGTCCTGAGAAGCGCCCGTCATGTCGTGATCGGATCCTTGCACGGCCGCGAGGCCGGTGGCGGGTATGGCCACCAGGACCAGTCCGATTAATACGCGTTGAAGGTTTCTCACGATCATCCTTTCCAGTTGTCGCGTCCGGCGATCCAGTGTCACCGGAACGACGTTTCTGAGTGATCAACCGCGGTCATACACGATGACCTTGTTGCTAAGGCGATCGACGATATAGAGTCGATTGCCCACGAAATGGATACCGCGCGGGGACACGAACTGCCATTCGTCCTGGGCGGACCCCACGACGGCTTTGATCTCTCCCTGCGGTGTGAACGACTGGATCAGAGCGGACATGTTGTCCGAGACCCAGACCCGACCATCCGGGGCCAGCGCCAGACCGGCGGGACGTCCAAAGAGTCCCAGGCCTTCGCCGGCTTCGCCGAATTCCCGAATAAATTTCCCGTCCTGATCCAGAACCTGTACCCGGTTGTTGATCACGTCGAGGACGAACAACTCTCCGCTAGCGGCGCGTTCGATTTCGCCCGGGAATACGAATTCGCCCGGAGCGCTGCCGCGCTTGCCTATCTCGGAGATGATGTTGCCGTCCAGATCGATGATCAGCAGCCGGTGGTTACCTGTGTCGGTGACGGCGAGACGGTTGCGGTCGATGAGGCATATTCCGTTGGCACGGAGCGCCTCCTGATCCTTCTCCATCTCGACCACAATACGGCGGAGGAAATTGCCGTCGGCGGCAAAGACCTGGATATCGTTGCGGCCGATGTCGGCCACGTATATCTGGTCCTGGTCGTCGATGTAGATGGTGAAGGGGATTTTGAAGGAGCCGTTTTCGTAGGCGGCCGGGGTTGCCCCGGTCTCCGTATTGCCGAAACTGAACAAATACTTGCCTGAGTCAAAACAATGCACTCGCGAGTTGAGCGCGTCCGTCACATAAATCTGTTTCCGCGAATTCGAATACACATCGGCGGGCTGGTTCATCTCGCCGCCGCCAATGTCGGAGAGGTCGCGGACATGGGTCAGCTTGATATCGTCCAGCAGAACTGCTTGTTCCTTCGCGAGCGCCTCTGCCCGCTCTTCCGCGCTGGAACCGAACTTGATGCTCATCTCTTCGGAATACGGGGTCTCCTCGAACTCCTGGTTCATCGCGGTCAATACGTAGTAGTACGTCTTCCCCACTTCAAGGTTCGACTTGTCCGCGAGCGTCGATGCCTGGCTGTTGCCAACGACGTCATAGTTGGCACCGGGTGTTTCGGAGCGATAAACATTGTAGGCGATGGCACCGGGAACGTCGTCCCAGTTCAAAAATATTTTACCCTGGTCGATTCGCGCTCCTATCCACGAGGGTGACACGAAATCGCCGACCTGCCCCGGAATCGTAACTGACTTGACGCCAGAGAAAACTTCCGCGCCGGATTCATCGACGATCGCCACCTTGTACTGATACGACGTACCCGCTGTAACTTCTGTATCGAAGTAATGGTCTTCCCCGGACGTAGCGATCATCTCGAATTCACCCGAAGTAGGCTTCCGATAGATACGATACTCGTCGACACCATCCATCAACTGCCATTTCAGGCCGACCTTTCCCTTGACGAAAAACGCGGCAACGAGATTGGGACCTGCTGCATACGCCAGAGTCGAGGTAACGAGCACCGCGAACACAATCGCGGAACAAAATACGCTGAGAGATTTGCTTCGCATTGACATCCTGCCTTTTTTCAGCAAACTCCGATCGGGCTGTGTGTATTTAATAGTTAACATCCACGCCTTCAGCACAATACACACTTTTAAGTCTTTTAGTCAGGGGGGACGGCATAGTCGCTCAAGGATCAAGCGACCCGTTTATCTGATTCCCGCGCCGCCGCTTATGCGCCCCCGAGGACACGACGCATCGATCACTTATGATCCAGATATAATTGTAAGAGCTTGATAAATATTTATCAAGAGAAAAAAAGAACTAATGATCATTTTTTAAAACAATTTCACGCTTTTCTCCACATATCTTATACTGGTGCTAGATATCCAATTATAATCATGACCATATAGTAATATATTAACATGATATCTTAATTATTATCAGTTGCAATATCCTCTCCACCGGAGCAATTTGTAGGATATATGGTACCGGGGGCAATATAATGCAACGTTTGTATGGGCACAACGCCCGAAATAAGAGTCCTTAATCCCCTGATTTTAAACAAGTCTCAGACTGGATGAGATGGCTGCCAACAGGTCAGCGGCGTCACTTTTTCCCGGGAGAATCTACCGTGCGGGAAGACTCAAGGTATTTAATTACAAGATATTACATCGCAATATGCGCCGTTTTGTCGCTTTCTGTCGCGCCACTCCTTAGCGGATGCGGCGGAAATGACGAATCGACCGAAACCGCCGGTGGCAAAGCCGAGTCGCCCGGAATGTGGGTCGAGGTCATGGAAACCATGGATGCCGGAGGGTACACGTACGCCCGCCTGGAGACTGAAGAAGGCCCCGTCTGGACGGCAGGCCCCGTCACCCCCCTCGAGGTCGGCCAGAAAATCATCGCGTCCGGAGCCATGGAGATGAGAAATTTCTACAGCAAGACACTCGACAGAACCTTTGATTCTATCTATTTCGTCCGGTCTTACAGTGCCGATGACGGGTCGATCGATACCCAGGAGGCCATAAAAAACGCGCATGGCGGCGGCGTACTCGGCGGTGGCGGACAGAAAGAAACGCAGGAGGAAGGTGCGGAGACGGGAGTGACCCGGGTAGTTCTGAAACGGGACGTAACCGGCGAAGTGGAACGGGCGCCCGGAGGAAATACTATTTCCGAGGTTTACCGCGACAGAGACGACATGTCAGGCAGGACAGTAACGGTGCGAGGGATCGTGGTCAGTTTCAAGTCGGGAATAATGGGAACCAACTGGCTGCACCTGCAGGATGGAACCGGCAAACTGGGTTCGCACGACCTCGCCGTCACGACCAACGACACTGTCGACGCCGGCGATCTGGTAACGGTCAGCGGCGTCCTGGCGGTAGACAGGGATTTCGGCTCCGGATACAAATTCCCGGTGATCCTTCAGGGCGCCCATATAACCCGGGAATAATCGGGGGTTCTCCGGCAATTGCCGGCCTGGATGTTGCGAGAGATGGCCTCAAAAACAGTCGGCTTTATGCCCTACATGATGCGTATGAGGCAAGGAACAAAATCTGCAATGGTGGTCGCGCTGGCGATATGCGTCTGGCTATCGCCCGGACTCGTGTCGGCGCAACAGGCCGAGTTCCCGGCCCTGTTGATTCTGGAGACAGATCCTCCGCGCGCGTTCCTGAAATTCGGCTCGACCGACTCCGTTCTCACAACGCCCGCCGACACGCTGCTCCCGGCCGGTTACTACCGGATCGAAACATCGCTCGCCGGCTATTCCCCGCTGGTTCATGAACTGAGGCTGGCCCCCGGCGATACAATTACGCTTCACTTCATTTTACTCGCGGAGAAACCCGTCCCACCCGCCGCAGAAGAACTCGGCATGGACTATCAGCCGGTGGTACCGCTGGTACCCGAAGAACAGGCCCTGACGGTGCGCAAGAAATACAACACGATGGCCGAAATCTTCGCGATCATCCCCCTCGCCCAGGGCGTCATGGCGGCGGTGGCCCTCGGCGGTGGAGAAGACTACTTCACCAGCGAACTGGTCATAGTTGGAGCGGCCCTCAGCATCGGCTCCTTCGTCATGGGTAGAATCATGTCATCGCGGAGAATGTCCCAGATCAAACGGGAAAATGAGGCAACCGTCATCGAGAACAACGAATCCGAAAGGCACAACAACGAAGTTAAACTTGAAATCCGCCGGACACACGCCCAGGCGATGCGCGAGTGGCAGGCCGAAGCGCAATGGCGGGGCCGCGTCGAGATCACCCAGTGATCCATATATAATGTAGCGGCCGACCATCTGAATGCCGGTCGCTCTATTCCTCTCGCATCGGCCCAGAATACGACCGATATCAGGATATTTTACTCGCAATCAGCCCCGTAATAGTGTAAAATCACGTTTACACTGAAAACGCCTCGGGGAGCATCTCAGGTGCCGTTCAGGAATCTGCCGGGGAGGGCAGCAGCCAGGTTTTAGCATCGGCATTATTTTCAGGTCTCTACAACAACAACTCGCGACACATCTACGCCCCCCTCCGATCAATCCCGTGGCTTGAGGATTGGTGACACCATCCATGGTCTCTCGGGGAGACCAACCACGAGTCAAAATACAGGGGGAGAACTATGCTCAAATTCAGCTGACCGGGCGGCGTGGGCCCGTTAGTCGAGGCTCGCGCACGTCCGCCTCTCGATTGCTCTTTCTTGTCATCTCAACAATCAAATAGCACTGGGGGAAAACATGAGAAAGTTGCTGTTGTGCAGCACACTAATTTTGTTCGGCGTCCTGACCTTCAGCGGTGCATCCGCGGGAGACGTATCCAAGGCGCCGCCGAAGGGCTCTCCATTTGAAGACGCAGTGCAGGGGCCGCAAAACATACCGCCAACCGTCCAGCAGGCACCGGGCGGCGCGGCGACAACGTACAACGTGCCGGGCGATTTTGGCACCATCCAGGCGGCCATCGACGGAACCATCAACGGCGACATCATTCTCGTCGGCGCCGGCACCTGGGCCGAAGCGATCCTGATCGACGGGAAGAATCTCACGATTACGGGCGCCGGTCTCGCCACCACGAGCATTACCGGTACGGCGGGGCAGACGCAGTACATCGTGCGCATCACCAACGGCGCCGTCGTCGATTTTTCGGGCTTCACCGTCGACGGTACGGGCATCAACCGGCAATACGGCATTTACGCCGACGCCGGGAGCGACGGCGATATCCACGACAACGACGTCAAGAACGTGTCCTGGCCGGGCGCCGGCGGTATCGCCATCCGGCGGCAGGAATGTTACATCGACGTCACCAACAACAGTGTCTACGGTTTTGGCCGGATCGGTATCTACACGCGCGACGACGTGATCGGCAATACCGACACCGGCGTGATCTCGGGCAACACCGTGACCGGGCTGGCCGGCCTCGATCCCGACCGCCTCAGCTACGGGATATCGATCTACTCGGGCAATCCGACCATCGACAACAACGACGTCTACGACTGCCTCTCCGGCGCCAACGTCTCGGCATGGCTGTCGGCGGGCCTCGACGTGTGGACCGGTTCGACGTCGATCATCTCGAACAACAACTTCTACGACAGCGAGTTCGGCATCGTCAGCAACAGTGCCTCGCCGGTGATAACGGGTAACACGTATACCAACATCACCGACGAAAACGTACGCCTGGACTACTTCGTGAAGGGCAATCCGACTCCCCACTGGGCGGAGTATTACGATACGATCCAGGATGCGATCAACGCGATCCCGGTCACGACCTACCCCTGTGTCGTATGGATCGGCATCTACAGCGGCGGCGGAACCTACGCCGAAGCGGTAAATGTCAACAAGCCGTGCCACATCTGGGGTTACAGCCGTGCGGGCGTCTTGCTCGACGTCGAGGGATTCGGCGTCAACAACGCGGGTGTCTATATCGACGCCGACGACGTGTTGATCTCGGGTTTCACGATGGCGGGCAATAACGCCGTTTCCCTGCCGCGTTACGGGGTCAAGTTCGCCGACAGGGACGGCTGCTACCTCGACGACGCCGAGATCCGGAATATTTACCGGACGGGCGTGGACATTCTCGGCGCGACCAACCTGGAGATCAGCAACGTCGAGTCGAAAGACAACGGCGGCAACGGTATCCAGATCCTGGACGCCACCAACGTCACGCTGACCGACATCACCACCAGCAACAACGCGTGGGGCGGCGTCGGCGTGTTCACGTGGGGCCAGCATACGCCAATCGGCACGTCGGGCATCGTGTTCGCCGGCACCAACAGCTTCGGTGAGACGGTCGCCGACGTGGGCAGCATCTACCTCGAAGAGGGTAATTTCAGCAATCCGGCCAACCCGTGGCCGATCACCTACAGCACCGACATCCTCGACGGCGCCGATGTCACCGTCCAGCTGGCCGACGTGACGCACACGCTCACCGGCAACTCGGACAACGCCAACGACTACACCCGCTTCTACGCGACGCTGATCGACGCGCAGGCGGCGGCATCGGGCGTGGTGAGCCACATCCTCGACGGGCGTTACATCGTCGAACTCGCCGGCGCCAACGTGTACGTGCCGGGTTACCTCGGCGGCGTCGGCCCGGCGGTGGCGGCTGCCAACTCGGGCGACGTGGTGCACGTGGCGGCGGGGTCATTCTCGACGTCCGAACAGGTCGTCGTCGACAAGGACCTCACCTTGACGGGCGCCGGCTCGGCACTCACGACGATCAATACCACGTTCGACACCGGTTCGACCGGCGACCCGCGCGCGTGGTTCCTCGTCGACACCGGCTTTGACTTCGACCTCAGCGGTGTGACGCTGGACGGCTCGGGCCAGCTGGTGTACCAGGCCATTCGTAACAAGGGCCTGGGGTCGTGCACCGACGTGGTCTTCACCGAGATCAAGTTCAACGAGAGCGGACCGACGTACAGCGGCGTGGCTATCGCCGCGTTCGGCACCGGCCCCGTCGACGTCACCGATTGTACGTTCTCCGAAATCGGCCGCATCGGCGTGCTCTACTACGGTTCGGTGGTCAACGTTTCCAGTTTCAGCGGGAACACCTACACCGGCAAGGGTGTGGGAGACTGGCTGGACTACGCGCTCGACATCAGTGCCGGCGCGATCGTCACGGTAACCGACAACTACATTTCGGGCAACCGGGGTGTCGCGAGTTCCGACGGCTCCACGTCGGCCGGCATCCTCGTTACGACGTATTTCGCACCCGGCACCGAGGCCACCATCAACGACAACACGCTCACCGACAACACGGTGGGTATCCACGTGGGCTACGACGGCTCCGACACGAGTATCGTGGAAGCCCACAACAACCTGATATACGGGAACGACACCGGCGTGCTCAGCACCAACCCGGTGGTCAACGCCCTTTCCAACTGGTGGGGCGACGCGACGGGACCGTATCACCCGGCGTTGAATCCCGGCGGCCTGGGCAACGACGTCTCGGACAACGTTCTGTTCGATCCGTGGATGAACGGGCCGAGCGTAGTGAGCATATCACCGGTATATGGCGTCACCAAATGCGGCACGCCACTCACGTACGCCGTACGCCTCGACCACGGCGGGATTCCGCCCGAAGTAAGAGGCTTCGACGTGGTGCTCACCGTGCCGACGACTTACGTGACGATCGCCAGCCCGAACTTCAGCGGTGACTTCGCCGAAGGATCCGTGCTGGACGCGGTCGGTTCGACGTACTTCGCCGCCGTCGACAACGGCGGGGGCGTCTACACGATCAGCGGCGCCATCCTTGGCGGCAGCACGGGATCGACGCTGTCCGGTGACCTGTTCTACGTCACGTTCACGCCGACCGGCACCCAGGGTATCGGCGCGATAGGTCTCTCTGGCCTGGCGCTTCGCGATCCCGACAACGTTCCGCTCGGCGGCGGAGTCACTGGCGGTGACGTGCAGGTCGACTGCAACGTACCGACGATGGAATGGCCGCTGGCCGAGGCGGAGGGCGAGTGCTACAACGCAGCTCCCAGCTTCGCTAACTTCGGCTTCGACGACGACGTGGCCCTCGATGCCGCCGAGTACCAGATCGACGGCGGCGGCTGGGTGACGATCTTCACCGGTCTCAACCTGCCTTCGTGGGACGACGACGGCTGGACGTTGCCGGGATTCGCAGGGCTGTCCGAGGGTACGCACACGGTGTACTTCCGCGTGTCCGACATGGCGGGCAACTGGAACGGCGAAGGCACTCCGGACACGTACAGCTGGGCGTTCATCAAGGATACGGTGGCGCCCGCCTTCCCGACCGACTTCGTGGCGGCTCCGGGTAACGAGAAGATCCACCTCAGCTGGACCAACCCGACCGGCGACGCTTCGTTTGTCGGCGTGGAAGTCCGGCGCGTGGGCTGGCGGGACTATCCCCAGTACACGGTCGGTGGCCCCACGTATCCGGCCAACCCGACGGAAGGCGACCCGGTCGTGATAACGGCGGGCAGCTCGTACGACGACGACCCGCTCGTGGCCCCGGCCACACCGCGGGACATTTACTACTACACTGCGTTCGCCTACGACTGCGCGGGCAACTACTCGGTCTACGACGCGGCGTCTTCGGACCGGGCCACCAACTACTGGCTGGGCGACATCGACTCGACCGGTACCGTGGAAACGTCCGACCTCATCACGTTCTCAGGAACCTACGGGACGACCGACGGCGGCCCGGGCTTCGTCCCCGAAGCCGACTTCGGCCCGTCGGATGATTTCTCGCGGTTCGGCATACCGTTGCCCGACGACATCATCCAGTTCGAGGACCTGATGATCTTCGCGATGAACTACGATAACGTCACAGCGGCGGGAGCGCCTATTCTGGCCAGGACCGACGGCCGGAAGCTGCGCGACGAGGTTACGTTCGGCATCACTCGAGCCGACGGACGGTCCGCGGACGGATCCGTCACGCTGGCGGTGAACATCCGCAACAACGCCGAAGCGCTCAAGGGCATACGGCTCACGATTGAGTACGGCGTTGGCAACCAGCTGGTCGCCGTCGAAAAGGGCGGCCTGATCTCGGGCAAGGGCCAGACGTTCCTCGGTTCGATTCCTGCGGGACCGGGCCGTGTGTACGTCGACATCGCCGCACTCGGCACAGGCGTCGCGTTCGACGGCGCGGCCGGCGAGGTCGTACGGCTGGTCGTTCGTCCGGGAGGCACCGAGGCAGTACAGGTGAGGCTGGTGGAGATGGACCTCCGCGACGTGAACAACCAGCGCGACGTGATCGAGGTCTCCGGTGGCGGCGACCACTACACGCCGACGGTTTCAGCGCTCGCGCAGAACCATCCCAACCCGTTCAACCCCAGCACCACGATCTCGTACGAGGTGGCGGAGCCGGGCTTGGTATCCCTGCGGATTTACGACGTATCGGGACACCTTGTCCGCACACTGCTGGACGAATGGCAGGGCATCGGCCGCTTCGACCAGTCGTGGGACGGAACGGACAACAACGGCGCCACCGTCACAACCGGTGTATACTTCTACCGGATGACGGCGCCCGGGTTCAAGTCACAGACCCGGAAAATGCTGTTGCTGAAATGACGCACCTTAGTGTCATATAATGAGCGTTACACCCGGAGGGCGCGGCGACTCAAGTCGTCGCGCCCGCAAGGGTGTAGATGAATTAACAAACGGAGTAATTCAATGGGCAACGGGTTTCTGCGGGCGATGGTGATCGTTTTCACGGTGCTGCTGACCGGTATATCGAGTGCCTGGCTTCCGGCTGCAGCGGCCGAGACCAGAGGTCTCGGCCGCGTCGACGTACAGCTGTACCCTCAGCAGACCTACATAGCGATCGCCGAGTTGTGCACTCTCGAAGTATACGTCACCGCGCCTGCGGATTCCCTTGCCTGCATGGAAGTTTTTCTTCAATTCGACAATTCACTGCTCTCCCTTGTATCCGTACTGGAGGGAATGCTCTTCCAGAACGCTCCCTACAACACTTTTTTTAACGTAAAAGATATCGCACAAGATACCGTCTCGGCCGTCGACTGCGTGCTGGGGTACCAGACTTATTTCCTGGCGCCGGGCGACCTGGTGCGTTTCGTATTCCAGACCCTGCAGCCCGGCGTCGCCGGCGTCCACATCGCCGAAATGCACGTCTGGGACATCGACCGGGAAGAGCTGCGTCTGGTAGTGGATCCCGGCGCGTGGATCAATATCGGAGCGCCGGTAGCCGGCGGCACACCGCCTCCGCCCGATGGATCACTCGAGTGCTACCCCAACCCGTTCAACCCGGCTACGACCCTGCAGCTCAACTTGCCGCCCGGGGAAATGAACGGCATCGACGTGTCGATCTACTCGCCGTCGGGTGTCAGGATCGCGTCGCTCTTCGAGGGAGATTGCAGCAACGGAAACTGCAGGTTCGTCTGGCGGGGTGTCGACGACGCCGGCAACCGCGTTGCCTCCGGAGTCTACTTCGGAGTGGCACGCACCACATCTGCCGTGTATACAACCAAACTTGTGCTCATTGAATAGCGAGGAAAATCCGTGAAGAATCATCCGCTGAGATATTGCATCGTAACGGTTTGCCTGTTTCTGCTCGCCGCGTCATCCACGGCGGCCGGCCCGGAATTACAGATCGCACCCGGCGACACCACTGTCGTCGATACCACCACTTTCCAGGTCCGGATCGTCGCCAATTCCTCGATCACGAGCCTGATGGGGTTCGACATTACGGTGGCGTTCGACACGTCCATCGTCGAACTTGTCAGCGTCGACAAAGAATCGCCGCCGGGAAGCGGCGACTCCACGACCTTTTTCCACTGGTTCGACGCCGGCATCCCCAGCGATACCGTGCACGTAAACGGCGCCGTCCTGGGAACGACGGTGGACGGCCCGGAAGTGTTGTTCTTCATCACGTTCAAGCCTCTCTCTCACGGCACAACGCCCGTGACGTTCGTCGAGACAGAGTTGCGCGACAATTTCAACGTCGATATCGGACACGACACCATCGACGGCTCGATCACGGTGGCGAAGTCGATTCCAGTACAATCGGTCACCTGGGGAAGCATTAAAGCCCGCTACCGTTGAGGCTTTCCGGCATTCTTGTTTGTAATCCACGCCGTCACGCAACAATGCGGCGACCAGTTTTGGACGCCACTTTCGGCATTCTCCGTACCCGACTGACGCTCCACCTCGTCTGAATATCCGACTATTCCCATAAAATCGATAAATTCGATAAGGTTTGATCTTGACATCTAGACCTCTTGATATAGAATAGTGGTTAGAAAGATCCATAAAACCGGAGTGCGTCTATGTCTTCCAAGTGCCTGACCACGGGACAAGCCGCCAGAATCCTGGCGGTTACGCCGGATACGGTGTTGAAATGGATTCGGACGGGCCGGCTGCCCGCCCGGCGCACCGCCGGGGGGCACCACAGAATCGACCGGAAAGAGCTCGAGCTCGTGGCTGCCGGCGGCCTCACATCTGAAGACCCAGACTCTCCTCCTCACCGTCGCCCCTTCCAATACTGCTGGGAATTCTACGGAAACGGCGATCTCCCCGAGAAATGCCAGGGCTGTGCCGTTTACCTGATGCGCGCCCACCGATGCTATGAAGTAGCGAAACTCGCCCCGGAATCCGGCCATCTCAAAGCCTATTGCCAGGAAACTTGTGACGAATGTGACTACTACCGGCTGGTCCTGGAACAGCGCACCAACGTACTTGTGGTAACCGACGACGAGTCGTTGACAGCCGCCATGGAGCACGAGATGGATAAGGCCGACTTCAACCTGGAGGTCGCCGACTGCGAGTATACGTGTTCGTTCAAGGTGTCGGATTTCCGGCCCGATTTCGCCATCGTGGACTGCGCACTGGGACGGCGGGCCAGCAGAGACATCAGCCGGCATCTACTGCAGGACCCCAGGGCCCCATCCGTGCGGGTAATACTCGCCGGCAAGGACGACGATTTTCCCAAAGAATGCGAGCAGGAAGTATTCGCCCGGATGGAACGGCCATTCGGGATTCGCGAAATCAGCGAGATCATCGAGGGTATTCTCAAGGAGGATTAAAGCACTCGCGTGAAACGTCCGGGACAAGTCCCCGGACAGAACCACTGGAAGTGGGGGCGCGCTGCGCCCCTGCCGGGTAAACCGGAACGAGAGAGGCCCGACGGGAGGCCGATCAAAACCAAACCCGTCGAGCCGGCGTGTGCACACGACGGTTGTCGTGCGTTTCACCCCACCACTCTAAAGGCGTCGGGAATTTCCGTCAAGCGTTCCCCGAAAGCCATTCCGCATTGCCCTTAAGAGCAGAACTCGCCCCCCTTCCGATTATCGGAGGTAAAGCAATGGAAGACTATCTGGCCGAAGGGGAACCGCTGGACAATGACGGTTTTCTCGAGAGCACCGGTGACTGGTCGCGGGAAGTCGCCCGCGAGCTGGCCGCTCTAAACGACATCGGACCACTCAACGAGAGTCACTGGAGGATCCTCGAATTCGTACGGACGTATTACACGGAGCACAACGAGGGTCCGCCGATCGTGAAGATCGCCAAAGCGACCGGTTTGACGTCGAAGTGCATATGCACTCTTTTTCCTTGCGGGGTTGCCAAAGGCGCCTATCGACTGGCTGGCCTGCCGCGGCCGACCGGTTGCATGTAACCAAATATTCGACACCGAACGAGGTACAAAATGAACACAGTTTCGTTTTTCATTCTGGGGGTACTTCCCTATCTGGCATTAGCTATTTTTCTGGTCGGAATAATTTTCCGGCTCGCAATCTGGAAAAAAACACCGCAGCCCGGAAAGATGACATTGTTCCCGGCCGGGGATTCCACGGCCAGGGGCGTACTGGCCGAGACCTTATTTTTTCCCAGTCTTTTCAAGGGTGACAAGACGCTGTGGTCGTTTGCGTGGGTGTTTCACGTCACTCTGGCGCTGGTTTTTGTCGGGCACGTTCGAGTGTTCACCGCATTGATCGACAGCACGCTCGTGTCCATGGGCATGTCGGCCGGGGGAATCGACAGGATGTCGTCCACGCTGGGCGGCGCCGCGGGAGTCATCCTCCTGGCCACCGGCCTTCTTCTGCTGGTCCGGCGCGTCGCGCAGCGACGTGTACGGGAAATCTCCAATGTCAGCGATTTCTTCGCCCTGCTGATATTGATCGCAATCATCCTCACCGGAGACCTGATGCGATTCGGCGCCCACTTCGAGTTGGAACAGACGCGTATGTGGGCGCGTTCGCTTGTCACCTTCTCACCGGTTGTGGTGAACAACAGCATGTTCCAGGCCCACGCGCTGCTGGCCATGGCGCTGATCACCTACATACCTTACTCGAAGATCATGCACTTCGGCGGGATCTTCTTCACCCAGACACTGGTCAAGAGGAGATAGCAATGACCGAGACGAATACGATAACGAAACTGAAATCTCCCCCGGCAACGACAACCAGCGAGGGAATACAGAGGACTCCAGAAGAGGTCGCCAACGAAGTAATCAAGGCAATCATGGCCATCGACGGCGGTCCGAGGGCGTTAAAAGTCTATATGGAAAACTGCGTGAAATGTGGCACATGTGCCACGGTGTGTCCCGTCTATTTCGGCGACTCCTCCAGGAAGCACAATCCCGCCGCCCGGTCGGACGTGATTCGGTCGATCTACAAGAAACACTGCACCATGACGGGGAAAGTGTTGGGAGAGCTCGTCGGCGCTCGTGACTACGTCGACGGCGAGCTGGAGGAATGGGTCGACCACTTCTACAGCTGCACCGGCTGCCGGCGCTGCGCTACCTACTGTCCCTTCGGTATAGACAACTCCGTGATTACGCGCAAGGGGCGGGCGATCCTCGACAAGCTCGGGATGACTCCGGACACGATGAAGCGAGTCGTCGAAATCTCTCTCGAAACGGGCAATACGGACGGCGCTTCACCGGAGGCGTTCAAATCGGCCATCGAATTTCTCGAAGAAGAGATGAAAGACGAACACGGCGTCGACATCAAGATACCGGTAGACGTCGAAGGAGCCGAGTACTTCTACGTGCCGCCGTCGGGCGATGTACTGGTCAACCCGGAAGCCACGACGGGTGTTGCCAAGGTGTTCTATGTCCTGGGAATGCAGGACAAGTGGACGATGAGTTCGCACCTGTTCGACGGCGCCAACTATGGTCTGTTCACGGGTGACGACGCATCCATGAAGCTCGACAACAAGCCGTACATAGAGGAGGCCCGGAGGCTCGGGTGCAAGGTGCTGTTCATGGGCGAGTGCGGCCACGCCTACCGCATCATGAAGATGATGATGGAGCCGGGAAAGTGGTGGGGAGAGCTGCCCTTCAAAATCATGAACTGTTTGGAATTCACGGCGGATAAAATCAAGGCGGGCGAACTGCAGTTCGACAAAAGTAAAAATCCGCAACCGGTCACATATCACGACCCGTGCAACTTCGGCCGTTCGTGCGACATCGTCGAGGAACCGCGCATCATAATGAAGGCCGCCTGCGAGGACTTCCGGGAAATGCACCCCAACCGCGGTGAAAACTGGTGCTGTGGCGGCGGGGGCGGACTGTCGGCTATGGATGACATTTACGAGTTCCGCATGGAAGTCGCAGGCAAAAAGAAAATGGAGCAGATCAGGGACACCAGCGCGAAGTACGTTGCGGCCGCGTGCTCCAACTGCAAGCGCCAGCTGACACAACTGATGGAGTACCACAAAGAAGACATCGCGGTCGGCGGCGTGCACGATATGCTGTCGCGGTCGATCTTGATCAACGGCAAGGCCGCCGAGCGGGTCAGTTATGAAATCTGACTGTTGAATGGGAGGAAGTCATGAAGTTGTCATCGCGCGCGAGGTACGCTGTTCGCCTCACGATGGAAGTGCACCGCCGTAGCGTCAACGGCGAACCGGTGCGGTTGTCAGAAGTAGCACGAGTCACGAATATCTCGCGTAGATTTCTGGAGCAGTTAGCGATGGGTCTCAAAAGCCACAGCATTCTGCGGGGCATCTGCGGCCGGAACGGCGGCTACATCCTGGGACGACAGGCCAGCGAAATCACGATTGGCGACGTGGTGCGGTCGGTGATCGGCCCCATCGAACTGGCCGACTGCACCGAGCAACCCAACGACTGCATGGCGGCCGATTTTTGCGAAAGCCGGCTGATCTGGATGCTTCTGGAACAGCGGGTCAATGATACCCTCGACGATTACAGTATAGAGGACATACTGGACAAGGCCTCGCTCGCGTCCATACGCGGACTTCTTCGCAATGAGAATGGCGAGGAGGCCAATTCACGCCGCGGTACCCGTCGGCCAACGAGGACGGCATCATGACCGAGCGGATGATAACTCTTGATGGCGGCGAAACCTGCACATTGGACCGTCACGGATTCCTCGATCCTCCCGATCAATGGAGCGAGGAGTTCGCCGAAGCCATGGCGTCGCGGGCAGGCATTCACGGCGGGATGACGGAGGAGCACTGGAATTTCGTCCACTATTTGAGAAAGAAGTTCATCGAGGAAGAGACAGTGCCCGTGGTGGTTCTCGCTTGCGCGGACAACAATATCCGCCTGGGAAAACTGAGGGCACTTTTTCCTGCGGGGTACCACCGCGGCGCGTGCAAGATCGCCGGCATCGACTATCAGTTCATGTACGAACACAACATCTGGTTGACATACGAGTCATACAGGATGCTCAAGGCGAACTACAAAATGACGGCAGCCGACTTCCTCGACGACTACCAGCAGTGGGACCGTCAGTTTGCCCACCTTATCGTGACTGAATGGGGATTCCCCGACGGACTGAACGACTCGCACTGGGAGGTGATCAAGTACCTCAGGGAATTCTACGCCGAGAATCAGAATATCCCGACGGTTGTCGAGACCGTGAAAGCGCTCGACATAACACTGTCGGACCTGCGCGAGTTGTTTCCCGAGGGATACCGGCGTGGCGCTTGTCGAATCGCCGGACTGCCGTTCTTCGCTTGAAACCCGCATGATTATGCGGCGTGGCGGGAGGTGACAGGCTGCTCGCGGCTAGATCAGTCCCTTACGGATCGCCTTGGAAACGGCGGCGGACTGGGTATGGACCTGCAGCTTCTGGTAGATGTTGCGGATGTGGTAGCGGACTGTATCGACACTGATAAAGAGCGAGTCGGCGATCGAGCCGTAGCTGTCGCCGTCGGAGAGACCGGCGAGCATTTCCTTCTCGCGATCGGTCAGGTGGACGTCCTCGTCGCCCGATCCTTTGAAATTCTTCTGGAACAGATTCACGACTTTACGCGCTATGTGCGACGACATCGGCGATCCGCCCTCGTGGGCTTCCGTGATCGCCTCGAGCAAACGAGCCGGCGGCGTGTTCTTGACCAGGTAACCACTCGCACCCTGGCACAACGCCTCGAAGATGTTCTCGTCGTCCTCGTACACCGAGAGGACGACGATGACGGCGTCGTCCCGGACCTTTCTGACCTCGTGGATCCCTTCGATGCCCGACATCCCCGGCAGGCCGATATCCATCAGGATCACGTCGGGATCGTCGCTCCCCAGCGCCGGCAGCATGTCCTCACAGCACTCGTAACTGGCCACACAGTCGATCCCCTCGGTCGCGCCGAGCAGGACGACGAGCCCTTCCCTTATGGCCTGTTTGTCTTCGACGATGACGACTCTGATCAAAACGATTCTCCCTCGTGGTTGTCTGTAGTTTACGCCTCGAACGCGTCGGGCGCAATCGCATGATCATGTAGTTCTGACAGGCAGGCTGCGGAACTTGATTAATGCCGGATAAATCAGTAAGATCGCCTGCAATCCATGCCCTGTCGCTTCAAAACTATACTTGCCGTCGTTCTGGCCATTCTCACGGGCGCTTCCTCCACGAGCGCCCAGATCAAGATCCACAAGACCCTCAACGTCGAAGACGGCCTCGTACAGTCGCAGGTCAACGCGATCCTCGAGGACAGCCGTGGATTCGTCTGGTTCGGGACCTTCGGAGGCGTAAGCCGTTGGGACGGAAGGGAATTCCGGAACTTCCAGACCCAGGACGGCCTGGCCGCGCTGGATATCCGCACGATCTACGAAACGGGGGACGGCGCCATACTGATCGGCACGGGTGAAAACGGCATATCGATATATCGGGATGGCATCCTGACCACGTTCAACAAGTCGAACGGGCTCCCCGGGAACAGCGTCCGGGCGTTCGACCGCGGGGACGACGGGACGCTGCGCGTCGCCACCAGCGAAGGAATTGTGGTCTTCCCGGACGAGTCCTTCGATACAACCGGTGCTGATTATCTGTTGACCGGAAAATCCGTATCCGGCCTCGCGAAGTGCAAGGCCGGCGGCTTCTACGCCAGTACATTTGGCGACGGCGTGTTTAAATGCCAGGGCGGTGACGTCGAACCGATCGACCCCGAAGAAGAACTGCCCGGCAAGGTCGTCCGCGCAATTTACGAGGCAGCGGATGGAACGCTTTATATCTCGGTTTACAAGGGCGGGGTCTGGCTGATGAAGAACGGCGGGTTCAAGCCGTTCGCCCACAACACCGCCCTTGCCGGCCACGACGTCAAGGCATTTGCCCCCGCACGCGACGGCACGTTGTACCTCCCCACCCTCGGAGGTGGGATCGCCGTCTATCATGCCGACGGAACATTTGAGATCATCGCGAAGGAAAACGGACTGCGGAACGACGTCAGCTGGTGGGTGCACGAAGGCGCCAGCGGGGTCGTGTATCTCGGAACCTGGAACGGTGTGAGCCTCTACCGTCCGGGACGGTTCGAGACGTGGAACGCGGCGACCGGGTTGCCGGAAGAGATCGTCGCCGCGACGACGGAAACGCGGGACGGGACGTATTACGTGGGCACAATGGGCGGCGGCCTCGCCGAGATCACCGACCGGGTGCAGCGGGTATACACCACCGTCGACGGCCTCGTCCACAACCGCGTGTGGTCGCTCCTCACGGCACGGGACGGCAAAGTGTATATCGGCACCCACGCCGGCATCAATACCCTCGAGGAAGGCCGCCTGCGAACCCTGTTTTATGAACCGGAAGATCCCAGCGGGCGGATCTACGCGATCCACGAGGCGCGCGACGGAGTCGTCTACTTTGCCACGTATGGCGGCATTCTCACTTACCAGAACGGAATCGTCGAGCCACTCTACGAGGAGACCGACGCCAGGCGCAGCTCTGTTTACTCTATCTGCGAAGGCCGGGACGGCGAATTGTATTTCGGTACGGGTCGGGGTGTCGTGGTCTGGAATGGAGATTCGGTCGAAGTTCCCGAAACGCCTGCGCAACTGGCCGAAGTCAGGGTGTGGTCGATCCATCAGGGCGGCGACGGCACGATGTACTTCGGCACGAACGGCATCGGTTTCTACATCATGCGGGCCGGTCTCACGTCGGATGGCCCCTCACAGGTACTCGACGTTTCCAACGGGCTCTCCGACAACACCGTCTACGGGATACTCGACGACGGCAACGGCCTTCTCTACCTGTCGACAAACCGCGGCGTGAACGTCGTGGACTTCTCCCGGGATGATCCGTCGGTGCGCCACATGGGCTACGGTGACGGCCTGGCCAGCGACGAGTGCAACCAGGGCGTATCATTCATGGATTCGCGAGGTCGCATATGGTTCAGCACCAACAGGGGCGTGAGTTGCTACGATCCTTCACAGGACCGGCCCAATACGGTGCCTCCCGGCGTCCACATTACCCGCGTCCGGCTCTACGAAGAGGACCTTCCGCTCGGCACTTTCTCCGGACGGCCGAAATTCACGCACGGAGACAACTACTTCAAATTCGACTTCGTCGGCACCAATCCCCGTTCTCCCGAGGCGGTCGTCTATCGTTACCGCCTCTCGAGGATCGACCGCGACTGGGTGGAAGCGCAACAAAGCCTGGTCCAGTACACGGCGCTTCCCCACGGCGACTACACCTTCGAAGTCAAGGCGCGGAACGAGTGGGGTTACTGGAGCGAACCCGCCGCCCTGCGGTTCACCATCACGCCGCCGTACTGGAAAACCTGGTGGTTCATTCTTCTCGTCGTACTCGCCACCGGCGGGACAATAACGTTCCTCGTGCTCAACCGTGTCCGCCACCTGCTCGCCATCGAGAAGCTCCGCACCAAGATTGCCGCCGACCTCCACGACGACATCGGCGCCGGGCTCACCGAGATATCAATCATGAGCGAGGTGATCGCACAAAAGCTCCCGGACGACCAGCGCGGGCTGGTAAAATCCGAACTCGGCGGCATAACCACCGCGTCGCGTCAGCTGGTCAACGGGATGAGCGATATAGTGTGGCTGGTCAATCCGCGGCGCGACTCCCTGCACGACCTGATCGCGCGGCTCGGCGACGTTTACAACGAGACGCTGCGCTCGACGAACGTCTCGCTGAAGGTTCGCAACGTCGAGTCTCTCAAGAGCTTCCGCCTCGATATGGAACGCCGCCAGCACGTCTTCCTGATATTCAAGGAAGCGATCAATAACGCGATCAAGTACAGCGAGTGTTCCGTGATCACTCTCGACGTAAACACCGCCGGCGGACGGATCGAGATCCGCCTGGCCGACAACGGCAAAGGATTCGATCCCGCCGCGGTCTCGTCCGGCAACGGACTGGCCAATATGCGCGAGCGCGCCTCGAAAATCAACGCCCGTATCGAGAT
>CBDUWU010000006.1:0-35332 GCA_965371015.1 uncultured bacterium | reverse complement strand
GACGGGCATGTATATCACCGCCATGGAAGCCTTCTGACGCGTCATTTAAATATACCCAATCGTTGTGCTATGATCGTGCCCCGTTGAACCTGGGAGGTTTTGATGCGGATCTATCTCGTGCGTCATGGCGACGCGCTCCCCGCAACCGAAGACCCGGAGCGCTCCCTCAGCGAATCCGGAAAAAAACAGGTCGCCCATGTGGTCGCCGTCCTCGAGACTATCGGGGCGGGTGTCGACCGGATGATCCACAGCGGCAAACCGCGGGCGCGGCAGACCGCCGAAATTCTGGCCCGGTCGGTCATGCGGGAGCCCGAACTCGAGACCTCGGATGACCTGAACCCGATGGATCCGGTCGAGCCGTGGGCCGCGCGGGCCGTGGAACTCGAGCAGGACACGATGCTCGTGGGTCATCTGCCGTTCATGAGCCGGCTTCTGACCAAGCTGGTCACCGGCGCGGTGGACCCCGAACTGGTCGATTTTCCGCCGGGCACGGTGGCCTGCCTGGAGCGGACCAGCGAAGGCAAATGGCTCATCGTCACGGTGGTCCGCCCGGGTCTCTGAGTGGCCCGGCTCTTCACACCCGCCGTCCGGCTTTCTCAATCTGCTGTCATATATAACGATATCCCTTCCTTGACGATGAATCGCGGCCCGGTTTAGAGTGTGGGGTGACACACCGCCGGCCGCTTCGAGGCGTGCCACACAATCAATCTGTCGCTGGGAGATACTCATGATCGCACCGACACTTCGATTCCGCGGAGGCAGAGCCGTTTCCGCGGTGCCGCTCTTATTCTTCGTCGTCTGGGCCATCACCATCTGCGTGGCGGGCGCACCCGACGAAAACGGGCTCATCCTCGGAGCCGTTCTCGGCATCACTTTCGGCATGTTTCTGTGCAAAGACCGCTGGTGGAATTATGCCGAGGAGGTCATGGTCGGCATGGCCAACAAGATCGCCACCGTGACCATCATGGCGTGGTTCTGGGCGGGGATGTTCGCCCAGGTTCTTCGCGCCGGCGGTCTCGTCGACGGGCTCGTCTGGCTGGGCGGGGTGTCCAACGCCACCGGCGGTGTTTTCGTCGGGGCCACGTTCGTCCTGGCCGCGATTTTTGCCTCGGCGGTGGGCACGGGCTACGGCACAACGGTTGCCTTCATGACACTCATGTATCCGGCGGGGCTCATCATGGGGGCCGACCCCGTGTGGTTGTTCGCCGCCGTTCTTTCGGGCGCCGCGTTCGGTGACAACCTGGCCCCCGTTTCCGACACCACCGTCGTTTCGGCAACCACCCAGGAGACCGACATCCCCGGCGTGGTGAGGTCGCGATTCAAGTACGCCGTTATCGCCGCGTTCCCGGCGCTGGTCATTTTTACGTTCATGGGCGGAGGCGGCAGTGCCGTCGACCCCGCGCAGGCCGCGCGGATTCTCGCGGAGACGGCCGATCCCAGGGGACTCGTTCTGCTGGCGCCATTCGCCCTGGTCATCTTCCTGGCGCTTCGCGGCAACCACATCCTCGTCACGCTCACCTGGGGGATCGTCGCGGCGACGGCCCTGGGATTCGGGTTCAAACTGTTCACGTTCGCAGATATCGTGTCGCTCGACACCTCGCAACAGATCGTCGGCGGTGCCCTCGTGCAGGGGATCACCGGATACCTCTCGATGTCGATCCTGGTGCTTCTGATAGTGGCGGGTGGCCACATCATGAAACTGGGCGGTGCGATGGACGCCATCGTCGAGGGACTCGCCCGCATGGCGGGCAAATCCGTCGCCCGCGCCGAAGTCGCTATGTGGAGCATCATATTCTCGCTCAACGCTTTCATCACCATCAACACGGCCGCCGAAATCACCGCCGCGCCGGTCATCTCCCAGCTCGGCAAACGATTCAAGCTCCACCCGTACCGCCGGGCGAACTTTCTCGATGCGGTCAGTTCGGCGCTCGGATACATCTTCCCGTGGGGGGGTGGGGTGTTGATCGGATACCAGACGATCCGTCTCCTCGAGGGGCAGTACGATTTTATAACGCTGGTTTCCCCGACCGATGTATGGCCGTTTGTGCTCCACGGGTGGTTTCTGGCACTGGTCATGCTTATAGCGGCAATAACGGGGTTTGGCCGCCGGTTCGAGGGACCCGACGGCAAACCGGTCAAGTCGCCGCCGGAATGAGGGCCGGCGCCGCAACTTGTTGAAAAGAGAATATGTGAAGTAGCGAATAGCAAACAGAAAGGGAAACGAGATGACACCCCTCATATGGAAAACTGTGGTGGTCCTGGTTCTGGCGGCGATGGTGGCGGGGACGGCTGGACCGGACGCGATTGCCGGCGACGAGGCGACCCACGGCGCTTCCATGCTCGACCCCGAACGGGCCGGGGGAAACGTCGACAAGACGTGGGACGCTGTGCTCTATTTTATGAAATCCAACCGATAACATGAAAACGCTCGTCGCTGTCATCATCGCGGCGGCGTCGACGCCGGGGGAATCGCCACGAAGTCCTACGGCAAGTACCCGAACGTCTGGAAGATCGATTCCGACGGAAACTGGAAGGTAGCCGCCGACATCGGCAATTCATCTCCGCCCCCCGCGCCGTAACGCCAATGATATAAGCCGCTTGTGTCGGGCGGGATCGCTGGCGTCCGCCCGCCCGCCGTGCTATAATGAACGGCGAAGCTGAGCGGCGAAGCTGAGCGGCGCAGCCGCGAAGTCGTCCGGCACCCGATACCTTTCCAGAAAACAGATGGGCAACGTCGTACTTTTTCCGGGGAAACAGATCCCCAAGTTCGGATTCAAGCGCGTACTGCGGCGCAAGTCGGCGCGCATGGAAGTCGAAGGCCAGTTGAACCTGTTCCGTCCTCCCGAGCACGACGACGGAATCGGTTTCGGCCGCGCCCGGCAATCGAAAGTGGTGAAGTTTCCAACTGGGATGTCGCCGTTCGAGGAAGCGCTGTTGCTCGACGAACGTGACAGCGGAATGGCCGCCGACAAATACTGGAAGGCAATCACCGCCGGCGACAACGCAGCCGACGCGTACAACAACCTCGGCGTTATCGAATGCCGGCAGGGCAAAGTCGGCAAGGCGTTCAACTGCTTCACCAACGCGCTCGAAACCGACCCCCGTCATTTCGAAGCCCACTATAATGTAGGCAACCTCTATTTCGAAACGGGCGACCTTCGTCTGGCCCGATTCCACTACGAAATCGCCGCCGAGGTGCGGCCAGCCGATCCCAAACTCTTCTTCAACCTCGCGTTGCTGCACACGGTGAACGAAGACTTCTCTGCCGCGATCACAGCGCTTTCGAACTACAGGGAACTGGCGCGCTCCGAAGATGTCCCCGCCGACGAATTCTTCGACATCCTGCAGCGAACGGTCACCCGAACCGACGGATGAGATCAGGAACCCTCTCGATAGCCGCCGCCGTTGTGCCGTACGCCGCGGTGGCCGCCGGATTGTTCGTGCTGCGCAGTGCGTGGGCGGCCATTCTTCTCTATCACCTGGGAATCGTCGTAGTGTTGTCGATCACCGGCTGGCGCTCGCCGGTGTCGCGCGCGCAAGCGGGCTGGAGATGGATTGCGCTGCCGGTATCGGCCGCGGCAGCGCTTGCCGGCGCGGGACTGTATCTGCTGTGGCCGTATATCGACGCCACCGGTGCGGGACTGGACGCGCGCCTGCGTGAATTCGGTCTCGGCGGTGCTTCGTGGCTTTTGTTCGCGGGATACTATTTCACCGTCCACCCGGTACTCGAGGAACTGTTCTGGCGCGGGGGCAGGGCCGGTGCGCGCCGGCCCGTACCGGACTGGCGCGACGTCGCGTTCGCGGGTTACCACGTTCCGGTGTTGTGGTTCTTCGTGGGGCCGGGCTGGGTCGCGTTGAGTTTCGTCGTGCTCGCCGCCGGATCGTGGTTGTGGAGGCTCGCCGACCACCGTTTCGGTGGCCTCGGCGTGCCCCTCGTCTCCCACGCGGCCGCGGATCTCAGCATCATGGTTGCCGCCACGCTGATAGCCCGCCACGGTCCGTGGTAGGCGCTCTTATTATTCGGTCAGCTTGATTTCGTAGACGCTCCGCCAGAGCTTGCCGGTGACGAACAGCCGGTCTTTCGCGGGGTCCCACGCGATGCCGTTGGCGACGCCGCGGTGGAGGTCGCCGAGGTAGTCGAGGTTGAACCGACCTCGAACGTGGCCGGTGGCCGGGTCTATCATCACGATCCAGCTGGTTTGATAGCGGTTGGCCCAGACGAGGCCGTCGATATACTCGAGTTCGTTCAGGGCGTTGACGGGACCGTTCTCGTCGATAACCTGCACGCGCGCCAGCTCGGCGAAGGTGTTGCGGTCGCGGAAGTAAAGAGTGCTCGAACCGTCGCTCATGATGTAGCGCGAACCGTCGTGGGTCAGCCCCCAGCCCCGGGTCGGGTAGTGGAAGCGGCCGATTTCGGCGAAGGTGTCGCGGTCGTAAATTATGGCGGTGTTGCGCTGCCAGGTCAGCTGGACGATCGTGTCTCCCCAGACGGCCACCCCTTCTCCGAAGAACGCCCCTCCGCCCGACGGCCCAGGCATGTCGCGGATCTGGATGATTGCTCCCGTTTCGATGCGCACACGGCGCAACGTGGACGGGCCGCCGTAGTAACCCGTCCCTTCGATGAATACGCTGTCGAGGTAGACCAGGCCCTGAGTATAAGCGCTCGGGTCGTGGGCGAAGGTATCGATGACCGTGTATCCGAAAGTTGTGATCGGGGTATCCGACCGCCCCGGCGGCGAAGTCGAGTCAGAGCACGCGGCCGCCGACGCTAAAAATCCCACGGCGATGGCGACGAGGATGGTATGTTTGATCGATCCGGGAGTTGTCATGCTGTAGCGGCCGGTCCTGTCGTCTGGTCCCGTTCTGGTAATAATCTGGGACTGCGTGAAAAAAACCTGTACACGTAGTAAACCCTATTTGCTAAATTCTCGCAATCACCACGTTGGAGTGCGGGCGCGGGGAACTGTGTGACCACTGGAAGATCCCCTGTCGGGAGTAATAACGTATCATGCTGTACAATAATAAGATAGGCGTATCGGACCAGGCGATGCTCGGCGAGTTCCACGAGACCATGGACCGCATTCTGCAGGATCTGGGCGATCCTGCAGACCTTGATGCCGTCGTCGGCGTTCCCTTTCACGACGAGATCGATACGCTGGGAGGCGTCATCGCCACGGCCCGGGCCGGGCTGGAGCGCATGGGGCTGGCCGGCCGCTCGATCGTCCTGTGCGGCGGCCCCGAGAGGGGGCGGCCGGTGTTCGAAGCCGTGACCAGGGAGTTGTCGCCCGACGGTGACATTCCCGTCCACGGCCTGTTCCTGGGCAACGGGCTCGACGGCCGGGGCTGGAGCATCCGGGCGATGCTGATGGCGGCGACGCGGTTTCGCGCACCGCTCGTGTTACTTCCGTCCAACGTCCTGCCGTCGGGTGACGGAGGTAATGGATCGGAGCCGGCGGAGCCGGGGTTCGGCCCCGGCTGGATCGAGAGTCTGCTAATGCCCATCGGACAGGAGCAGGATCTGGCGCTGGCCCGGTTCAACCGCCACCCGCTGGCGCAGCCCGTCGAGTCTTTTCTCGCCTTTCCCGCCATCGCGGCGGTGTTCGGGTTTCGTTTGCGGCAGCCGACGCCCGGCGTGGTGGCCATTTCGCCCAAACTCGTTCACCAGTGTCTCACCGCTCCCGACATGTGGGCCAGCGAGACCGGGTCGTACGGGTTTGACGCCTGGCTGGTCACGCGGGCGCTGAGCGAGGGTTTCTCCGTGTGCGAGGTGCCTCTGGGGCCGGTGTTGTTCCGCCACGAGGTGGGGAAGCTCAAGCACGTTTTTCACCAGGTAGCGCACGCCGTGTTGAGCGAGGTCGCCAGACATGACAACCAGTGGCTCGATCGCGAGGTCCCGTTCCGGTCCGCCAGCGTGTCCGGCCCGCGCCTCGACGCGGCCCCGCCCGATTATGACCTTCGTTCCGGCCTGCTCCGCCGCCGCTTCAAGCTCGAGTTCGACCACTTCGACGAGACCTTGTTTCGCGCGATCATTCCGGACGATTTGAGGGAGCGAATGGAGCGCCAGGCGGATACGGGGTCGAACGGCATTTCTCTCTCCGCCGGCGAGTGGATTCTCATCCTGCGCCGTTTTCTCCTCGCTTACAGATTCGAGACGGGGTTTCACCCCGATGACATCGTTGACGGGTTGTTTCCGTTTTTTCTTGCGAGGCTGGCGACCTTCATCGACGAGTACCACAGCATGAAAGAGCACCTGTCGGGCTCGTCGGACCTGACGGCCGAGTCGGTGCGGCACCTCGCGCGGCACGAGGCGGAACGCGTCATCCAGAACCAGATGGAAATGTTCGTAGCCGAGTGGCCGACGTTCCGGGAGTCGTGGCGGGAACGCGAAAAAGCCGCGGCGCCGTACCTGCCGCGGTTGGGCGCCTGGCAGTTCATCCCCAACGTGAATGTGATCGTGCCCCAGGAAATCGAAGTCGCCGGCGGTGACTCTGTGTGGGCGCACCAGGTGTACAAGGACCAGATCGACCGATACCGCGCCGAATTCAAGCGGTTCATTTCGGAGCGGCTCGGGATCGATGACTACACGCGGTCGGCCGAAATTGTCGAGGGTGTGGAGAGCTTCATGTACCGTCTCGACCGCCTGCTCGACACGGAAGTGTTCCCCTATGACATCACCGCTGTTGAGGGGGCGCAGAAGATGGCGGAAAAAGTCTGCCTTCACTTTGTCGCGGGCGAGTGTTTTCGTCTCACCGCGGAAGCGGCGGAGAAAATATTGTTACAGGCGCCTCCGCGCAACCTCATCATGCGGCTCGACGCGGGCAACGTCCGCGGCCTGCTCGATCGTTACAACCCGCACGACGCCCTCGGGCTGGCCGCATGGACGGACCGCCACCGCTATCTCGCCCGGGTCATCGACATCATCGAGTCCGAAGCCGATGTTTCGTGGTTCGAAGCAGGCGAGCCCGAACCGGTGGTTGTCGACCTGGAATTCCTCGCCGATTCGACGGAGGTCGGTGGGGCGGCGGCGCTGGGGAGGCTCGCCGGACGGGTGGTGGCGGCCAACACCCAGCGCGGTGCCGGCGGCAGGCTTCCCAAGCTGTGGTACATGCTGCGCCTGGCCAAGTCGATTGCGGGTGTGGAGTTGTTCGGGGCGGTCTGGCGCCATTTTGCCGAGGAAGGGTTCGACTTCGGGCAGAGGGTCGCGTCGTCGGTCAGAGGCCACTGGGGACGCCACGTAATGAGTGCGCACAACGCGTTCGAAAACCGCCACCAGCAGATCGTCGTGGAACGGCTGAGGAAATTTGCCAGGGAACTCTACGACACCGATCCGGACGCAAAGCGGGCGGCGGAAACGCTCGCCTGGGCGGCGGACGTCTACCACTTGTCGATCACACTGCCGGATTCCACGTTTGTCCCGCTTTCGGCGTGGACGTGGGCCAGCTTCAGCAACCGCGGCGGTGTCGGCACACCCACACCTCTGTCGTCCCTCGTCGAACGCGACTGGGGCACCAAGGATTTTGTCTCGGAATACCTCGAGCGCACCGGTGGTGGCGGGGCCGCCGCCATCGACCGGAAAATCATCGAACTCATCGGAGAGGGTCGTGAGTCCGACGACCTGCGCGAGCACCTGTTTGGCGTCGACGCCGACGCCGACAAGCTCGTCGTGCGGCAGAAGACCGCCGTCGCGCCGCCGCCCGCCAAGCCGATGTCGAGGCCCCTCGACAGGCCGATGTTCGAGCCCATCAAGGACCACGGCTGGGAGTCGCGCTACGTCCTCAACTCGGCGGCGATCCGGATCGACGGAACCGTCTATATCCTCTACCGCGCTTATGGGGACGACGAAGTTTCCCGCATCGGACTGGCGTGGTCGAAGGACGGTATCAATGTGGACGGGCGTCTCGACCACCCGATCTTCGAGCCGGCAAACGATACGGAGCGCGACGGGTGCGAGGACGCGCGCGTGGTTATTCTGGACGGACGCATGTGGATGCTGTACACGGCGTGGAACAAGGAAGTCGCGCAGATCGCGCTCGCTTCGATAGACCCGGCCGACTTCGTCGCCGGCCGCTTCGACAAATGGGAACGGCACGGACTGGGTTTTCCGGGGCTGGCCAACAAGGACGCCGTGCTGTATCCCGAAAAGTTCGACGGCAAGTTCGCCCTCTACCACCGGCTCGATCCGAACATGTGGATCACATGGATGGATGACCTCACGTGCCCGTGGCCGCGGGAAGGTGCGCAGATTTTTGTCAGCCCGAGACCGGGGATGATGTGGGACGGCGTGAAGATCGGCGCCGGCGCGCAGCCCATCAAGACAACCAAAGGATGGCTCAACATCTACCACGGCGTCGACTATGAACGATCGTATCGCCTCGGCGTTCTGTTCACTCCGCTCGACGACCCTACGCGAGTGCTTTATCGATCACCGAACCCGGTTCTCGAACCCGAAACAGCGTATGAACTGGGAGACACGGGGGGGAGTAATTCGTGGGTTCCCCACGTGGTATTCACCTGCGGAGCTCTGCCCGCCGAGGACAAGACGATCGTGGGGCCGGACGACGACATCCTCGTCTACTACGGCGCCGCCGATACGGTGATGGGAGTGGCGAGGGCGCGCGTGCGCGACCTCGTGCCGGTCATCGATTCCCTCTGATACTTCCTCCCCCCGGGGGATTCCCGCCCCGCTCTATGCCGCGGTTTCGCCACCGGCCGGATCGACGGACAGTTCTACCGACGCGAGACGGTGCAGCGTCAGAAATGACAACAGGCACCACATCGTCGCCTCGGTTCCCTGGTTGCGGTTTATTTCCGCGGCCGTGATCGCGTCGTGGCAGCCGCCGGTCGCGAAGTCGTAGAGAGGCTGTCCCAGTTGGTTGGCGCCGAGAAACCAGTCGGCCGCCGAACGGATCGAGTGGATGAGGTCTTCCTCGCCGCCGTCGCGGTAAGCGGCGCCCAGCGCGTCGATAAAAACCGCAGCCGTGACGGGCATCTCTTCCTGCCCATGATTGGCGCCGGGCCGCCTGAATTCCGTCCCGTCCGAAGTCAGTTCGCGAATCTGCGCGACGAGCCTGCGGGCCGATTCCCGGAGGGTGTCGTCGTCCAGGTATGCCGCCGCCACGGACACTGCCTGCGAGGCGATCGGCCAGTCGGAGTGACGCCACTCCTCGTGCCAGCCGTCTTTCGCGCACGACTCGACGACTGTTTGCGCGTGCTTGGTGAGGAAACGTTTGATCTGGAACGCGCCGGGGAAGCGTGCGAGGTAGTTGGCCGCTCCCAGCACGGCGTACGCAGCGGCGCGGGCGTCGGTGAATTCGGCGCCCTGCATGAGATTGTGGTACAGGTCGATGGCTGCTTCGGACAGCGGCGCCGGGCCTCTGTAGGCCACGTAGCCGAGCGCCCACAGCGCTTTGGCGATCTCGGTTTCGGTCGCCTGGCCCCGGGGGTGCCGCGCGTAGTCGAGGGCGCCGGCGACGTTTCGTCCGTCGCCGATCAACGTCTGCAGGAGCGCCGTGCACTTTTCGGCAAGGCGCTGGGCGCTGGAGTCGCCGAATATGTCTTGAAACTTGGAGCTCACCACCAGGACTCCGGCGGCATCCTCGAGACGGTACCCGTGGTTCCAGTCGGGCAGGGCATGCCGGGCGTGGTGCGCGGGACCCGTGTCGTCGCTCAGGCGCAGCAGGTGGTCGAGCTTGGGCGTGGGCAGGTTGGTGGGTGCGATCGCCCGCTGCATTGCCGTCGCCGGCGCCACCGTCCGCGGCACACTGCTCGCGACCTCCTCGAAGAGGTCGAGGTAGTTACGCGCGACGGCCGACCACACCATGTTGCGGCAGTATTTGTAGGCGCGTTTGCGCATCGCGTTGAGCTCGACTTCGTTGTCGAGGAGTGAGAGAACCTCCCGGGCCAGCGCGCCGGAGTCCTCAGTCGGGACGAGCCGGCCCCGCCCGTCGGCGAGGAGTTCTTCCGCGTGCCAGTAAGGCGTCGATACGACCGCCTTGCCCGCACCGGTCGCATACGAAAGCGCGCCGCTGGTAATCTGATCGAGGTTGAGGTAGGGAGCGACGAAGATATCCGTCGCGCCGATGTACTCGAGCAGCTCGTCGAGCTCGACGAAGCGCGGATGAAACAGCACATGCTCTTCGAGTCCGAGCTCGCGCACGCGCCGTTGCAGCCCCAGCCGGTACGATTCGCCTTCCTCGCGAATGACGGCCGGATGGGTCGCTCCGAGGACGAGGTAGGTCGTCTTCGGGTGCTTCTCCACGATCTGCGGGAGCGCCTCGATCATGTACTCGATACCCTTGTTCCGCGAGAGAAGACCGAATGTGAGCAGCAATCGCCGTCCTTCCACGCCGAACTTGTCCTTGTAGTAATTGGGGTCGATGAAGGGGACGTCGTGGATCCCGTGGGGAATGAGCACGATCTTGTCGCTGTCGACCTTGTAGATGTTTTCGAGGAATTCGTACGCTTTTTTCGTCATCACGACCAGCTTGTTCGCGCAGGACGCGATCTCGAGGAACACTTCCTTCTGGAGCGGGTCGGGCTGCTGCAGGACCGTGTGACAGGTGACGACGACCGGCCGGCGCAGGTCACGAAGCAGCGTGAGCACGTTGGCGCCGAACTTGCCGCCGAAGATGCCGTACTCGTGCTGAAGACTCAGCACGTCGACGCCGCTGAAGTTGATAAAGTCCGCCGCGCGCGAGTAGTCGATCTGGTAGTCCTGCCGGACCTCGAACTTCACACGCTCGGGATAATTGTATCCTTCCGGCAGATCGTTGAGGGCGGTGACGGAGACCAACTGGTGCCGGCCGGCCTGGAGGGCGACGGCGTCCGACAGGTCCTTGGTAAATGTGGCGATTCCGCAGGTGCGGGGTAGATAACTCGCAACGAAGGCGATCCCCCGCGACGGCTTCAGGATGTCGATGGTTCTGTTCATTGCAGGTTCCTCGTTGTGCTCTTCTGGATAGTGACCGAAGTCTGCAATATACCACGTTTTGGAACCGCGACAAGGGGGCGCGTTCTTAAAATGTTGATATAGATCAAGTTATCTGGACCTTTTTTGCTTCAGGAGTGTCAACGTCCTTTTACAGGGGCCGGCTTTCTGGTATAATGCGGGAGCAGATCGAGATTTGTTAATCCGGCAGCCTGGGGAGACCACGCGCGTACCGGTGGCGGCCTTCGGCGGGCAAGCAAAGACTTAACTGCAGGGGGGAACTTCATGAGACCAATGGTATCGCGTCTGGCGGTTTTGACGCTGGCGATAGTGGCAATCGCGATTCTGGCCGGGCCTGTTCTGGCCGATCCGTGTCTGGTTGTTTACCCGACGGCGAACTGCATCTACCATTATGACATCACCGAGTACTACACCGTGGCGCCGGGGGATTCGCTGTACGATCCCATGTACGACCGTGGTGGAGAGGTGCTCATCGACCTCAATACCGATACGATCGACCTGTCTATCTACCAGGCGCCCGGACTGGTCGGCTTTACGCCGTCGACCTTCAGCAACGAAGGTTACTTTTTCACCGGGCACGATTTCGACCTCGTCATCGACGGTTTCAACGACGTGCCGACGACGTATGCCAATGTTCTGCTGGTGTTCGAACCCGACCCGGCGGAATGCAGCCCGCTGGTGACGATCGACGGCAATCCGGCGATGTACGATGCCGGGCTCGGTTGGTATTATCCCGTCGGCGACCTCGTTGTCACGACGCCGACGCCAGGCGGCGACTACTCCGACACGATCACGTTCTCAATCCACTTCGACCTCTGCACGGGGATGATGATGTGGGCGTTTGCCGACGAGGACTCTGACCTCTTCCGCGATGGCGGCGAGTGTTTCTCCGCTTTTTCACACGACGCCACCGTCCCGGTCGAAGAGACGACATGGGGCGGGATCAAGGCTCTGTACGACAACTAGTCTGGATTTGCCCGTACGGGCTCCGGACGGAGCGAGTGTTAAGGAACCCGGTATGCGCCGTTGGCGCTTGCCGGGTTCTTCTTTTGTCCCGGAATTGTCCGGCCGGGGGCCGCGTCAGGCGTCGGGATTCTTGAGGGTAAGGACGGGACAGGGCGCCTTGCGGACGACCTGCTCGGCGACGCTCCCCAGCAGGACGTGCGACACTCCCGTCCGCCCGTGCGTCGCCATCACGATCACGTCGGCGTTGACGTCGGCGGCGTACTCGATGATGCTGTCGACGGCGCCGCCGTAGACTATGTTCGCGTCCACGGGGACGTCGACCGGTATCCGGTCGAGCACCAGCTTTTCGATCGAGCGGCGCGCTTCGTCGGCCTGCTGACCGGTCATCGACTGTTTTTCCACGCCCACCCAAGCCATCTCCGAGATTTTCAGACCGGGTTCATTCACGAAGACGACCTTCAATCGTGCGTCGAACGATTTTGCCATGCCCACGGCGTAGTCGAGCGCGGACAGCGCCTGCGTGGAAAAGTCGGTCGGGACGACGATGATATTGATCGCGAGCATGAGGGGTCCTTTCGCGAAACATACTTACCGACGCCGGTTGCGCTATACGTGACGGGAAACCGGGCCGCGCGGCGGAATCCGATGATAGCACAATCGATGGGGGGATAACAGGGGTACGCGACGGTATGTAACTCCGTCGCTCGCGTTGGACATGGGGCGATCGGCAGCGGCTACTGCGAAGGAGATGCGCCGCCGTCGTCGGCCGGCACGGACTGGGTCTGTCCGGACGTGAGCCTGGAGCGGACCTTCTCGCCGGTCGTCTGGCCCCACAGGACGACGGTTCCCATGAGCAGCACAAAGAGGATCATGCTCAGGAGCCCTACGCCGATCGAGGCCAGGAAGTCTTTTTGTCTCGCGGTCATTCGCATGGTGTCAACGGTCCGGACCGGTTGGACTGCGGGCGGACCCCTCAAAAGGTGAGAAGCAACGTCTGTGCCACGGGCCGGGCCCTGTGGCGCGTCGTTTCCCGTTGGGGCTCGTCGCGGTTGCACAGTGGGGGCCGATCCCGTATCATGCCATCGACATGGCCCGACGGAAGCCGAAAAACGAACAGGGTGATGCGGCTGCCCCGCCCGTTCCCGCCGAACCGACGGCCCGCACAACCGCCACCTACCTGGCGGCGCTGCTGGTGACGGCGGTCATCTGCTTCTTTCCACTGTTCAAATATTTCTTCGCCCAGGACGATTTTACACTGCTACTGACGGCGTACCGGGACGGCTGGGGCGCGTTCGCGGACTACTTTGCGCAGAAGCCGGGCATGTTCCGGCCGCTCACGAAGGCCGCGTATTTCGGATCGATGTACCGCGTGTTCGGGCTCGACGCGGCGCCGTATCACGCCGTTTCGATCGCGGTGCACCTGCTGAACACCGTTCTGCTTTACCGGTTGATGAACAAAGTTCGCGTGTCGAGGACGGCGGCGTTGGTCTCCGCGACGCTGTTCGCGCTCAGTATCGCCTTTTATCACATCGTCGGCTGGATCTCGTGCATACAGCAACTGCTGGGACTCTGCTTCATGTTGTTGTCGCTCATCTGGGGGATCGACTACCTCCACCGCCGTTCGCCACGGACCCGGTGGCTCTCGCTCGGGTCGTACGTACTGGCGTTGATGTCGGCGGAACAGACATTTGCGGCGCCGGTCGTTCTGGTGCTTTTCGCCTGGCTCTCGCCGGGGGCGCCGCAACACCGACTCGGATTGAAGGCGGCCGCCGGGCGGTACGCGGTCCACCTCTCAATCCTGGCGCTGTACCTGGTGTTCATCGGTGTCTGGAAGACGCCGCCGGATCAGGGCAGCTATGGTTTTTCTTTCGGCCGCAACGTGACGGTCAACCTGCTGTCGTATCTCGGCTGGACACTGGAGTTCGGCGCGGCGCTCCCATCGCGTATGGCAACGGGGAGTATCCCCTGGAGCCTCAGCCACGTGTTTGTATTTCTGATCGTGGCGTACCATCTCGCCAGGAGGCGCTCGCGGGAGGTCGCGTTCGGCCTGTCGTTCTTCGTCCTCGGCGTGTTCCCCGCTTTGTTCCTATCCGATCACACGTTTTATCTGCATACGTACATCCCGGCGTTCGGCCTGCTCTATCTCGTCGCGCTTTTTGTCGACGACCTCCTCGAACTGCCGTGGATGCGGGCCGACACGTCGCGCCTGGCGCTGCTCGGTGTCGTCCTGCTGACGATGACGGCCGTTTCATTCGTCATGGTGAGGAAGAACGAACGATACCGGATGTTCGATCTGATCGACATGCCCCGGAGTTTCGTATTGCGCCGGGCGCTTATCGCGGGCGCCATGCACGAAAGCCTGTCCAGGGAGAAGCCCTTCGAAAAAAACATCGAAAAGGTGTACCTGGTTTACGGAAGAGAAGGCGGCCGCGACGAAGCAAAATGGAACAACAAAAATGTGAAAGCGGCGACGGGGTGGGGGGCCATGGTCAATCTGATGTACGACAGGCCTGACCTGCAGGTGGAATTCAAGGTGGCGGGTGACGCGATCGGATGGGAGGAGCAGTTCGTGTCGGATATCTATTTCTACGACGACTACGGGAACTGTTCGCCGATGCCTCTTCAATCGGAGGAGTAGACCGTCAAGGTCGCGGTCGATGTCTTCTGCGACGGAGCTTCATTTGTCCGGCGAGTTTCTCCCACAGCGCCACGGCGGCGAGAGCCGCCAGCACGCACACCGCGACCTCGGCGGTGAACCGGAACCGGGGCTTGCTCCAGAACACGACCGAGTAACATACCCAGTTCATGAATATCACACCGTAGAGCAACACGAGTCTGTCGCGACCGATCCGCCGGAAGAGGTACAGTCCGGCGAGCGCGAACGGCAACAACGCGCGGTAGAACCACGTTGTGAGCGGCACCGATCCCCGGGGGTACGGACTTCGGGTCATGATGGTATGTTGTGCCGTGATGTCGAAACTCATCAAGGCGGCACGTGCCGCGTAGGTGTCGGCTTCCCACAGGAGCCGGGGTGTGCCCGTGCCGATATCGGAGAGGATCCGGGACGGGTGGAGTGAGAGATGGGCGACGCCGCGGCGAAAGGCCCTGCGTTGTTTCTCGGCTTCGTCGTTGGTGGCTGATGGGTGTGCCGGTGAGGTCGTGGTATCCATACGTCGTGGGGTTGTGGCCGAAGTAGAAGTTGACGCCGCCCGCAGTGGAGAGTCCGACGCCGGGCCCCATGACGACCCGGTTACGAACGAGCCACGGGGTGACGACGACGACGCACGCGGCGAGCAGGATTGCCGTCGCCAGCAGCCGGCGGCGAACGTCGCCGCGGGTCCTCGCCCACACGAGATACAAAATGACCGGCAGATAGAACAGCGCTTCACCGCGCGTCAGCACAGCGAGGCCGGCGAGCGTGCCCGTCAGCGCCGCCCGGGTCCATCCTGAAGGCCGCTGCGAGAACAACGCGATGAACGAAGCGAAAAGAAACAAGACAAAAAGGTGCTCCGACGCGATGATGGGGGCGAAGAGCACGAACGCCGGATTGAATGCGCAAATTGCCGCGGCGGTCAACGCCGCGGGCCGGCTCCCGGACAACGCCATCGTCAGCCGGTGAACGATCGGTATCAACGCTATGGTAAGAAATATATTAAAAAACGCCAGCCACTCCACTCCCCGGCTGACAACCATCGCCAGGCCAAGCAGTGCAGGATAGCCCGGCAGGCGGCTCGCCGTCGGGGCGGGATATCCGAACTGCCCCTCGTCGTGGAGGTCGCGGCCGATTTCGTAGTAGTCCAGATAGTCGGAAAACGGTATGGGGTGTGTGTGCAACGTCCAGAGGGTGCTCAGTACGAAGCTGAGCACCATCAGCAGGAGGACGGGCCGCGCGGTCAAAGCGGCCAGCGCCCTGAAGAAGTGATTCTCGCTCGTTTTACTCGTCGTCGCGCTCCTGGTAGAAACTGATTGCCTCGAACGGGTTGACGACGCTGGTGACGACGTTGATGAGGTGGGCGGCGATCCGTTTGAGATAGCGCGAGTACAGGGCGATGGTGACCGCGGTTCCCGGCGTGCAGCCGGGGGCCGCTTCCTGGATAAGTTGTGTCTGGATCTCGTCACATTTCTTGAGAATCCACCAGTATCCCTCTATCAACTCCTGCGCCGTCTTCTTGTCGGAATCCTTGACCGCGGGGATGGTCTTGGCGAACAGCTCTTCCACGCTGGTTTCGATGCTGTCGATGTCGCTCTCGAACACGGCACACTCGAGTCTCCTGGGGTGCGCGATGGCGAGGTCCATGATGTTCTTGGTATAGTCGCCCAGGCGCTCGATGTCGATCACGATGCTCGTCAGGATGAGGCCGGGAATGATATTGGCCCGCCCGGTGATCGCCAGGTGTTTGAGCACCTTCTTGCGAACCTCCCGCTGGTACCGGTTGACCACAAGGTCGGTTTCGTAGACGGTCATCTTTATCTCGCCATCGTCGCTGTGGCGAAGCGATCCCACCGACTCGCGAAACATTTCCTGCGTGCTCTCGAGCATCGTATGAGAATCATTCAACGCCTGCGTCAGCAGGTTGTCCGATCTCCACAGTTCGATCAGTTCTTTGATATTGAACATTTTCCTTCACCCCACGATCCAGATAAACAACAGTGGCATAGCGAAAAACACCAGAAGAATATAAAAAAGCGGAATCAATCTTGATCTCTGCGCGGATTCGGCGAGGCGTTCGGCCATCCGGATCGGTACGCGCTTGACCGGCCAGAGTAACAGGATGCCGGTAATATTGAAGATCAGATGCGCGAACGCAACCGTCAGGGCGGACACCTCACCCGTCACGAGCGACGCGAGAATGGCGGTGATCGTCGTCCCCACGTTGGCGCCGAGGGTCATCGGGAAGATCTGACGGAGCGTCAGGATGCCCGCGCCGGCGAGCGGTACGGCGAGCGACGTGGTGATCGAGCTGCTCTGCACCATTACCGTCAATACGAGTCCCAGGAAAAAACTTCGGCCGGCGTTCTTGAAAAGGGTCGAGGAAAAAAACTGCTCGACCTTGCCGATAACCACCGCCTTGAGGTTGACCACGATGTAGCGAAGCGCGACGAACAGCAGGATCATCGATACGATCAGCATCAGCCATCCAGTTTCGTGCGTCAGGTTCGTGATGGCCTCGACGGACGGCTTGACAATCACCTTGAGAACGTTGAAAAGCTTGAATCCGCCGATGTCGGAGAACTCGACGGCGAGAAACGATGCAATCTTTCCCAGAAAGTTTGTCGCCAGCTGCAACGGAAACAGAACGAGGACGGCCAGCAGGTTGAAAAAATCGTGTACGGTGGCGGCTGCGAACGCCCGTTTGAACTCGTTGGACCGTCCGATGTGTCCCAGAGATACGAGGGTGTTGGTCACGCTGGTGCCGATGTTGGCGCCGATAATGATGGGAATGGCGTTCGTGACCTCGAGTCCGCCGCCGGCGACGAGGGCGACCGTCATCGACGTCGTCGTCGACGAACTCTGCACGAGGCTCGTCGCCAGGATGCCGATGAACAGCCCCACAAACGGGTTCGACGTCGTTTCCAGCAGGCGCTTCGCGAAATCCTCGCCGAAAAACTTGAACGACGCCCCCATCAGCGAGATGCTGACGAAGAAAATATACAGAAGTGCCAGGAGTGCTAACAGCCGCAAGACCGGGGGCACGTTGGCAGGACCGTTGATTTTGATCGGGACCCTCCGAAGATTGGACAACGCCGCGCCCTGGCGATGGATTCGTCCGCATAGTGTTTCTCATATGAGGGGGAGTGTCAAATGGAAACCGTCCGAAAACGCCCCTCGCGCTGGGGTTAGTGGCCCTCACCCCAGGTCTTTTCGCCGGCCTCGACACGCACGGTGAGGCGGTTGGCCTCGTGCGGGAGCGGGCAGGTGGCAAAGGGCGAGAAGGCGCAGGGCGGGTTGTATGCCTTGTTGAAGTCGAGGACGATGGTCCCGTCCCCGGAGGGACCGTCGGCGACGAGGAACCGGCCGCCACCGTACGTCTCGAGGCCGCTGGTGTCGTCGCCGAATACGAAGAACAGGCGGCCGCCGGAGGCGTTCACGGGCTCGAGCGAGCACTTCTCGCCGCGTACTTCGAATACGACCCGGCCCGGGCACAGTTCTTCGAACTCGCCGCCCAGCACGTTCGGCACACGAATGGTACGTGGAGGGTCGTAAACTTCCAGGCGCCCTTCGATTCGCCAGGCGGAGTCGGCGGGGAAGCAGTCGACGCCGTCGAAGTGCTTCAAGAGTTCGCTGTCGAGGTCCTTCAGCCGGATGTACAGGTCGCCCGAGCGATCGATCACGTAGAAACGAAAGCTGCCCATTTCCAGCATTGTCATTTCCTCGTCGACGTCCGATCCGAGGGGCAGGGCCGATACCGGCTCCCCGTCCGACGCTATTTCCACACCAGCGGTCACTTCGAGCGTCACGGTACCCTTCTCGAGAATAAAAACGCCCGCGAGGGCCGGCGCGCCGGCGGGGAACACCAGGGCGTTGTCTCCGGCGGACCCGAACGGGTTTCGTCCCTCGGCCAGCGGAAACAACCCCGCCAGCGTGAGGTATCCCTGCGGGCTTTTCAGCGACTCGAGGCGGTTTGCCTTCCAGTCGTCGATTTCCTCCATGTAGGCGTCGGATTCGGCGGACCCGCCGGCCAGGGCTGCCGTGGCGGCGCCGAGCAGGAGGGCGGCGATAAAAAGAGCGGCCAGAAACGAGTTGATCGGGCGGGGGGTGGGTGCGTGCATGGGCCGGTTCTCCTTTTAAGGCGTGGTGTGCGGCTACTCGTCGTTGTAGAGCAACGTGTGGGCGACGCCGTCGGCTTTGATGTAGCCGCGGTACATACCCTTCGTGTTGAACGGCATGGCGATATTCCCGTTCTTGTCCAGCGCGACAAACCCGCCCGTGCCGCCCATCGCCGTGAGCTTGTCGATGACGACCGAGGCGGCGGCGGCGAGGTCGAGGCCCAGGTACGCCATCTGCACGGACACTTCGTACGCGATGAGCCCGCGCATGAAGTACTCGCCTACGCCGGTGCCGGACACGCCGCACGTCTCGTTGTTGGCGTAGGTGCCGGCCCCGATGATCGGCGAGTCGCCCACGCGGCCCCAGCGCTTGTTGGTCAGCCCGCCGGTGGAGGTGCCGGCGGCGAGATTGCCTTCACCATCGAGAGCGATGCAGCCGACGGTGCCGTGTTTGTCCTCCCTTTTCGGCGGGATTATGGCGTCGGTCTTTACGTTCTCCCTCTCCTTGACCCGCTGCAGGCTGTCCCACCTGTCCTGCGTCCAGAAGTATGCGCTGTCGGCGGTTTCGAGGCCGTGCTCGGCGGCGAATATCCCGGCGCCGGCGCCCACCAGCATGACGTGCCGCGACTCGGTCATCACCAGGCGCGCCGCGCTGATGGGATTCTTGATGTTCGTTACCGACGCGACGGCTCCGGCGTTGAGCGTGGCCCCGTCCATGATGGACGCGTCCATCTCGTTGCGTCCCTGGCTGGTGAACACCGCCCCGCGGCCCGCGTTGAACAGAGGGGAATCTTCCATGATCCGGATCGTAGCTTCCACCGCATCGACGCTCGTTCCCCCGCCGGAAAGTACCGCATAGCCGGCCTCGAGGGCCTCGGTGAGCTTGCCGCGGTACAGTGCTTCACGCTCGGGGGTCATGTTCTCCCTGAGGATCGTGCCCGCGCCGCCGTGGATGACGATCGCGATGTCGCCGGCGGCGGCGCCGCCGGCGCCGATGCCGGCCAGGAAGACGATTGCAAGCGACAGCAGGAGATACTTGTTCACGCGGTTCATCGGCGTCCACGCTCCGTCCATTGAAGTGTGTTGATATCGACTGGATTGTGGGATTCTAGCAGAAGAGGACATAAAATAACAGCCGCTGTGGCAAAACGTCACGGCCGCAGGTGCGCGAGTTTGACGCAGAAGGCGGCCCAATGGTAGGGATGGCGAATGCCGTCCGGGCCCCGCATCTCGCCGCGGCGAACCCGCGAGATCGCCCGGGGTACCGGGACGCCGTCTTTGCGGCACAGCCGGATGAACTCGGACATCGTGGCGGCGGCCGCGTCGTCGGGAACGGCCCAGAAGGTCTGGACAACGGCGCCGGCGCCGGCATCGAGAAACGCGTCGCCGAAGCCGGGGCCCGTGACCCTGCCTTCGGCATACGGAGCGCCGGTCGCGCAGCCCGACAACACCACCAGTTCGCACGCGGCAAAATCGGCTTTCCGGACGTCGCCGATGTCGAGGAGCGACGCTTCGGGCGGCGAATCGGCGCCGGCGCCGGACAGGGGCAGGAGCGTGAGATAGGGGACCTCTGGATTGGAAAGAAAATGGGCCGCCACGTACACGAGAGAAGCGTCCTCCCACGCCGCCAGAACGCGTTCCTTGGTCGCGTCGGGTCCCTTCAGCTCGAGCGGTCGTTCCAGGTGTCCCGCGACGACGGCCAGTTCGCGGGCGGCGCCGGGTAGCGACTGCGCGACGAAAAGGCGGCGGCGGGTGCCGGGCGAAAGGACCGGGTCGGCGACGACGAGTTCGAAGCGGGCGCCGCGCCGCGGGGCCCTGGATTCCCCGACAAGGCGCACGTAGGCGACGTCCCAGTCCTGGAGTAACGGACGGTATCCTCCGTCGGCCGATATGTTGAGTGTCTCGAACGGCAGCGAGGCGAGGAAGCCCTGGGCCGATATCAGCAATTGCGGCGGACTGGCCGGGCTGATGTCGAGGACTTCGCGGGGCAATAACTGCAACGCCAGTGCGCGCAGCGGTGTTACCAGTTCACGGGGGAGAGCCGCGTCGCGCCCCGCCGGCGGAACGGACATCAGGTTCCAGGCGCTGGTGACGAGCCGGTGAACTTCGGCGACGGGCGTGGGCAGGTCGTCGTGGCGCACGCCGTCCGGCGTCGCCGTCAGGCGGCACAGCCGGCCGCCGGCGACGTAGTACGTGCAGTGGATACGGCCACTCCGGGCGAGGTCCCTCTGCGACGCAGTCCCCCGCCGCCGGAACATCGTCAACAGCCCTTCACCGCGCTCCGCGGATGCCGGAACGAGTCCCGATCCGATGAGGCGGTACAGATCGCACCAGTACAACCGCGCGCCGTACGAGGCCACGGCGTCTCCCGCCGTGACGTCGTGGAGGAGGTCCAGGATACCGTCGCACTGTTCCAGCCACAGGTAGCCGTGGGTGCTCGCGTCGAGTTCGCCCAGATACGTTTCCAGCCGGTTCAGCGTCGTGCCGAGGTGGACGAGGGCACTGTCCGCGTCGCCGCGATCGAGCAGGATACGCGTGCGGATGACGTCGCTGGCGATCCACTCGCGCCGGTAACGGGCGGGGAATCCCGACGTCGTCTTCTCGAACGATGAAAGCGCGGAGGTCGCTGCGTCATAATCTCCACGTTCGTAATCGAGTTGCGCGCGGAGCATGAAGAACTTGGGAACCAGGTACGGAAAGTTCACTTTTTCCGTCCACACGAGTCCTTCGTCGATGAGTGGCGCAGCGGCATCGCCCCGGCCGTTCTCGAGCAGGTCCCGACCCCACGTGAAGAGCATCCGCGGATACTGATCGCGCTGGATCTGCTGACGGACGAAGGGCTTGATTTCGTTGAAAATCGCCTCGGCTTCGTCGATGCGCCCCGTCGCCATCAGATACCGGGCGCGCGCGACACCGGCCCGAAGTTTCGGCGGGTAAACGTCGCCGCCGGGTCTCCCGGGTACCTGCGCTTCGAGCACCTCGGCGCGCTGGAGCAACCGCCCCGAAATCTCCCAGCACTTGAGCTCGTTGTAGAACTCCACGAGTTTGACGACGAATCGCAATTCACGATATCCACCGTGAAACCGGTGGCACGCGGCCTGCGCATCGCGGTAGAGGTCGTGCGCCAGCGCGAGACGCCCCGCGGTCCGGTGGTGATATGCGAAGAATTCGTAAATGCGTCCCGCGTAGTCGGGCAGTTTGTGCTGTTCGGCGACGAGCAGCGACTGGTTCCAGTAATAAAACATCGAGTCGGCGTCGCCGGCGATGGCCGCCTCATACCCGAGCGTGCCGAGGATCTGGCAGATCAGCGGAAACGTCTGCGCTCGCCGTGCGTGGGCGAGCGCACGGTGGTAATATTGCAGCTGTTGTGATTTGTCGATCGCGGCCGTCAGGTTGCCGATTTCGTGCCAGCACCCGGCGATACCGGGGAGATACCCGGTCGATTCGTACACCGCCAGAATGGACTCGACGCGCTCGATCTTCCGGGCGGCGGACAGGGTCGTATCGGAGAAGGTCTCGTGCAATCCCGAGCGCGCCTGCGCCAGTCGCGCGGCGTCGGCAGGAGTGACGTTCGACCAGAACGTGACTTCATACTCAAAGTAGCGGGAATAGAATTCTGCGAAGTAGACGAACGCGATTCGTTCGAGGTGCGGGAGGAGGGCGTCCCGGGTCTTGTTGAACGAATCGGGGGCGCTGGCCTGGAGCGCTTCAATGATTGCCGCGCCGGCGTCGCGAAACGGGTAAATGCCGGTCGTGCGGGAATACCGCACGATTGTGCTGTCGTCGTCGGAAACGAGGTGGCGGGCGAACCCCCGCTCGATGCCGGGAACGGACGAGACGAAGTCCGCCGCGGGATCGCTCCCGCAGCCGGCCACCGTGATGATTCCGGCCACCGGAAGAAGTATCAGCAGAAAAAACGTTGCCCTTAGCTTGCCGAGTGGTGTCATTGCTTCAGTATATCACGTTGTTTGTTTCCGCACGCACCAATGCAATAGAAGGTTAGTCGGATGGGCGGTGCATTTTACCGGCCGGGAATACACCATTTTTCAATAATCCGGCGACAATCGACAAGTGATTGTTTTCACACGGAAATTCTGGCCTGATAACGGGTTACGATTAAGTTAACCTTTGACGCCAGGCTGCTTTTTGTGATATATTCCCCAGTGAACGCCTTGCAGAGCGCCTCCGGTAAAAAGTGTTCGCGAGCACCGTTCCCCCATTCGTCCGAACACCCCTGATCGGAGAACCTATGTCTCCCGTCGCCAGGAAAAAATCGCCGCCGCCTTCGCGCGCCGGACAGGACCTCGAACTCGTGCGCGCGATTCTGTCCGGATCTGTCGAGTCCTGGCACGCGTTCGTAGACCGTTTCACGGGACTGATCATGTCTGTTCTCCGCAAACAACTTTTCGTCGAAGACAATGACGACATCCAGACGGTTTACGTCGACGTCCTCAAGGACCTCTACGACAACAAACTGCGGGAGTACGCGGGCAACGCATCGCTTGCGACCTGGCTCGTACTCGTCACCAGGGGCAAAGCGGTGGATTTTCTGCGCAGCAAGCGCGGGCGCCGGCAGCTGCCCAGGGGGTACGACCGCCTGCGGCCGTTCGATCAGAGAGTATTTACACTCCACTTCGTCGAGGGGCTCGGATACGAAGCGCTTCTGCAGACGATCGGAGCCGAGGGGCAGAACAGCGTCGAAGACGTCGTGGACGCGGTGGGGCGGATCGTCGACAACGTCGACGGCAGGCACCTCAAACGCCTCGACTACGAGAACGACGCCCGCCGGCGCGGCGTCCCTGCCGGCGGCCTGATGGCGCACCTGTACAGGGCCGAAGTCGAGCTCTGGGGCAGTGGCAGCGTGAAGACTCCCGACCAGGTGATGGCGGACGCCGATCGGGGACGGGCCATCGAGCGGCTGGGGGAACTGACCGCAAAACTGGACAAAGAGGACCGGAAGTTGCTTGCGCTGCGTTTCGAGGAGGGTTTGACGGCCCGGAAGATATCGGAGCGGCTCGGCATGGACGGACAGCGAAGTGTCTACACCGCCATCAATCGCGCGCTGCGGCAGCTCCACCGCCTGTTTTTGAGCGATGCGCCCGACGCCGAAACGAATCCCGAAGATTTTTCGGCCGAAATCCGCGGATCGGACCGGTAAAATCCGGCTCTCATCCGTCTATTCAGATTGACCCGGGCACTGGCCGGGCGGGTAGTACCGGTTGCTCCCGGGGAGCTACAATAAAATGAAGAACCCCCACGATCAAGCATATCATCTCTCCCACGAGGAGATCGCGTCGTTCGCCGAGGGGACGACCGGCGAAATCGACAGCCTGCGTGTTCGCGCGCACCTGCAGGGGTGCGACTTCTGTCTCGATGCGTATCGATTCGTCGTCCGCTTCAGCGGCGCCCACGACGACTCACCGCCCGAGGACATGCCCGGCAGCGATGCCCTGCAGGCGGCTCGGGAAATCGCCCGGCGCGACACCGTGAGGGGGCACCAGGACCGTCGCGGCCAGCGTGGGTGGGTAGGGCGTCTGAATCCGGCCGGCCGCCAGGCCCTGCTGGCAAGCGCCGCTGTGGCCGTGTTCATCGCCGCCGCGGTGTGGTTCAGGCCGCTGCCCGGAGGTGAGGGGTTCGACCCGAACGCCGAAGGCCTCGCCCCGGTGACCCGCGCGATGGCGGTGGCGTCGGGGCGTGGACAGATGGTGCTGCCGGGTGCGGAGGGTCTTCTGGAAGCGGCGCCGGTGGTAGTGCGCTCGGGATCGGTCCCGATCACGAGGGAACTCGACAACGCGCTGGCGCGCCTGGCGGTTGCGTACAACGACGGGTCGCTGGCGAGCGACGAAGCCCAGTGGTTGATCGGGGGATATCTCGCCAGCGGGCAAAGAGAAAACGCGCGCGTCTATATTGAGGACGCGTGCCGGCGATACCCGGGGGACATCGATCTGCTGGTTCTGGACGGAGTGTTGTCTTATGGCGACGATGATCTGGAACGGGCGTCGGCGCGGTTCGAGGCCGTTCTGGCCGAGGACGGGAAGCACGCCGTCGCGGCCTTCAATCTCGCCGTTGTGCGGGCCGGGCAGGACGATCCGGCCGGTGCGCGGCTCCTCTACGAACGGGTCCGGGACGAGGCGTTCGGATCACCGTTGGCCGAGCGTGCAAAGTCGGCCCTCTCCAATCTCCCCTGATTCCCGGTCCCGCCCGATCAGTTTCCCAATTTGGATTTGAGTTGTTCCAGCTCGGTGGCGAGTGCTTTCTGCTTGCGGTCCATGTTGAACACAAACACGAAAATCGCAAGCCATATGATCGTATAAGCTGCTATCAACCAGGTCATTATTGCCCTCCATTTCCCGGCGCCGGCAGTTCGTCGGCCCTTTGATGTGCCTGTTCGATTTCGTCCTCGAAGTCAAACTGTTTCGCCCGGATCCGGGACAGGTAAATGAACAGCATTGTGAACGCCAGCATGCAGACCGCCAGCGTCGCCGACATGCGCGGGTCCAGGCCGGAGCCCTCGCCGCCCCCGAGCACCGGCTGCGGGTGCTGCGTGCGCCACCACCGGATGGCGAAGTAGACCAGCGGGACGTCGATGAAGCCGATGATCCCGAGAATTGCCGACAGGGTCGCCCGCTTTTCGGCGCCCGCCACGTAATGACGCAGCAGGATGTATGAGACGTAGATCAGCCATAATACCAGCGTCAATGTGAGCCGTGCATCCCACGTCCACCATATGCCCCAGACCGGTTTGGCCCAGATGGGACCCGTGATGAGCACCAGCGTACAGAACATCACGCCGATCTCGGCCGCCGCCGCCGCGCGGTTGTCCCATCGCTTGTCCCGCGAGATGAGGTAGCGAAAGCTGTAGACGCACACGACAAAAAATGCCAGGAACGCTACCCACGCCGAAGGCACGTGGAAGTAGAAAATCTTCTGCACGACGCCCTGTTCGCGCTCGATCGGAGCGTAAAATCCAACCATGTAGAGTGCGGCGAGCATCGACACCAGTACGAGAGCGGGCAGTATGTAGTCGCGCGCTTTCATATCATTCCTCCATCGCATATTCGAAAATGAGATACGACGCGATAACGAACACGACGTCGTAGACGATCAACAGCTTGAACCAGTCGGAGGCGCTTTCGTTGACGCCCAGCGCATACTGGGTGAGTTCCACCGAGGCGAGCAGCGCCGGAATCGACACCGGGAGCAGCAGGAGAGGTAACATCAACTCGCGCATGCGTGTGTTTGCCGCCATTGCGGAGAACAGCGTGCCCACGGATGCAAAGCCGATCGACCCCAGGAGAAAAATCAGGACCAGCATCGGAATTGCCGGGCCGGCGTCGATATTGAAAAACACGGTGAAGAGAGGCAGGATGAGCATCTGCGTGACGAACATGAAAATCAGGTTCGCGAGGAACTTGCCGAGATAGATCGCGCCGCGGTCGACGGGGGCGAGCATCAAGGATTTAGAGCACCCGTCGGATTTCTCCAGGGAAAACGTCCGGTTCAGCGACAGGATGCCGGAAAACGCGAACGCCACCCAGAGGAACCCGGCCCCGAGACGGCGCGCATCCTCGCTGTCGAGGTCGAGTGTGAAGTTGAATACGACCAGCACCAGAACGCAGAACACGAACGACGCGCTCAACGCGTCCCTCGTGCGCAGTTCGATGCGCAGGTCCTTCCAGAGAATGGTCGTAATCGTTCGCAGCATGCCTTCGTTTCCCCGGTTACTCCGAGAGGATCTTTTTGTATCTTTCCCGAAATTCGTCGAGTCCCACGTCTTCCGTCGATGACTCGAGCACGATGCGTCCGCGGTCGAGTACGAAGACCCGGTGCGCCACCCTGAACCCGCGATCGATATCGTGGGTGGTCATCAGAACCGTTCCACCCCCGGAAGTGAATTCCGACAGCATGCCGTTGAGGTTCACGCACGCCGATTCGTCGAGTCCCGTGTAGGGCTCGTCGAGGAGCAGCAGCCGCGGAGAGTGCAGAAACGCCCTGCCGAGCGAAAGCCGCTGCTTCATGCCGCGGCTCAGGTCGCGGACGAGCGATTCTGATTTGTGCGTGAGGTCGACGCGTTCGAGCATCGCCTGGGCGGTACCCGCGTGGTCCGGGAGGTCGTAGAGCCGGGCGTAAAAAACGAGATTTTCGCGGGCGGTAAGGTCGGCGTAGAGAAAGCTGTCGTGGGACATGAACCCCAGCGAACGGCGTGTATCTTCGTCCGCTTTCGCGAGATCGTGGCCGAACAAGGAAACGGTGCCCTCGTACGATCGGATCAGGGTGGCGACGATATTGAGGAGCGTTGATTTGCCGGCGCCGTTGTGACCGAAAACAGTGACGAATTCGCCCACGCCGACGGAAAACGCGACGGATCGCAGCGCGGTCGTCTTACCGAAACGCTTGGCTACGTTTTCGCATTTGAGCGCGGCGGTTGCCGTCATCTCGCTCCGGCCTTTTTGCCGCCTCCGCTCTTCGATCCGGTTTTCCGCCCTGGATTCAGCCGGAACAAGAGTGAGGCGATCTGATTCTTGATCTCGGCGCGTTTGATCTGGTAAGCGGCGGCGCCGGGGATTGCGCCTGCTTCGTGCAGGTCGTCTAGCCTGGCCAGGCGGGCGACGAGCAGGTCGCGGTGTTCACCGAGGGTCGCCGCATCGGCCCTCGCCGGGTCTTTTTCCCGGAGCGCGATCCCCGAAAAAGCGGCGAGCGCCAGCAGAAGGATGATCAGGAGCAGCGTCGACAGGCTCTCGGCGTCGTTCGGGATCACCGTTATCGTTGCCTGGCTGCGGCTGGGGGAAGCCACCTGGTTGACACCGCCCCGGAACGAAAGTTTCAGCTGGTCTCCGCTTTCAAGCTTGGTGATCGTCCAGGAGACGCCGGCGTGTGCGCCTTGTTGCTCCGCGAGGTCGTGGCTCGAGCTGGTGATTTCCATCTCGGCGTCGGTGGCGAATATTGTAAAGTTTTCTATGTCGTACTGAAGTTTCTCGGTAAACGTCGCCGCGGCGCTCTCGTACTCGGCGGTGTAAGACATCACCACGCGGGTCAACCCGGGCCGGATCGGATAGTCTACCGAGTAGATCCCCGTCTCATCCGTTTCCGCCGGTTCGCGTTCTACGGGCACGTCGCCGTACTGGATATAAAAGCCGTTCAAGTTGTGCATCTCCGCCGGCAGCGGAAACCGGAAGCTGTCGCCGCCGGTGACGGTACGGAGTGGCGAGGATTCATTGTAGATTTCGTAGACGCGTTCGACGACGAGGTGGTTGTCGTGGCGCGTGGCGGTGTAGTGGGGGATGACGACCCTGATGCCGTCCCACGACGGGGTGGTTTCGTAGATCGTGATCGCGACACTTACGTGTTCATTGCCTTCGATCTGGAACGACTGGTTGTAGGCGACCCCCTGGTAATCCACACGGGCTATGTAAACGCCGGGGGCGAGATTGTCGACACCCCATTCACCGGCGGACGACCGGGTCGTTTGTAGAGGCGCCATGCCGGCAGCCGGATTGATCACCGATATGTCAACGGCGACGTCGGTCGAACCGGTTGTTCCGTTGGTGACCGAGCCGTGAATCGACTCCGCCATCGTGATACCCGGGAGTGCAATGAGACACATGGCCGCGGCCATTATAAAAAAGGATCTGAATCTATTTAAAATCATGACGGTTCTTCTGTTTCTGAGATGGTAACGGGCGGAGTCCGGAGTTATTTGATTTTTCTCTTGCTCTGTACGTCGCGTTCAATCAGTTCATCGATTTCACGCTTGATGCGGGCTTTGTCCAGCTCCTGCACGACGGTTTCGGCCTCTTCCATGAGGCCGCCCCGGAGACGGTTGTAGTCCGCGTCCGAAAGCTTGCCCATGTCGTGTTCGAAGTCGAGGTCCTTGATGTTATCGTAGACCAGCGCCTTTTTCTGGTGGAGGTAGGATATCTTTTTTTCCTCTTTCGAGCCCAGTAAATCGTCCAGAAAGTAGAGATATTTCCTGGGGTTGATAACGGGGTAAACCACAAAAATCAGTGCTGTTGTCGCAAATATGCCGACGAAAAACAATTCCAACGTTTCACTCCTGTCCGTCAGGCCGTTTCGGTTGTCTTGAGCAGCTTGTCCAACGCTTTCTTGTCGCGTTCGACCCGCCGCTGTTTTGCGTTGGGGAGAATCGTAAATACGGTACCCAGTGTGATAACCAGTGTGCCGACCCAGACCCAGATGACCAGCGGGTTGATCCAGACCTGGATTACCGCCTCGTCGCTGTCCTCGTTGACCCCGGCGAAGACCACGTAGAGGTCTTCGTCGAATCTGCTCTCGATGCGAACCTCGGATGTGGGCTGCTCGCTGGCCATGTAATAGCGCTTTTCCGGGTGCAGCGTGGTGAACGGTTTGCCGTTCCTCGTGATATCCAGGTTGGCCCGAAGCCCGACCCAGTTGGGGTCCTCGATTTCATCGATCGATACGCAGGTCAGCTCGTAGTGGCCGACGGTGAACTTGTCGCCGGCCCGGACCTCGCCCCATCCCTCGGTGGTGAACGCCTGTCCCGTGAACCCGAGGATCAGGAGCACGAAACCGAAGTGGACGATGTATCCGCCGTAACGCCTCTTGTTGATCGACAGTATTTTGATTACCGCCTGCACGAAGTTCTCGCCCGTGCTCCTCATGCGGGCGCGGCCCGCGCGATAGAATTCGTTGATGATGGTAACAGTCACGCCGGCGCACAAGCCTAGCGATATCATCGGGTAGATCGAATGGACGCCGGCGATGAACGCGGCAGTCGACGTCAGTACCGCGGCCATGGCGGGCCACAGGAAGATCCGTTTCATGCTGGCGAACGACGTCTTGCGCCATGCGAGAAGCGGGCCTACACCGGTGAGAAAGAGCAGGAACAAGCCGATGGGGACGTTGATCTTGTTGAAGTAAGGCGCCCCGACGGTGATCTGTTCTCCCGTGAGGAGCTCCGAGAAGATCGGAAATACGGTACCCCAAAGGACCGCGAAGCACGCGGCGAGCAGGATGAGGTTATTGAGAAGGAAGCTCGCTTCCCTCGACGCCCACGAATCGAGCCGGCTCTCCGTTCGAAGGTATCCGAGCCGGGAGGCGACGAGGTAGATGGAAAAGGCGGCCATCAATATGAGGAAGACGGCGAAGTAATCGCCGATGGTCGATTGCGCGAACGCGTGCACCGACGACACGACGCCGCTTCGCGTGAGGAACGTTCCGAGAATACTGAGCATGTATGTCGTTATAATGAGCACGACATTCCAGATCTTGAGCATGTTCTTGCGTTCCTGGACGATCACCGAGTGAAGGAACGCCGTGCCGGTAAGCCACGGCAGCAGGGACGCGTTTTCGACCGGGTCCCAGGCCCAGTAACCGCCCCAGCCGAGCTCCACGTACGCCCACTTGCCACCGAGCATGACGCCGGCGCCGAGAAGCAACCACGCTGTCAGCGTCCAGCGCCGCGCCATCTTGATCCAGTTGTTGCCGAGTTCGCGCGTCAGGAGGGCGGCCAGGCACAAGCCGAAGGGAATCACGAATCCGATGTAACCGAGGTAGAGCAACGGCGGATGAATGACCATCGCCGGATGCTGGAGCAGCGGATTGAGCCCGCGTCCGTCCTGGGCCGTGAATGACTGGAGAGCTCCGTCGCCGTGGTCGATGACGAGTTGCGCGAACGGGTTGGCGCCGAACTTGTTGATGACCAGAAAAAACACCGTTGTCATCGTGGCAATGGCCAGCGCGTAAGGTACGAGTTTCCCCGGGTAACGGCGGTTGATCCATGCGGCGAGCGCTACATAGAGCGCGAGGATCCACGTCCAGAATAGCAGCGAACCCTTCTGACCTCCCCACAGGGAGGCGAACTTGTAGAACACGTTCAGGTCGCGGTTGCTGTAGTTGGCTACGTATTCGAGTGAGAAGTCGCTCGTCATCAGCAGATAGACGAGTGCGGCGATGGCAAGGGTGACGAAGAAAAACACCGCGTACACCGCGTGCTCGCCGCTTTTCACCAGGTCGCGCCGGTTCGTCTTGCCGCCATAGAACAGCGCAAAGATCGCGTAAATTGCGAATGTCAAACCGAGCGTAATCGACAGATTACCAAAGCTGGCCAACTTGTACTCCTGTTGATAAGTAGTGAACTGGGAAGGTACAACTACCGTTTACTGCGACGTCGCTTGTTCCTCGCTGCCGTAACCGGCTTCGTACTTCGACGCGCACTTCGCCTGTATCTGATCCGCATCGAATGAACCGTCTGATTGGAGTTCGCCCTCAACTATCGCTTCCGCACCGCCCTTGAACGTATCGGGGATCGGCTGGTCACCATTGTAGCGGACGACGAGTTTCCGGTGTTCCTGTTCCAGCTGAAACGTAACTTCCGCGCCGTTGCGCTGGATCGATCCGTCGGTGACGATTCCAGCCACGCGGAGGCGTTTGCTGGTCGCTGAAGGACCCAGCGCGTCCAGTTCCTCGAGGGTGCGGTAGTAGGCCTTGCCCTCCTGGAAGCCGGAAAGTGCCAGATACAGAACGGCGCCGACGATGACCATGAACCCCGCTGCAAATCTCATTTTCTTGCGCGCCATTACCAGAATACTCCTCGGTATGCAGTGAAAGACGCCGGCGGATGCCGGTGGTGCCATGGGAGAAGTATACAAAACGCGATTCGGTATTTCAAATACGATATGACATGTCCGAGTCTGTTGATAAGGTGCACCTAAATGCCGTCGAGCTGTCGTATAATATCCAGTGGTTGAATAATACACTACAAATGAACAAAGCCCGAAGGCGCCCGCGGGTCCCGCCGATCCTTGTTAAGAATATATATATTAGTCGATTATGAAATACGTTTCCACGTTGTCGGCGGGGGTGCCCGGCTGGCGTGAATCGCCCGCGGAGGGGTGTCACCGAAAACAAGGTTGTTTGTCCGCGTGGAAGAACCCTTTTAAGGGACAGAAAAAGTGAAAAAATTCTCGGCTGCCCGGCCCGGCCTGGCCCGGCCGGGCAGCCGGCGATGGGTGATTCGGACGGGCGCCGATTGACGCCGGGCCACTCCTCTTGTTAATCTTCTGCTGACCCCACCTTGTAGCAGAGGAGCCCACCGCCGATGAAAAACGCCTTGTTTTCGGTTCTCCTGGCCGCCGCCGTAACTGGCGCCTGCGTCGGGGGGACGACGAAGTTGCGTTACACGGAAATGCCCGACCTGACCGAGGCGCCGCTGACGTCCGGTATCGCCGTACTCGACGTCGAGTTTGGCCAGAAGGACTACAAGCCCAATCCCGCCGACGGTCCTTATACGACGCGGTGCTGGGTCGTGAGGGAAGGTGCCGAGGACCAGCCGCTGGAACAGGTGCACAACTACGGCCTGTTCGTGTACAAGGACCTCGAACCCGGGCGGTATTGTGTCACGAGTGTCGTCTGGAACGCCACCCTCTGGATCGAAGATGCGAGAGACGCCGACCAGCGGGCGCAAGCGGGACAGACGACGGACCAGGTGCCGCACGACACCAGGTTCACCTATACATTTGAACCGTGGAAGACCTCGGCGTTGACGTTCGTCGTCGAGCCGGGCCTGGTTACTTACCGCGGCGTGCTGACGATCAACGAACCGGCGGAGTTCGAGCTGGAACACGGGGGTCGTCCCGCGAGTTCGATCACGCGGGAAAACTACGGCAAGAATATCACCGGCAATACGATGGCGTCGTACGAACAGAGAGCGCTCGAACAGCTGCAGCTCCGAAACACGGACAACGCGTGGGGCGAAGTCATCCGGGCCCAGATCAAGGAAATCGAAGAGAAATCCCGTTAGCAGCGGGTCAGCCCCGGGTCTGGTAACGATCCGCCTGGTCGAAGAAAATGATCGAGCGGTACCCGGCGCGGACCGTTGCCCCGTGCGTCTCGCCCGCGGGGACGAAAAACGACTGTCCGGCCCGGCAGGTAATCGTCCTGCCTCCCATCCTCAACTCCACTTCTCCGCTGATAACGAGTTCCCACTGGGCGTTGTGGCTGTGTTCGGGGACTTCCGTGTCGTGATCGAATTCGAGGAACGCCACCTGTTGCGAATCGCCCTGGAGGAGAAACCCAGATACGCCGTCGAACGGGACGTCGATGGCGGGGAGACCGCGTATGAATTGCGGAAAGTCAGTCACTACCATCACTCCTTTCTGCGAGCATCATGACAAGGTGACCCGGGCCGGTCAATGAAAAGCCCCCGACGAAAAGCCCCCCGGCCGCGGGGCCGGGGGGCTCTTTTCACGCGGTTGCCATAGTGGGTTTACTGAAAAGCCTTCCGCCTCGCGTCGAGGTTGTTCTCGATGCCGCCGCAAACGTTGTCGCACAGGGCGAAGACGGAGGGATCCGATATGGAATAGAAGGCCGAGGTGCCCTCGCGCCGGCGATCGACCATTCCGTGGTTGAGCATGAGCGAGAGGTGTTTCGAAACGTTCGACTGGGACCCACCCGTTGTTTCGACGATTTCGGTCACCGACATCTCGCCGGACTTGAGATTATAAAGAATCTTGAGACGCATCGGATCGCTGAGGACGCGAAACCGGGCCGAGATTGCCTCGAATGCCTCGTGGGAAAGGTTCCTCTGGGGTGCCTGGTCCATCTCTCTTCCTTCGGTAAAATCCCGTAACTCATTCACATTAAATTGGTTGATGAGACATTATCAATTTCATACCCGGAATATATACCATGTATGACTATTCGGCAATATAATATTTAATAAATATTCGAATAAAAGAATATTTCTACTTGACAATATTCCAATACAAGAATATATTCTCCGCAACAATCAAGAACACGACGGCTCGGGACGGAGAAACAGGGAGGCAGCCCCATATGGAACATGAGAGATTTATCAGCATCAGCATGAAATATCCGCGCGCGGTCATGTTGGCCGTCGCGATCCTCGTGATTGCGGCGGCGGCGATGTTACCCCGTATCAAGATCGACACCGACCCCGAAAACATGCTGCCGTCCGACCAGGCGGCCCGCGTCTTTCACGACCAGGTAAAAGAGGACTTCACACTGTGGGACATGATGGTCGTAGGGGTGGTCAATGAAAAGCACCCGAACGGAATCTACAACCCGGCCACCCTCACGCGTCTCCACGAATTGACGCGTGAAATTCAGAAGATCGAGGGAGTCGTCCGGCACGACCTGATGTCCCTCTCGTCGGTCGACAACATCAGCCAGGACGGTCCCGGCGTGGTTCGCTTCGAGTGGATGATTGCCGAGCCGCCCCGGACGCAGGAAGAGGCGCTGGACATCCGCAAGGCCGTCAAGCGTCTGCCTACTATAGAGGGCACGATCGTCAGTGAGGACGACCGGGCCGTCGGAATCTACGTCCCGGTGGAGGACAAGAACGAGAGCCACCGGATCGCCATAGAGATCGAGGAGATCGTCGCCGGGTTCAGCGGTGACGAGGAGTATTTCATCACCGGGCTGCCCGTCGCCGAAGACACGTTCGGCGTCGAAATGTTCCGGCAGATGGGGATCTCGGCGCCGCTGGCGGGACTGATCATTTTTCTGCTCATGTGGTTCTTTTTCCGGTCGGTGGCGTTGGTGATCTCCCCCATGATCGTCGCTATCGCTACGGTAGTGATTACGATGGGGCTTCTCATCGGAACCGGATTCACCGTCCACATCATGAGTTCCATGATACCGATATTCCTGATGCCGATTGCGGTGGTGGATTCGGTCCACATCCTCAGTGAATTCGCCGACCTGTATCCAAAGTACAAGGACCGGCGCAAGACAATATCGGTGGTGATGGAAAAGCTGTTCCGGCCGATGCTCTATACGTCGCTCACTTCCGCCGCCGGCTTTGCCTCGCTCGCTCTGGCGCCGATACCGCCGGTACGCGTGTTCGGCGCGTTCGTCGCCTTCGGCATCATCTTCGCGTTTCTCCTGACGATTATTTTTATACCGGCGTACATCGTCCGCCTTAGCGACGCCCGGATCGCCGGACTCAAGAAGGAGGGCCACAAGGCCCACGACGATCATATTCTGGCGAGAATTCTGCGGGCCATGGGGCCGCGCACGCTCGCCGGTTCGAAGATCATAGTTGCCGTCACACTCGTCATTCTGGCGGTGTCGGCCGTCGGGATCAGCCGTATACAGATCAACGACAACCCGGTTCGATGGTTCCGTCCCAACCACCAGATACGGGTGGCGGACCGTGTGCTCAACAAGCACTTCGGCGGCACCTACAACGCATACCTCGTCCTCCAGAAAGCCGAAGACGACGACGAGCGACTTGGTCTGCAGTCCAGCATCGACAGCGTCCTCGAAGAAGCGGCGGAAACCGACGGGATCAACCTTGCCTCCCAGTGGAAAGAGCTCAACGGACTGGTCGTCGAGGAACCGTTCAGCGCCCACGTCGACGCGCTCGTCGAGGGTGTCATCTGGAAGATCGAAAAGGCCGAAGAACGCGGCGACGACGACGAAGCCTACGTGTGGGAAGACGTACTCACGCTGGTCGAGGACACCCAGGTCGCCAACAAGTACTTTCAGAGCCCCGAAGCCCTGCAATACGTGGAGCGGTTGCAGGAAGCCGTGATGGCCAGCGGTATGGTAGGGAAGAGTACTTCGCTCGGCGATATCGTCAAAACGGTCCACCGCGAACTGCGTGAGGGCGACGCGACGTATTACAGCATCCCCGGCACGAGCAAC
>CBDUWU010000005.1:0-38932 GCA_965371015.1 uncultured bacterium | reverse complement strand
CTTCGCGACGGACGGCCGCGCAGCCACGGTAGCTTCTACCGCTCCGGCCGCGGGCGTAGTCGACGCAGTCGGCGAAGGTCGCACGAGGTCGGGACGCTTGTCGTAAACGAACTGCACGGTGTGCGCCAGCGTGGGAAAGTCACGCAGCTTGATACTGTCGTCGCGCGGGATATCGTAAGCCTCGCGGATGGCAGCAAACATTTCGGCCTGCTTGACCGTATCGATACCCAGGTCGGCTTCCATATCGAGTTCCATGTCGAGCATATCGGGCGGGTAACCCGACTTGTCGGCGATGATGGCCAGGACGGCCCTCTGTACTTCGTCGACCACCGCCGGCGCCTCGGCCGGCAGGGCTTCCTTCTTCGCTTCGACCGCCGAACTGGCGACGGGTTGCTCGCCCGCTGCCGGGCCCTGGTCCTTGACGCGAAGCGTCCGCCTGTACACCTCGATCTCGGGAACGTCGTAACCGGTCGCGTCGCGCAGCCACGACTGCCAGGCTTCCTCGTCGACCACCCGGTAGCCGTATCCGAGTTCGGCGGGATCACGGCGCCTGCCGTCGGCGGTCGGTATCCACCTCAACAGCGCCATGCTGATCTGCGAACCGAATCCCGCGGAGAGACGCATCGCGTAACGGACCGGGTAGTGGCCGCCCTTCGACAGATTGAGCCTCCCGAGTTCGGGGTCGACTTCCTTGAAATTCGGTACGGGCGGCACGATTCCTGTCTCCAGGATCCTCACCGCGACCGCTTCCTCGATCCCGACGCCCATCGGGTGCCCGGTAAACCCCTTGGTATTGGCGATAATGATCTTGTCGGCGGAATCGCCGAAGACGTGCCGCAGCGCGTAAATCTCGGCGGACGCGCTTCCGCCCCGGGCCGGAGTATAAGTTTCGTGAGACACGAACACCATTTCCGGCGCGAACTGGTGGCGGTCGATTCCCCATTGCCCTTCGGCATCGGAAACCACCCGTTCCATGATCTGGCACATGTGCTCGATATCGAGCCGTGATCCGTGAAACGCGCTGTTCGAAATGACCGTGGCCAGGATCTCGCAGATCGGCTGGATTCCGCGATCGGCGGCCGACTCGGGCGTTTCCAGCACCAGCGCCGCACCACCCCTTCCGATGATCAGGCCGTGCCGGCGCCGGTCAAACGGGATGGCGGCGTCTTCGACTTTCTCATCCGTCGCCGCCACTCCCGAAGCGAGGAATCCCGCACCCATCCACTCCATCAGGATATCCGTTGTCACGTTGTCCGCGGATACCATCACCACACGGCGGCACCGCCCGACCGCGATCCAGTCCCTCGCGATGGCGACGGCCTCGCCCGCGCTCGCGCACGCGCTGTTCACGTGTGTGTTGGGCCCCCGGGCGCCGATGTACTCGGCAAACTGCGAATGCCCCATCGCCAGAACGCGGAACAGGAAACGCCGGTCGAACTCGAACGGGTTCCGTTCGATCTCCCCGCTTATGTCCGCGATGCGCCTGTCGATCTCGGCGAGGGCGCCGTCGCCCGATCCATTCGATTGTTCGATTTTCTTGTGCAGGTCCTCGAGGTCGGCGAGACGATCGCGACGCGCGCGGTCCTGGTAGTAATCGCGCATGTCGGTCGCGATCGAATCCAGACCCGGAAATGACGACGCGAAAATCACGCCGGTATCATCACGCATGTTGTCTGGCAGCGTCCACCGGTCGGGTAACTTGGTCCCCCTGGTGGTCGTCTTGTAGCGCATCACCAGCGGGATGCCGGCGTCGCGCAATGCGTCGATTCCGGCCGCGATGGCGAGACGGGTCACCACATCGAGCGCGGAGATCCGGTCCGCGGGAAAACCGAAGTCCCCGACAAGATCGACCTCATCGCCGCGCGCCGCCAGCTTGAGAACGTCGGCAGAGCTGTTGATGTTCTGGAAGCTGGCTTCGCCGTCTTTCGATTTGAGGAGGCGGGTGATATGCTTGTCCGCCATCAACTCGCGTATTTCGTTCACGATCGGTTTGATGAAGACTTCGCCGGCAAAAATCCGCTCGATATTCCGGTCGTCGAATACCCGTTCGACTCCGGGCAGGCCGAGCGAAACCCCGGTAATCATCACTCCGCCGGTGCCACCGATGGCCGGGGCGGACGGCCGCGACCCGCCGTCCGTGTACACGTCGAACGCCTGATCGAGAAAATCGGTGAACATCTTCCCCAGGCGCACGTGCTTGTCTTCGCCGGCAGGGGGTCTCGTCGCCTTGGCGGCCGTGGGCCGGAAGGGCGTTGACGCCGCGGCCCGCGAAGCGGGTGCTGCGGCCACAGGGCGCACAGTTTCTTCGGCCGCCGCCGGGCGTCCGACTCCCAGGCCGGCGGCGTAGAGCCCGCAGAGCGCCTGGTTGAATGACGGGATGTCCCCGATCCGTGGATGGTTGGTAAAAAGTGTGATCACGTCGTCACGTCCGCCGACCACATCGCTGGCAAAACCGTAGAGCGCCCGCTTGGGCCCGAGCTCGATGAACACGCGGGCACCGTTGTCGTACAGGGTGTTGAGCCCCTTGACGAACTGCACCGGCGATGCCACCTGGCGCGCCAGGTAGTCGACCATCGTATCTTCAACCCCCTCGCCCGTCGGGTAGAATTCTCCGGTGATGTTGGCAACGATCGGAATCCGGGGCGACTTCAACTCCGCCTTCTTCAGAATGCCGACGAGCGATTCGGCCGCCTCGGCCACGATCTCGGTGTGGAACGCGTGGCTGACCTGGAGCTGGGTCACCGTAAACCCGGCCTCCTTGATCTTGACCATCGCCTCCTGGACGGCGTCGCTGGCCCCACCGATCACCGCTTCCTTATTGCTGTTGATGTTGGCAACGACCACGTAACCATCCACCGTGTCGAGGATCTTCTGGATCTCCTCGACCGGGCCCCACGCCGCCGCCATCTGTCCGTTGTCACCTTTGGACGCCCGCGTCATCGCCCCGCCGCGCGCACTGACCGCGTACAGCCCCTTGTTGAACGGCATCGCGCCGGCAGCAACGAGGGCGCCGTATTCGCCGAGGCTGTGCCCCATCACCATGTCGGCCTTTACGCCGTACGTTGCGAGCATACGCGCGAGCGCCGTTTCGGTGGCGAGCACGGCCGGTTGTGTGATCTCGGTCTGCGTGAGGGCTTCCGTCGCCTCCTGGACGACTGTTTCGTCGGAGTCGTCGACGAAGATGTATTCGGAAAGCGGCTTGTCGAGGTAGGGCTTCATCTCGCGGTCGGCTTCGGCATAGGCGTCGACGATGATCGGTTCGACGTCCATCAGCCCGCGCAGCATGTTGACGTACTGCGACCCCTGTCCCGTAAAAAGAAACGCTACCTTCTGTGCCGGACCTCTGCCGATGTGGATTCCCTTGGCCCTCAGCGCCTTCCATCGTCCCGGCTGGTCCTCGTCGATCGCCGTCAGCGCCTGCGTGGCCTTGTCGACGAGCTCGGCGGCATCTCCGTAGTCGATCGCCAGACGGACGGGGGCGCGGAGGTCGGCTTCCAGCGGGGCCTCGACCGGCGGCGCGAACCCCGCTTCGGCATCGCGCTTCACCTCTTCGAGGCGCTTTCTGATCGCCGTCTCGTTGATGTCTCCGATCACAACAGCACCGCGGAGCGGCTTTTTGACGGCCGCGCCGGCGCCGTCCCACTTCTGGCCGACCGACATCATCACTCTTTCTTCCTTTTTGATCCGTCCGGGGATGTACTCTTCGAGAACGGTGTGGAAATTGGTACCACCGAAGCCAAATGCGCTGACGCCGACCCGCCTGACGCCATCTTCATTCGGTTCCCATTCGCGCAGTTCCGTATTGACGTAGAACGGACTAGTCGACCAGTCGAGGCCGGGATTCGGTTTGTGAAAGTTGATGCTCGGCGCCAATAATTTGTCGCGGAGCGACATCGTGGCCTTGAAAACACCGGCCGCCCCGGCGCCGCCCTTGAGGTGACCGATGTTGGACTTTACCGAGCCAATCGGGACCGCCTGGTGTGGCAGCCCGAATTCCTTGAACGCCTCTGAGAGGCTCATCAGTTCGGCCGCGTCTCCGACCGCCGTGGAAGTGCCGTGCCCTTCGATCAGGTCGCCCGGTTTCGGGACCAGCCCGGCATTGATCCAGCCCCGATGTACGGCCAGTTTCTGGCCGATCGGGTTGGGGGCGGTGATTCCCTTTCCCTTGCCGTCGCTGGCTCCGCCGACACCACGGACCACCGCATAGATCTCGTCTCCGTCGCGCTCGGCATCCTCGAGGCGTTTCATGAGGAAGAGCGCCGCGCCTTCGCCCATCACAAACCCGTCAGCGCCTTCGGCGTAGGGACGCGACCCGGTGGCGGAAAGTGCGCCTATTTTGCAGAATTTCACGAATATCGACGGCGCCATATTGGAGTCGACGCCGCCGGAGATCACTGAATCGAAATCGCCCTTTTCGAGGCCTTCGATCGCGGCTGAGAAGGCGGCCATAGCCGATGCGCAGGCGGCGTCGGCCGTAAAGTTGGGACCACGGAAGTTAAAGAGCGCCGCGATTCTCCCGGACACAATATTGGCCAGCTCACCGGGCATCGTGTCCTCGTTGATGTCGGGAAAGCGCGACTGCACGCCCGACCGGGTCTCTTCGATAATAGCCTTGCGTACGTCGGCGGGAAGGCTGGCGAAATTCGGGGAGTCGCCCATGGCGCTGGCCACTTCGGGAAACAGCGCGCGCGCCGCCGTGAAGAGGTGCTGGTCGCCGCCCATGGCGACGCCGAGGATGACGGCTGTGCGCTCGGTGTCGAGCGGACGGCCGGGATATCCGTAGTCGTTGAGCGCCTCGCGCGCCGCCATCACGCCCCACTTCTGCGTCCGGTCCATCAAGTCGCTGACCTTCGGGGGGATGGGTAGTTTCCAGGCCAGGGGGTTCCAGTCGTACTCTTTCACCCAGCCACCGATCTTCGAGTAGGTCATGTCCAGAGCTTTGGGGTCGGGATCGTAATACAAGGCCGGATCCCATCGGTCGGGCGGCACCTCGGTGACACTGTCCCGGCCGTTTTTGATGTTATCCCAGAACGCGGGGGCATCCACCGCGTCCGGCATGACGGCGCCGACGCCTACGATCGCTACCGCTGTCCGTGCCCTGTCTCTCATTCCTTCCATCCCTCTTTAAGTGTTACGCGTATCCGGTTGTGGTTATTCACGTTGCAACTATCTATCATAAAGCGCGTCTGCGACCTGATCCATATCCGCCAGCAGTGCCGTCTGCGAACGGTGGATATCCGACAGACGGAGTTTCTGCTCGAATTCGCCGATCTCGGCGTCCGTCACGCCGTCGGCGCCGCACAACCACATCATACCTGCCTCGCCGACCTTCATGGCCGCTTCCCTCGCGTAGACCCGGCTCATAGCGGCGAGCGCTCCGGCATCGAAGCGTGTGTCGGCCTTGGGGCTGAGCTGGTCCTGCGCGGCGGCGGCCGCCCGGCGCGAGAATGTCTCGGCCCCCTCCACCCGGGCGACCATCTCTCCGAGCCGGAAGAGGATGTGCTGGTTCCTCGTGAGGCGCTTGACCCGCGCGCGCTCCATCACTTCCGCCAGCGCGTGGAGGGCGAGCGCGGCCGCGTTGGCACCGACAGCCGCGTGTTCCGCGTGGAGGGCTTCCATCTTGCGAGCCTTTTCGTGGTAGTGCTCGCCGCGTGTCTTGAGGTGGAGCTGCCACCGGTCGCGGCTGATCGTCATTTCCATTATCTCCGACGTGCCCTCGTAGATCGTCGTGATCCGGACGTCGCGTTTGTACTTCTCCACCATGTACTCGCGCGAGTACCCGTAACCGCCCAGCGCCTGGATGGCCGCCTCGGCAGCGTCACAACCAGCCTCGGTGGCGAGGTATTTGGCGATGGCGCCTTCGGTGTTGAGGGCGCCTTCCCCGGAGTCAATGCGCTCCGCCGTTTCTTCGACGTACGCACGCGCCGCTTCGAGGCGCACGGCGTGCGGCACGATGAGCTTGTGCGTGTACCCTGTTTTTTCGGACAGCGGGCCGCCCGCCTGGATCCGGGTGGTGGAGTACGGGATCGCCCTGTCGAGCGCGGCCCAGCCGCCACCGAGTCCGAACGCGGCGACCATCAGACGGGTGTAACCGAATACGAGCTGCGCCTGGATGAGCCCCTGGCCTTCCTCGAGGCCGAGGAGGCGGTCTGCGTCGACATAAACGTCGTCGAACGCGAGCGCGGCTGTGTTGCTCGAGCGAATCCCGTGCTTGTCCTCGTGTTTTCCCGGTTCGAGGCCCTCGGCTCCCTTCTCGACGACGAACCAGCTGGGACCGCCGGGGGCGGCCGCCAGAACGGTATAGAGGTCCGCGTAGCCGCCGTTCGAGATCCACATCTTGTTACCGTTGATCTTGTACCCTATGACCTTCCCGTCCTCTTCGACGGGTTCGGCAATCGTCCGCAGAGCGGCCAGGTCGCTCCCCGCTTCGGGTTCGGTGGCACCGTAGGCCATGAGCAGGTTGTCCTCGCCGATTCTGGTGAGCCAGTGCTCCTTCTGTTCGTCGGTTCCCCCCCACACGATGGGGTCGGCGCCGAGAAAGGTGGCGAGCACCCCGGTAGCGACTCCGAGATCGACGCGCCCGAGTTCCTCGCAGACCTTGTACACATCCCACGCACCGCCTCCCATGCCGCCGTACTCCTCGGGGATGAACAGGAGCTGGATGCCGAGGCTGCCGCACATCTCCCGAACCAGATCGACCGGGAATTCGTTTTTTTCGTCGAGTTCGAGAACTTTGGCGTCGGGTAACTCTTTCTCGCAGATCTGCTTGATCGCTGAAACCGTCATATCGAGTGTTTCCCTGTCGAGACCACTGCTCATGATGAGACCTCTGGTATTTCTGGCATTCTGGGTTGATTGTACGGGCCGGAACCGGCCGCATCGCCGTCCAGAGACTACCACACCGGGGGCCGGATTTTCAACATTACGACAAACGCGCCTCTCCCGCAAGGGAAGGCACGTTTTCCACGGGGGGCCGACGGACCGGCCTCACGGACCGGCCTTGCGGGCCGGCCTCACGGGCCGGCCTCACGCCCGCCGCGCGACGGCGATCGTGCCGGCGAGAACGAGGAGGGCACCCGCGGCGGTCAGCAGCGTGGGACGATTGCCGAAGAAGAGGAACCCCCACAGGGCGGCGAACAACACCTGGACGTAACTGACCGACATTGCCCGTCCCGCCCGTTCGCGCATGAGTCCCCGGGTCAGAAACAGCTGCGCCGTTTGTGTCAGCACCCCGACGCTGAGCAACAGGCCCCATTCGGATGGCGTCGGCCACAAAAAGGATTTCAGCGTGAGCGGAACCGAGGCGACGGCGGAAACGAGGGAAAAATAGAAGACGATGACGAGAAGGTGTTCGGTGGCGCGGAGTTTGCGAATCGTCGTATACGCCCCGGCGGAGAATACCGACGCGACCATCGCGATGGCAACGACCGTGAGGTCGAGATCTCCGGCCCACTGGCCGAACAGGAACGAAGGCCGCGCCACGAACGCGACCCCGACGAGACACAATGCAAGGCCCGCGACTTCGCGTCTGCTCATGGATTCCGACAGCAGCAAAGACGCCAGCAGAGCGGTGAACACGGGGTTGGTGAAGTGGATAACGGTGACGTCCGCGAGCGGAAGCTTCGTCACCGCGTAGAAAAAGCACAGAAGCGCGCAGAATCCGAGCGATCCACGCAGCACGAGCAGCCGGCGATTGGTTCCCCACACCGGTATCCGCGCGTGGCGCACCAGAATTGTCGAGATCACCAGCATCACCACGCTGCGGAAAAATACGATCTCCACGGCGGGCAGCCGCTGGCCCGCGAGCTTGACGAACAAGCTCATCAGGCTGAAAAAAAACGCGGCGGCGACCATGTAGCGCAGGCCGCCGGGGGCTTTGTCCTGGATATTCACCAACCTGGTCTCGAGTCGATATCCTGTCAGCGGGGCGGTCAACCCGCTTTGACGAGCGCCTGCTCGAGGTCGGCGATGATGTCCGCCGGATCTTCGATGCCGACCGATATGCGCACCAGCCCGTCGGTGAGACCGCGCGCCTCTCGCTCTTCCCTGGGAATGTCGGCGTGCGTCATCGTCGCCGGGTGGGTGACCATCGTCTCCACCGACCCGAGACTCTCGGCGAGGTAGCACATCTCGACGCTGTTCATCAGGGTGCGGCCGGCTTCGATTCCGCCCTTGAGTTCGAAGGTCACCATACCGCTGAAATCCGACATCTGACGCTTCGCGATGTCGTGCTGCGCGTGGCTGGCGAGGCCCGGGTAGATGACCCGGGCAACACCCGGGTGCTCCTCGAGAAAACGCGCCACCGCCATACCGTTGGCGCAGTGGCGCGCCATCCGGACGTCCAGGGTCTTTACCCCCATGAGCGTCAGCCAGCAGTCGAAGGGACTCGACACGGCGCCGATGCTCTTCTGCATGAACTTCAGCTTTTCGAAATAGTCTTTGCTGTTCGTGACCACGGCACCGCCGATGATCTGGTTGTGCCCGCTCAGGTACTTGGTCGTACTGTGCACCACCAGGTCGACGCCGAATTCCAGGGGTCTCAACAGCGCCGGCGTTGCGAATGTCGGGTCGACGCCCACGGGGATGCCGTGCTTCTTGCCAATCTTGACCATCGCTTCCAGGTCGGTCACCTTTAACAGCGGATTCGTCGGCGTCTCGATCCAGATCATTTTCGTGTTGGGCTGGATCGCCCTCTCGACGTTCTCGGGATCGCATGAATCCACGAAAGTAAACGACAGGTTGAAGCGTGTGTGTATCTGCTGGAACTGGCGATACACGCCTCCGTAGACGTCGTCCGTGCTGACCATGTGGTCGCCGGCTGACAGGAGCCGCGTCACGGCGTCGACGGTGGAGAGTCCCGACGCGAACGAGACGCAGTACTTTCCGCTATCCAGCGCGGCGAGGTTCGCCTCCAGGACGGCGCGCGTCGGGTTCGACGCCCGCGTGTAATCGAATCCCTTGTTCTTCCCGACCTCTTCGAGGACATAGGTCGATGTCTCGTATATCGGCGGCACGATGGCGCCCGTAACGGGGTCGGGCGAGATACCCGCCCGGACGACCTTGGTTGCGAATTTCATGTTCGACTCCCTTTTGGACGTATTACGATTGTTGAGCCCGTTTGCGAGCTATGACTATACGCTCGGCCGCCTCTCAGCGCAACCGAAGACAATTCGTGGAGCGGTTTGACTGCCGTCAGGAAGAAAAGTGCGCCGGGTAGCGGCGGGTCTTTTTCTTGCGTCGTTTGTACGTCGACGCCAGCTCGAGAAAGATCTCGACATCCCGGTCGTAATCACCTTCGGTACCGTCGAAGTAGAATATCCGGATGGGCATGTTTTCGTGGTCTTCGCTCACCTTGGGGTAGACGGCTTCCGAAATGATCCCGTTCATGCACGTAAACGGACTGATGTCGACGATCCCGTCGGCCCCGGCTTCGTACATGTGGATGGAGCCGCCGACGTTGAGCACCATCTCACCGAGCGAGCCCCAGTACGGCAGGTAGGGCTTCGCCGGCTCGAGCATTCTGGCGATGCTCTCGGGTTCGTCGTATCCCTCGAAACGGGCGTGCATCGGGGCGAGCAATTTGTGCTCGTCGTTGAGCTGGAACTTGTTCTTGATGATGACGCCGAGCATCTCGCCCGAAAACCTGCGCCCGGCCAGTTTGAGGTCGTGTTTGTGCATGAAGTTGGTATACCAGAACCACTCGGTAATCGGCGCGAGCCAGGCCTCGCCCCCAAACCGCTCGATGCGCCGGATCAGACTCGAGTTGGCGAAGTTGTCCAGGCGGCAGTAAATTTCACCGATTACGCCAACAAGAGGTCTGTCTTTTGTGTAGTCCGCCGGTATCGCGGAGAACCGCCCGGTGATCTGTTCCACGACCTCGACCATCTTCGGGAACTTGGCCTTGAGGTCGATATCGCTGCGTTCGATCACGCCGCAGACGGCGTCGAGACTTTCGTCATGAACTCTGTCGGTATCTCCCGGGTTCGTTTCGTAGGGCCGCGTCTGCAGGAGCAGTTTCCGGATAGCGTCGCCGCATACCAGCGCCCACCAGGCGAGCCGGGAAAGCTCGCCGGCGTATTCGCCCATCCCCTCGTAACCATTGGCACTCGTCGGTGAAATGACCATTACGTCGTCGAGGCCCTTTTGCGACAGCACTTCCTGCATCACCTGGCGGTACTGGCCGAAACGGCAGGGACCGTTGGCCGTCGGCAGAAGAAACGCCGTTTTGTCCGGGTCGAATTCGCGGTCCTCGACGACCTTGAGAAACGCCCCCAGTGTCACGATCTCCGGAAAACACTCCTCGCCGATCGTATACTGCCGTGCCAGCTCGAGCGATTTAGCGTCGCCTTCGGGGACGAGCTGTCCGTCTACGCCATAAGCGCGGAACGCCGCGGCGAACGCCGTAGAACCTTCCACGCTCATCCGCGGAATGTACAGTTTGCGGCCTTCGAGGCTGCCCGACTTCGCCGACTGCGTCGACTTCGCCGACTGCGTCGACTTCGCATTTCTGCTGTTCGATGCTTCCATTATACCGCCTGCTCCTCGACGGATTCCCTGTCCCGCGACGGATAGTCGAACTTCTTGCCGGCTTTCGCCCACCACCGGAGCGCGCCCTTGCTGTCGAGATATGCCTCGCAGCGCGTGATGTACCCGGCGTCGTTACCGTGCCCGTCGAACTGCAGCGTCAAAAACGGCTTTCCAGACGCTTTGACGACGAAGTGCTTGATGTAGGAGTCGGGTCCGCACTTGAAGTTGGTCAGGTAAATGATGTGCAAGTTCGGGTAACGGCCGACGATCCGGGCCGCCGCCAGAATCTTGCGCCCGTAGTTCCAGTACATATTGTCGTTGATGTCGGTGATGTCTTCCTCGTCGACGGGGAGCATGTCCATCGGAATAACGTTGACGCCGTAGTAATCCCGCAACTTGTTGCCGATATCCAGCGTCATTCCCCGGTCGTACATGTTGTAGACGCGGCCGACGAGAACAATGCCGATCTCGTTCGTCTTTGAAATCGTATCCAGCGCCGCACTACCCGCCTGCAGCAGCGCGGCATCGAATTCCTTCTGCCTCTTGTAAGCGGACTCCACGGCCGCCGCGACGGCGCCGCGCTTGTCTCCCAGCGGTTTCATGCAGGCAGCGAGTTCCTTTGTCACCGCCTTGCGGCCATCGCGGAAGCGGATCGGCGGGCAGAGTACCTTCTCCACCCCGAACGCCAGGGCGGGCGCGTTTTTGACGACAAACGGCATCGTCTGCCCCCACGGACAGTAGTAACTGTTGACCTCGGGGTACGGCGTCGCCGCGTTGATCATGTTGGGAATGAACACCCAGTCGACGTCGTCGTTCAGCAGCTGTCGCACATGGCCATGATACGCCTGGATGGGCAGACACGGCTCGGCGACCGACGCCTCGATGCCCCAGCGGATGATGCGCGAATTGGTCTCGTCCGAGAGTTTTACGCAGTAGCCCAGCGAGCGAAAGAACTCGTTCCAGAACGGAAACTGCTCCCAGGCATAAAGCCCCTTCGGTATTCCGATCGTCGCCTTTCCGGCCACTTCGGGGTTGTAGGATTCGTAGAGCATCTCCCGACGGAGTCCCAGCAGGTCTTCGACCACCGGTTTCTTTTCGCTCACCTGCTTGCGCCGGAACTTATCCGAACACTGGTCACCCCAGTATGTTTTCTCACCTTCCACCGTGAATTCCTGCATGTTGCAGAAGTTCGAACACGCCTTGCAGGTGAACTCGCGGAGAGTGTAGTCGACATTCTCCAGGCTGTAACCGCGAAAGCTCGAGGGTTTTTTCAAAACAGCGGCTTTTTCGTGCGCCAGTAAGGCCGCCCCCACCGCGCCGATTACGCCGTTATACGGCGGCACGATGACCTTCTTGCCGAGCACCTTGGCGAACGCTGCGGCGATGGCATCGTTGTACGCCGTCCCGCCCTGGAAAAAGATGACGTCGCCGATCTTGCGGCCGCGCACCACCCGGTTGAGATAGTTGAACACGATCGAGTAGGCCAGCCCGGCGGTAAGCCCCGGCTTGTCCGCACCGCGCTGCTGGTAAGCCGCCACGTCCTGCTGCATGAAGACGGTGCACCTCTCGCCCAGTCTTACCGGCGCCGGTGACGACAGGGCCATTTCGGCAAACTCGCCCTTGATCGAAATCCCCAGTTCTTCCGCCCGCTCCTCGAGGAATGACCCCGTCCCCGCGGCACACGCTTCGTTCATGGTAAAATCCACAACGACGCCGTTTTCGATGCTGATATATTTGGAATCCTGGCCGCCGATCTCGAAGATCGTATCGGGCTGCTCGTCAAGCATGGTCGCGGCGATGAACTCGGCGCCGGTTTTGTGCGCGGTAATCTCATCGTTGACGGTGTCGGCACCGACCAGTTCGCCGATCAATTCTCGTCCCGACCCGGTTGTCCCCACTCCGATGATATTGACCCTGTCTCCCAGTTCGGCTTCCACTTCCTTGAGGCAACGGTCGACCACTTCGATCGGGCGGCCTTCCGTCCGGGTGTAGATTGCCTTGATCATGCTGCCTTCTTCGTCGATCAAAGCCACATTGGTGCTCACCGAGCCGATATCGATTCCCATATACGCGTCGACCACGGTGCCGTCCCCGTTCAGTATCCGGGGCCGCACCTCGTCGCGCAGCTCGACGACGTTCTCCATCGACAGTTGATCGCTCACCGGGAACGCGCCGTCGCCCGCCCCGCCTTGACGAAAAAGAGCGTCGATATCGGGACAGCCTGACTTTTTCATGGCGTCACGCTCGGCGAGAGCGGCGCCGACGGCGCCCAGCCACGCGTGGTATTCCGGCACGAACATTTCGTCGGCGTCCATGCGGAACGTCTCCCGCATCGCCTGGGCCACACCGCTGTTGGCTGCGACTCCGCCGACGAAGACGGCGGGCTTTTCCAGTTTCCGTCCCTTGATGACGCTGCTCTTGAAGTTTCGCGCCACTGCTTCGCAGAGACCTTTGAGGATTTCGGCGGGGCTGTAGCCCTTCTGCTGGGCGTGAATCATGTCGGATTTCGCGAATACGGAGCATCGGCCGGCGATCTTGGCGCTCTTTTCGACGGCGTCAACCACGGCGCCGATTTCTTCGACCTGGAACTTGAGCCTCACGGCCTGCTGGTCGATGAACGAACCCGTTCCGGCGGCACAATCGCCGCTTTTCTCGTAGTCGGCGATACCTACCCGCTCGGTTTCCAGGTCCCGTTCCACGAGGATGTACTTCGAGTTCTGGCCGCCCATCTCCAGTATCGTACGCACGTGCGGATACAATTCGCCTACACCGCGGGCAATCGCGCGAAAATCGTTCTCGTAGTTGACTTCGAGCAGTTCGCCGATCAGCTTGCCGCCGGAGCCGCAGACCCGAACGCCATCGATATGCTCGGGAGAGAGCGAATCGACGACGCGGCGAAGCAATTCTCCGGTCGCACGGACTGGATCGCCCTTTATCCTCGTGTAGTGCGTCACGAGAAGTCTCGAGGCAAGATTCGGATTCGACAGCTCGTCTCCAGGCGGCCGGAAGAACAGATCCTCCAGCGCCGAGGCCGCCCGGAGCAACTCCAGCGCCCCATCGTCTCCAACCGCCGCCACCTTGAGGCTCACGGTCCCAACGTCGATGCCTAAGAACACACCCATGCAGTCACTGGCTCCTTGCAGTTTTTCGGGTTAAGCGAATTTCAACCGGATGATAAGGTGGCATAACTATATGCAACCACAGAATCCATGAAAAGGGTTTTTTGTCCTATATTCACCGGCTGCGGGCCGGCTATAATGGACAATCGGCTATAATTGCCTTCTTCTCCCGCTTGCAAATCGTCTGGCGGCAAAGCCGGTGACACGCTCTACCGGCGAGTGTATGATGTTGTCTGTCGTCATGAATTCGAACCGTCACAATATGCTCATTATAATATGGTTGGCCTGCGTGGCCGGCCTGACCGGCCTCGCGGGAACCGGTTCGGCGGCCCCGGCCGCACCACCCACGTCACCCACCGTGGATTCCCTCACCACGAGCGCCTGGGGTGAATTTCCGGCGCCGGCGGACTCGGTCACCGCCGCTTTCGCCAATCGGAGTCGATCCGCGTGGGAGTGGCCCCTCTACGTCCCCTACGCCGCCATCAACTACCCGCTTCGATGGATGCGCGAAGGGGTCGGAAAAGGCGTCATCTGGGCCGACAGCCGAGATCTTTTTCGCTTCATATCACTCGTCCCTGTACCGAAAGGCGTCGTTCCGTCGTTCGCCTGGAGCCAACAGGAAGGGTTCGGGCTCGGGCTCAATTTCTATGTGCCGGCCGGTTTTCCGAACAGTCTTGCCCGCATTCGCGGCATGTATTCGACAAAAAAATGGCAGAAGTACACCGCCGGCGCGATCTTCAACAAGGACGGCCGTTGGTCGGCGCAGGTCGGCGTGGGATACAAGCTGATGCCCAACCTCGAGGTCTACGGCATCGGACCCAACACGACTACCGACGGGCTCGCTTACTACAAGGACGAAAGGGTCTGGGCGGGTGTGATCGTGCGGCGGCGTTTTTTTGAGCACCAGTTCGTCGCCCTGACGAGCACCTACTCCTCGATCGACGCTCGGCTGCCGGAAGCCGGTAACCGTCCCACCATACAAGAGAAATACGGCGACAACGTGCCGGGTTTCGGGGAGGCCTCCAACGGCATTCTCGCCCGCGTCGCGTGGGTCTATAATTCAACCACCGGAACGGGCGACCCTCAGGGGGGGACGATGGCGGGCGTCACCGTCGGGGGATTTGCCGCCACCAACACCAACGACATTTCCTTTACCGCCTATCGATTCGAGCTCCAGCAATTCGTTCCGCTCTGGTTCACGGGACGCGCGCTCGCGCTACGCGGTTACCTGAACTTCATCGACGACACCGGCAGCGCCCCGATTCCCTTCCAGCGCATGTTTATCAACGAAATACCCGACATGTTCCGCGCCTTCGACACCGGCCGCTGGCGGGACCTGGGCATCACGGGCGTCGATGTCGAATACCGGTTTCCGTTCATTGCCGACAAGAAAAAAGGCGGTTTCGGAATCGACACGGTTCTGCTCACCGATATCGGCCAGGTGTTCAGCGAAAAGTCCGAGTTACAGATCGACAATCTGACGTATTCATACGGTTTCGGGTTTCGTGCCTTCATGAGTCATTTATATATCGGTAACATGGAGTTCGTCTGGGGTGACGAAGGTTTCCAGTTCCGACTGTCGACAAAGCAACTGTTTCAGTACTCCCGGGATGTGCTTTTTCAGGGCCGCGAGGAAACCCTTATTCATTGATCTCCATGCGACGTAACGCCGGCATATTCGTATTTCTGGTGCTCACCGCGGGCGCGGGGCCGTCGATCGCTTCCGACGGACGGCCGCTCCGCGATGCGCCGGTCGTCTGGTACGAGGACGACCGGCACGACATCGAGATACCGGCAGAGCGTGAGCCCAGCATCGCGTGGGACTACTTCGACGACTCGTGGGGGTGGCCGCGCGAGCGTTGGACCGATCCCGTCCGCCTCGTGCGCAACTTCGGCAAGCTTTTCGGCGGCGACCAGGTGAAGCCGGCGGGTAACATCAACTCTCTCGACGAAGTACCCAACTCGACGTGGTTTACCAACCGGATCGGCATTTTTCCGATGACGCCCCGGGATGCAGCGAAGGGGCCGGGTGAAGGAACAGGGCCCGACCGCAGCGGGAAGTGGGTCGTTGTGAGCGCCAAGACCGAGGGCGTCTCGCCGGGATTCAACATCCGCGACGCCCGCGGCGACATCTACCTGATCAAGTTCGACCCGAAGGGGTTTCTCAACATGACGACGGCGGCCGACGTGATCTCGAGCCGGATTTTTCACGCGGCGGGATACCACGTCCCCGAAGACGCGGCGGTGACGTTTCGCCGCGGCGACATCGTCGTGGGCAAGGACGCGAAAATCAAGGAAGACGGCGTCAAGCGGCCGATGACGGAAGCCGACGTCGACTCTATCCTCGCCCGCGTCGACAGGCCGGATGGCGTCGAATGGATCGCCCTGTCGAGCAGGTTTCTCAGCGGCAGGCCGATCGGGCCGTTCGACTACCGCGCACGGCGCAAAGACGACCCCAACGACACGGTCGACCACTGGAACCGGCGCGAACTCCGCGGCCTCTACGTGTTCGCCGCCTGGCTGAACCACTTCGACGTCAAGCAGCACAACACACTCGACATGTACGTAGAGGAGAATGGCTCACGCTTCGTGAAGCACCACCTCATCGACTTCGCCAGCACGCTCGGCGCCGCCGCCGGCGGACCCAACCCGCGTTACGGCTTCGAGTTCGGCTTCGACGTCACCGCCATGACCCGCCGCGCGGTGACACTGGGGATGTCCGAGGACGACTGGCGTAAACGTACCCTGCACGGTTTTCACGAGGTCGGCTATTTCGACAGCACCTACTTCGATCCCGGCGCATTCAACCCGCTCCAGCCCAACAGCGCCTTCGCCAACACCACCCGGCGCGACGCCTACTGGGCCGCCAAGATCGTGGGGGCGTTCCGCGACGGGCATATCGACGCGATCGTAGCTGAAGGCGGGTATCGCGAGCCCGGAGCCGCCGGGCACATCGCGGCCGTCCTCAAAGCGAACCGGAACAGGATCGTCCGGTATTTCTTCGACCGCGTCACGCCGCTCGACTTTTTCCGGGTGAACGGCGGCGTGGTGGAGTTCACCGACCTTGGCGTCGACTACCGCGTTTATCCCGGGATGCCGGCAACATATCGCGTCCGGTTTGCGATGGTCGACGCCGGGCGCGGCACCATGGGCGAGAGCCGCACGGAATGGGAAGAAAAGTCCTCGACGAGTATCCCGCTCGCCTCGGGCCCGGCCGCCGGCGCGCTCACCCACCTCGACGGGTCACATTCGTTCCTCGCCATCGAAGTCCAGGTCAACCGGGGCAATGGGTGGAGCGATTCGGTCACCGCTTATCTGGCGGCCGCGTCGGGTAGGATCGTCGCCCTCGACCGCTAGTGCAGCGGCGATCTGAGCCACTTCGATTCACACCCGCGCCCCGGAAAATTCTACCATTGCATCCAGATCGTGCAATGCGCTATACCAGATACGAGAGTTGTCATGGACAAACCAGTTTTTCATCCCGGGCCAATGCGCGCCCCGTTCCTCGTTCTCACGCCGGCTTGCGTCGTCCTCGGGCTCGGCACCGCCGTGTGGACTTCGGACAACGTCAGCGCGCTGCACTTTGCCATCGCGCTCGTCGGCGCCCTTGCCGCCCACATCAGCGTCAACGCATTCAACGAATATTTCGACTACAGGAGCGGCCTCGACTTCAAGACGCGGCGCACTCCGTTCAGCGGCGGGAGCGGTACGCTGCCCGCTCGGCCGGAACTTGCGCGAGGCGGCCTTGTGATGGCTGTGGTCGCGCTGGCGATGGTTTGCGCGGCGGGTACATATTTTTTTCTGGTCCGGGGATGGGCGCTGCTGCCCCTGGGCGCACTGGGAGTCGTGGTCGTACTCGCTTACACGCCCTGGATCACGCGTTTCCCCCTGCTTTGCCTGCTGGCGCCGGGAATCGGATTCGGCACGGCCATGGTGATGGGTACCGGCTTTGTCCTCACGGGCAATTACACGTGGACCGCGTTCGTTGCGTCGTGCGTGCCGTTCTTCCTCGTCAATGACCTGTTACTTCTCAACCAGTTTCCCGACGTCGAAGCCGACGAGAGCGTCGGCCGCCGCACCCTGCCCATCGTCATCGGCGTCCGGGCCAGCAGCCTGGTCTACGCGGCTTTTCTGGCGCTGGCATACGCGTCGATCGTCGCAGGTGTCTTCTTCGAATTGCTGCCACGATGGAGCCTGCTCGGGCTGGCGACGCTGGCGCTGGCCATTCCCACGGCGATCGGTGCTAGACGTCACGCCGACAACATCGAGAAGCTGGTACCGGTCATGATGATGAACGTGGTGATCAATATTCTCACGCCCGTCCTCGTCTCCGTCGGGCTCTTCCTCGGGTAGGCGACGACCGGTTCAACGATTGAACTGCCTCGAACCGATCGAAAGGCGGATTTGTGATGTCTCTGACCCCTCGTTTCATCCCATGGATGGCGTTTGCGCTGGCCGCCGTCCTGTTGTTCGCCGGGTGCGCCGGTGATTCCGAAGACGAAGCCACCCCGGCGTCCGAATCAACGCAACCAATGGTCGGAATGTTTACCTATATGGCCGATGCAGGAATTTTTACGGACTGCGCAACCGGCGACCGGGTGCCCGTCGCCCACGAAGGCGACCATGCCGCGCTGGAAAGGGCCTATCTCTCCGTATCCCCTGCACCCGCGGCTTCCGTTCTGATTACCGTCGATGGTTTCATCGCGGACCGGCCCGCCATGGAAGGAAACAAGAAGGTGAAGTCCCTCGTCGTGGAGCGCTTTCGCAACGCATGGCCGGGAGAAACCTGCCAGTCGAACACGGTCGAGACTCCGCTCGTCAACACTTACTGGAAACTTGTATCCGTTGCGGGTGATACCGTCGGAACTCATGCGGACCAGCGGGAGGTCCACATGTTGCTGGAGCTGGCAGAATCACAGGTCAGGGGTTTCGCGGGGTGCAATCAGTTCTTCGGGAGCTACGAGACCGGGGACGGCACGCTGAAGTTCGGGCAGCTCGCGTCCACCATGGCCATGTGCCCTTATATAGACGACGAATCCGCCCTGTTTCGGGCGCTGGAAAAAGTCAGCACATACGAAATTCTCGGAGAATCACTCGAACTTCGGGGAGGAGACGGTACCGTTATCAGATTCCAGGCGGTTTATCTCGAATAGGATCCGGTCAAGCGGTCAAAATACGACCTGCATACCGAGTCCGACACTACCTTCCACCGGCACCGGGTAGAACGAGAGTTTGTCCGTTGTTCTTACCCTGTGTAGTTCGGGTACGAAGTACCCCACCAGCGCGCCGATACAGTAACCTGTGATCACATCCGTCCGGAAGTGGTGCCCCGAGTCACGCCGAAGGTACCCCGTCAGCGCCGGGTACAATGCCGCGCCCGTCCAGATCGCGGCCTTCGCGGCCGAATTGTCGAGATAGTCGTTGAACACCTTCGCCACGAAAAAGCAATTCGCCGCGGTCAAACTCGTGTGCCCCGAGTAAAACGAGACGCGAGCCTCTACGTCCAGCTTCTCGTCCATGGGCGTCTGCGGATCATAAACGTAAGGGCGTGTGCGCAACGCCAGGCCCTTTACGACGCCGTTGATTCCCGCGCTCAAAAGGACCGTTTCCGCCCACATTACTCCGAGGGTCTTCCAGTCCTGCCTGGTTTCCACGGGAACGAGCAGCGTGAAAGGCAGAACGAATGACGCGTACAGCAGCGCGTCACCGACCTCTGTATCCCGGTACGGCTCCACCCCCGAGCGGTCGAACTCGTTGATATCGTCCAAGTTGAGTAACGCGATTTCCTCGTTCGTGAGGGGCTCGACGTTTTCAATTATTGCCAGTGCCGTTATGCCCGCCGCGGCACCACTCCCGAGCAGAATCCACTCGCGCTTCGACTCGAGGTCGTACGGCGACTGCGCGGCGCCCGCCTGAGCCCACGCCATTAAAAACAGCGCCAGCAGGAGGGCGCCGATCCCCCGGGCGAAGCGGGGCAGAGATTGTTTTCCCACGCAGAAATTGTTCATCGGTGTTGTCCTGGTTTTGTTGCGCGGCCAGTTCCACGACGCCCGCACAATGTACTCCGAAGCCGCACTCAATCATCCGCAGTTCCCGTGTTGTCACATCCTCGATGCCGACGTCCTTCGAGTCTTCATAACGGCATCTCCCGCGGTTATCCGAGCAACAGGAACACGAGAAACATGATGACCGTCGGGGCCAGCGCACCCGCCAGCAGGCCGAGCGGCGACACGCCGTCCTTGAAGTACTTCTTGAGGAGCGAAACACCGGCGGGGTTGGGCGCGTTGGCGATGATCGTCAACCCGCCGCCGGTCACGGCGCCGGCCACAACGGCGTACTTGAGCGGATCGGTGAATCCCGGCACGAGCGTTGCCAGGAACGTAATCGCCGCGTTGTCGTTGAACGCCGTCAGGATGGTCGCGCCCAGCATCAGCGGAACTTCAGCGAGACTTCCCAGGATCGGCGCGATCCACCATCCCTGGACTCCACCGTGTATGACGAGTCCCGCCAGAAAGAACCCGACCAGCATGGCCGGCTTGAGGTTGACCCGGTTCTGGTACGGACGGGTCACCTCGGCGAACCCGAGAAAGAAGAGCATCCCCAGGATAAACATCGGAGGGTTGTGCGCGTTAACGATCGTCCATACCATGAAAAGGACATGCACGATGGTGATCCAGAACGGAACCGGGTCATCCCTGTGATCCCAGTCGGGATCGACAAACTCACCGCGCTGCTTCGGCGGCAGGAGTCCGGGTAAAAGCCGGCGCATCTCCCGCAATTTGATCTCCTCGAATCTCGCGATACACGCATCTTTGACCAGGTCTTCGTCCATCCCGCGCTCCAACAGCGCCGGAATGTACTTTTCCCGGAGCCGTACCTGAACCGCATCCACGATTTTCCCGATCTCCTCGTTGAATGCTTTGAGCGTTCCTTTTTCGTCGATGAGTTCGCCCGCGATCCTGTCGAATCGAGCGTCGACATCTCTCCGCTTCAGGTAGCGCCCCTGGATATCGTCCTTGAGCATGACAATGGCGAACTTTTCCTCCATCGTCGCGATCTCGCGCCGGAACAAGAGGAAATACAGCGCGTTCGCTGTGATGATGCCGACCACTGCCTTGGTTCCGAAATGGCTCAGCATGAATGCCATGTTCCAGTCCCATGCATCCGCCACCATCAACACGGGTGGCGCCGCGAAATGGGTGAGAGTTCCCCCCACGGAAATATCCACGAACAGCAGCCCGATGGTGGCGTACATGAATTTCGGACTCGGGTCGAGCTCGTAGAAGTTTCTCGCCAGAACCAGGGCCGCGATCGTCATGGCGGCCGGCTCTGTGATGAAAGACCCCAGAAGCGGCCCGATGGTGAGTGTGGTGAGCCAGAGAGCCGCCAACGTCCCGCCGAACCACTTCGCGATGCGCTTGATGATACCTTCGGTCAGCCGCAGGATCGGCCGCGTCGCGGCCAGCGTCATGATCACTACGACAAACGCCGGCTCGGTGAAGTTAACGCTGGAGCCGATGTACCCGACGACGGTCCCCCAGTCGTAAAACCCGATAATGGCGAACACGAGAGCGACGGCCCAGAGGCCGAACACCACCTCCACCTCTCCCAGAAAATGGAAGAACCCCGCCCCCAGGTGGACCGAATCGCGATCGGCCTCGCCGCGTGTGACTTTCAGTTCGTGCTCGTGTTCCCACTTGTGCGAAATGGCCGTGAATTTTGAGGTGAGGAAGGTATGTACGATCGCGAGTAGAAATATCAGCGTCGCGACCAGGTTGAACGGTTCTTCGCGAACACGATTCACGACGATTTGCCAGATCCCGCCGGCGTCCTTGTCGTGGTAGCTGTCCAGTACGCGCGGAAACGGCGTGGCATCGTCTGAGCGCGAAGGCGAAGCCTCGACATCAGCGGCGCCGGCAACAAACACAGCGAGTAAACACACCAGTAGCGCCAGAACGCCAGGTTTTCCGAATCTCATCGCACCACCTTAAAGAATGTAGATTAAAGGGAATGACGTATCGGGATGTTTTCCAGTATCCTGCGGAGAGACTAATACGGCGTCCAGCTTCCGACAAGTCAATCATGGAATAGCCCCCCGGCTGCGCCACATCGATCTTTGTTTCCGCTGTTTTTGTCTTTAAAACAGCATCGGTTTTTTGCTACCTTTCATCCATAAACGATTTTTAATTCACCGGCTATCCGCGCCGCCCGCGTTCGAACCGCTGGCGGTAATATGTTATGATACAGTCACTTACAGGAGTCACAAATGGCAAAATATACCATCGTATCGATGCCCGGCGACGGGATCGGGAAGACAGTTCTGCCGGCAACCATCCGCGTCCTCGACAAGGCGGGTTTCGACGCGGACTACGTCCACGCCGACATCGGATGGGAGTTCTGGTGTAAAGAGGGTAACCCCCTTCCCGACCGGACACTCGAACTCCTCAAAGAGCACAAGATCGGTCTTTTCGGTGCCATCACGTCGAAGCCGAAAAAAGAAGCCGACGCCGAGCTCGACCCGTCGCTGCGCGACAAAGGATACGTCTACTACAGTCCGATCGTGGGACTGCGCCAGACGTTCGACCTGGACGTCTGCATACGCCCCTGCAAGTCGTTTCCGGGAAACCCGCTGAACTTCATCCGTCGTTCCGCCGACGGAGGGTTCGAGGAACCCGAAGTCGACGTCACTATCTTCCGGCAGAACACCGAAGGCCTCTACGGCGGCGTCGAGTGGACCAACCCGCCGGACAACGTATATGAGGCGCTCAAGTCGCACCCCAAGTTCAAGAAATTCGCCGGTGCGCCGCGCGAGGAACTTGCCGTATCGACACGTATCTTTACCCAGGGCGCCTGTAATCGGATTGTCGGCGAGGCGTTCGAATACGCCAAGAAGTTCGGGTACAAGTCCGTTACCATCTGCGAAAAACCCAACGTCATCCGCGAGACTTCCGGCATGATGCTCGAGACCGGCCTCCGGATCCAGAAGGACTACCCCGACATCCAGTTGTGGAATACCAACATCGACGCCCAGATGATGTGGTTGACCAAGAACCCCGAAGACTACGGCGTCATCGTCGCCGGCAACATGTTCGGCGACATCGTCTCCGACGGTTTCGCAGGACTCGTGGGGGGACTGGGTTTCGCGTGTTCGGCCAACATTGGCAAGGACGTCGCCGTGTTCGAACCCACGCACGGTTCCGCGCCCAAGTACGAGAATCTCGACCCCTCGATCGTCAATCCCATCGCCATGGTGCTGAGCGCCTGCATGATGCTCGACCATATCGGCGAAACGGAGATGTCGGAGAGGATCAAGAGCGCGATCACCACGGTCGTCGCCGAGGGCAAGGCCTACTCGTACGACATGCTCAAGATGCCGGGAGGCGCCGGCGTGATCGAGAAGGGTGCCGCGACGACCGACCAGGTCGCCGACGCCATCATTGCGAAACTGTAGCTCCTCACGTGGACTGTTGCCGCGCCCGTCCCAACCGGGACGGGTGCGGCCGACCGATCGGAATGTCATGAAAGTGTTCAAGACCCGCATCCGGGCCCGCTACTGCGAAACCGACGCCGCCGGCGTCGTGTACTACGGCAGCTTCATGCAGTATTTCGAAGTGGGTAAGATGGAGATGTACCGGGAACTGGGACTCCCCTACCGCTACGACATCCCGATACTCGAAACCTACTGCCGATATCCGGCCCCGACGTATTTCGATGACCTGCTGGAGATCCGGACGTGCTTCGACGATATCCGGGAAAAGGGATTCAAGATCCGCTCGGAGATCTACCGGGTCGAAGACGACGGCGGATTCGAACTCGTTGGCGAAGGGTACACGACGCACATCTTCATCGACGATAACCGGAAGGCGGCGCCGCTTCCGGATCATTACCTGGAAACGTTTGCACAGATCAGTCGCGAGAAAGTGGAAGATTAACAAATCCGGAGGAGGATTCCGTGAAAAAAACCGTCATCCTGGTCGTCCTCGCAGTGGTCGTAGTTCTGGCGGTGGTGACAGTGTTTATCACCCTGTCGAAGCTCGACTCCCTCGTCGCCACCGGAATCGAACGCGCCGGCACCCACGTCGCGGGAACCGAAGTTTCCGTCGGTGGCGTCGATATCAGCATCAGGGAAGGCCGCGGCAGCATAAGCGGACTCGAGATCGCCAACCCAGCGGGGTTCAGCGGCCGCAATGTGTTCGGTCTCGGCGAGGTTACCATCGACGTCGACGTCGAGTCGATCCGTTCGCAGGACCCGATCGTTATCGAGGCGATCTACATCGCAGCCCCCGAAATTCTGTTCGAGCTCGACAAGAACGGCAAAACCAACGTCGACGCCATCCGCAAGCACGCGGAATCCGTCGTGGTGAAATCATCCGTGGGGAACGGTGAAGCTTCGGTAAGTGACGAGGGCCCACCGATACTCGTCCGCTCGATCAAATTTGAAGCGGGAAAGATCGCCGGCGACGGCTCGGCGGTCGGTGTCGATCCGTTCGAAGTCGTTCTGCCTTCATTTACTCTGACCGACGTCGGCGGCCCCGGCGGGGTGCCGGCGGCCCAGATCGGCAAGATTATCATGATGGCGCTCGCGCGCAACGCAGCAGAGGCCGTCGCGCAAAACCGGGCAGGCGACGTCTTGAAAGACCAATTCGAAAAAACGCTCGGCGAAAAGTCGAAAGGCTTCTTCGATCGTTGAGATAGTTGTGATCAGCCTTTTTTCTTCGGCTTCGAGGCCACGCGGCGGTCGTTTTCCTTCAGAAGCAGTTTGCGGAGTCGTATGGACTTGGGCGTTACTTCGACGAGTTCGTCGTCGGCGATAAAGTCGAGCGCGAACTCCAGGGTCATGTCCCGCGGAGGTGTGAGCTGGATGGCGTCGTCGGATCCGGCCGCGCGTACGTTGGTGAGCTTTTTCTCGCGCACGGCATTGACTACCAGGTCACTTCCCTTGTTGTTGACACCAACGATCATCCCCTCGTAAAGGTCAACGCCGGGGTGGAGGAATATTTCCCCCCTCGCCTGCAGTCCCCACAGAGCGTACGCCACGGCGTTCCCGGCGCACATCGACACCATCACCCCGGACTGCCGCTTTGGCATCTCTCCCTTGAACTTCTGGTACTGGTAGAAATTCTGGAACATGATGCCCGTACCCCGGGTCATGGTGAGAAATTCGCTGCGAAAGCCGATCAGCGCGCGTGACGCGATATATATCTCGAGGCGGACCGTCCCCACCGTGCTCATTTCGATTTTGTCGACCTCGCCCTTGCGCGCACCGATCGCCTGCATCACCGCCCCCTGGTACTCGGGATCGACCTCGATGACGACTTCCTCGACGGGCTCGAGCACCTCGTCGTCGACTTTCCTGAGGATTACCTCGGGCCGCGACACCTCCATCTCGTATCCCTCCCGCCGCATCGTTTCGATGAGAATCGAGAGGTGCAGTTCACCGCGGCCGGACACCTTGAAACGATCGCCTCCGGGGGTCGTCTCGACGCGGATGCCCACATTGATCATCGCCTCGTGCTCGAGGCGTTCGCGAATGTGCCGCGACGTCAAAAACCGGCCGCCGTCCCTGCCCGACATGGGGCTCGTGCTGTGCGAGAAGTTCATCGAAATCGTCGGCTCGTCGATGGCGACCATCGGCAGCAGTTCGGGGTTCTCGGGTGCGGCGAGCGTGGAGCCGACCTTGACGTTCTCCATACCGGCCAGCGAGATGATGTCGCCCGCCACGGCCAAGTCGGCTTCGGCGCGCACGAGGCCCTTGTACTTGAGGATCTTCGTCACGCGGCCTCGCTCGTGGTGTCCGTCGCGCTTGACGAGTACGATCGGCTCGCCGGGAGTGATCTTGCCGTGGGCTATCCGGCCGACGGCGATGCGCCCGATATAGCTGTCGTGGTCGAGCATGGTGACCAGCATCTGGAACGGATTGTCGACGTCCCCCACGGGCGGGAGGACGCGGTGCAACACCGTATCGAGCAGCGGCGCCATGTCGGTGTCTTCGTCATCCAGCTCGAGGCGGGCGTAGCCGTCCTTGCCCGACGCGTATACGATGGGAAAATCGAGCTGTTCGTCGCTGGCATTCAGTTCGCAGAAAAGATCGAACGTCATGTCCGCCACCTCGTGCGGACGCGAGTTGGGCCGGTCGATCTTGTTGATGACGACGATGGGCTTGAGGTGCAGCTCGAGCGATTTCTTGAGCACGAACTTGGTCTGGGGCATGGGCCCCTCGAAAGCGTCCACCAACAGAAGCACGCCGTCGACCATCTTGAGTATGCGCTCGACTTCGCTGCCGAAGTCGGCGTGCCCCGGCGTGTCGACAATGTTGAAGTGGGTATCCCGCCAGGTGAAGGAAGCATTCTTGGAGAATATTGTAATCCCGCGTTCCTTCTCCAGCGGATTGGAGTCCATTATCATGGTCTCGCCGTCACGGAACTGGTAGGCACCGGCCTGCTTGAGAAGGGCATCGACCAGGGTCGTTTTGCCGTGGTCCACATGGGCAATGATGGCCACGTTGCGGACGTCTTTTATTCTTTTGGGGCTGGTCATAAGCGCCTTTTACGGTTGATGTTTGGTAGAGTGAAGTAACAGGATAACTGTACCGTCGGGCAAGCACAATCTTCGTCTTCCGTGCCGCCGTCTCCGACCGGGCCGGAGTGAGCTATTGACATTCCGAACGCCTGTCGGATAGCGTCGTGCCACATGCCAGCTTCCTCTCCCCAATCTGGAACCACATCCGAACCGTTGAAGCGAAGCCTCGGGCTCCGGGACGTCGTGGCTATCGGGATCAACGGAGTGATCGGCACCGGCATATTTCTGCTCCCGGGCAGCGTCGCGGCCATGATGGGGCCGGCGGCGCTTTTGACCTATCTGATTTCGGCATTGCTCTGCACGCTGGTCGTCCTCTGTTTCGCCGAAGTGGGAAGCCGTTTCCGCGGCACCGGAGGCCCCATGCTCTACACCCGGTCCGCATTCGGTGAGCTGCCGGGATTTCTCGTCGGGTGGTTTATCTGGGTGACGCGGATCACGGCGTGGGGAGCGCTCGCCAACGGGATGGTTTCGGCGGCCACCGCGTTGTGGCCGGCGGCGAACGACTACCGCGTGGCGATCATCGTCGTCCTCATATCGACGCTGGCCGCGATCAACATCGCCGGGGTTTCGATGGGTGCACGCGTGACCAGTTTATTCACCGCCGCCAAACTCCTGCCGATAGTGTTTTTTATTGCGATAGGTCTGTTCCACATCCGGCGGGACCTTTTCACACCGTTCGCCCCCCTTGGTTTCACCGAACTGGCGCCCACCACGCTGGTCATTCTCTGGGCGTTTGTCGGATTCGAGGTCCTCACCATTCCGGCGGGAGAGATGCGCAATCCCCGGCGGAGCGTCCCGCGAGCGCTCGTCCTCACCATGCTGACGGTCTCTGTCGTTTACCTGCTCATCTGGGCGGTATGCACCGGTACGCTCCCGACACTCGCCGGCTCGGAGAACCCCGTGGCTGAATCGGCGATGCAGTTCCTGGGACCGAGGGGCGGCGCGCTGATCGCGTTCGGGATCCTGCTGTCCGTCCTCGGAATCAACGCGGGCAACGCACTCGTCGCCCCACGCGCGCTCTACGCACTGGCTCACCAAGGATTTCTCCCCCGCAAAATTGCCTGGATACACCCGGAGCGGAAGACCCCCGTCGTCTCGATTCTCTTGACGTCGGGGGCGGCTCTGGCGCTCGCACTCACCGGGAGTTACATCGAACTCGCCGTGGTTTCCGTGGTCGCCCGATTCGCCCAGTACATTCCGACCTGTATTGCCGTGTTGTATTTCCGCGCGAAACGGCCCGACGAGCCGCCGGGCTTCCGCGTCAAGGGAGGGGCGGCCGTTCCGGTCCTTGCCGTCGTACTCTGCGTCTGGCTCCTCGTCGAATCCGAACCGCACCGGCTGTTATGGGGGCTTGCCGGGCTGGCTGCGGGACTGTTGATATACGGGATCATGCGCCTTATACGGGGGCGTCCGCTCTCGGACCCGTCGTGACGCGCCTCCGGATCGAGTTGCTCTAAACACCTATAAATGTTAGACTTGTCAGAATTACGGGCCTGTCTTTCGAATCAATTCCCAGAGACCATAAGGTCGAATACATTTTCCCCATTCTCGCCGCCAGACTGTGCCCGCGCAGAGTCAGAGGCCGAGTGCCGACAGGTCGAGGCGCCCATCCTTGACCGGGGGACACCAGAAGTAAGAACCCGTCACGGGACGAGTGAACCGGAACAGCGCGTCGGGGGTCCCATCCTCTTCCCCCACCATGCGGGAGAGGAGGGCTTCGAACGCGTCAAAGCTCTTGCCGAATGCGACGAAGACAAGTCCCTCTCCTCCATCCGACGCCCAGGGCATCGAGCGGCGGAGAACGAACGCCTCGGGGTCGAAGCTCTCCTGGGCGGTCCGTTTGACGTGCGCCGATTCAGGAGCGTCTTCGATTTCCTCGTTGTCGCTCAGGCGGCGGCCGATCGTGTGGTCCTGTTCGACCTGCGGTAACGACTGGAAATGGTCGAGGTCATGGACCCATTGCTGGACGGCGACGAAACTCGACCCGTCCATTCCCGGACCCCGCCCCTGGACCACGCCGGCGGCAATCGCCTCTTCGCCCTGTGGGTTTTCGGTGCCGTCCTCGTACCCGGTCAGATCCCGGCTCTCCCCGTACTGGAAACCGTCGATGATCAGGTCGAGCTGGAAATCCGGCGCGAGCGCCCCGGCGATCGCCCGCGTCTGGTGAACGTGCTGCCCGCGGTCTTCGACTCGAAGCCAGCACCAGAGCGCGGACGGGGTTGACGGGATTGAGATGCTGTCGCCGGCATGCACCGGCAATACACGAAGACCTTCGATTTCTTTCCCCAGAGCCTTGAGAAGCGGGCGCCCGAATCCCACCACGACCTCCTCGCCGTCCGCGATATCGGCGAGACGTTCGATCGACAACTCCGGATCACCGTCGGACAGAAGCGAGAATTCGAGATAGCGGGCGAGACGCGGGACCGGCGCCAGTATTCCGGGTTGAACTGTGTTCATTTGAATCTCCATGTGTTTACAGGATTGATTTGATGCATAATCTGTTTTCGTGAATACTAGCACACTCGCGCGCATTGCCGATATCGTATCGCGACACACTTCTGGATGGTGTATAATCCCGGCGGAGGAGGAACCATGAAAACAACACTCTTTGTTACGTTGCTGATCTTCGTTGTCATCGCGGGGCCGGGACAAGCCGGCACCGGATGGCAGGGAGAGGAAGTCACCGAAAACGGCGAGCGAGTCGTTCGCAACCCCGAAACGGCTCCGGACGTCGTGACCATCGCGCCGAAGGAACTGTGGCGCCGGGGAGATGAAGACGACGACATATTTTTCGGCATGCCCATCCAGATTCTCGAGGACGGTGAAGGCAATATCTACGTGCTCGACGCACAGGTCTCTGAAATCATCGTATTCTCACCGGAAGGCGAACACCTCCGCACTATCGGCGGCGAGGGCGAGGGCCCGGGTGAGTTTCGCGGCGCCAGCGACATGTTCATGCGAAATGACGGCGTGATCGGTGTTGTCGTCGTGTTTCCCGGCAAAATCATACAACTCGGAACGGACGGCCTGCCGGCGGGATCATTCCCATATCCTGCGGACAAGACCGGGGGCTTTCAATTGATATTCCAGGGCCGGGCCGCCGGCGACCGCATATTCGTATCGGGTTCCGTCCAGACCGGCGGCGCCGGAAAGATCGAAAGCGACCAGGAAAACTACCTCAAAGCCCTCGATTACCAGGGCAACGAAGTCGCCCATTTTCACTCACTGACGGAAAAAACCCAGTACGGCGGCATGGCGTTCGACGAGAAGACATTTAACAACTTCACGCACTACTGGACCGCGGCCGACGACGGACGCGCCGCGGCGTCACTGACGTTCGACGACTACCGAATTCATGTTTGGAAGGCCGACGGCACACTCGACTACATCATCGACCGCCCGGATTACACACCCCTGAAGCGCACCGCTGACGAGAAAAAACGTTTCCAGGAGCTCTTCGCCGGGGTAACCAGCTGGAATCCGAACTCGACTTTCACGGCGAGCGATACACACAGGGGCGTGATGAGACTCGAGTTCCAACCGGACGGCAGCCTCTGGGTCGTGTCCGGACGGGGCACCTGGGAGCGTGGCGAGGGAGTATTTGTTTCGTTCGACGTGTACGACCGTGATGGCCGCTTCGTGAAGCGTGTTGATTTCACCGGTCCCGGCGATCCCATGGATGACGGAATGTTCTTCACCGCCGGAAGGTTCTATCGGGTGACCGAGCTCTTCAACGCCCTCATGGCCAAATTCGCCGGCGCAGGGTCGGCGGATGCGGGTGACGAAGAAGCCGAGCCGCTACAGATCATCGCTTACGACATCGAGATTCCGGAACTCGGCGTCAATCGATAGCTGTCCGTTACGGGCTTACGGACTGGAACGACCAGGAGTGCTCCCCACGTCGAGGGCCTGACGGCTCGCTTCGCTCACGCTGAGACTTTTTGCGAGGACATGAAGATTGTCGCCCGTCGACGGCAGCGGAAGTTCGGGTCGCAAGCGGCCAAGGACGCGCGTGAATTCCTGGCACACGGTCCGGCCCGAGCGCCCGTTATAGTGATAGGAGAGGTTGCCTGCCAGGGTGAGAAAGGGGCGCTGTCCCTTCCGGAGATTGCGCCACACGCGGCGTAGAATAGCCGGCAGCGAATAGAACGTCTGGATACAGGAGTTCATCTCGCCGATAATTTCGTCCCGGCTGAGGTGCTTATAGCGCCCCACGGGAAGTCCCAGAGTGTAATACTTCCAGTCCTCGGGGAATCGGTCCGCGGCAATGCGTCCTTCCGCCTCCATCCTGTTCCAGAGGTCGGTCCCGGGTAACGGCGTCAGAAACAACATGTTGAGGAAATCCACGCCATACTGATCCGCCGTACGGGCAATGTGCAGACCGATGCCTGCTCGATCTACGTCCAACCCCATGATGAACGAGCCGGCAACGCTGATCCTGTGGCGCTGGATTCGCCTTACCGAGGCCCCGAAATCGCGGTCGTTCTGAATGTTGTACTTCTTGTGTACCTCGACCAGCCCCTCGGGGGTGGTCGACTCGAAGCCGATGAAAACGCCGATACACCCGGCCTTCCTCGCCAATCGAAGCAATTCGTCATCATCCGCCATGTTGATCGTCGCCTGGCATATCCATTTCTTGCCGAGATCCGCCTCGATCAACGCCCGGAACAGGTCTTTTGAACGGGCGATGTGATCCCGACGGGTGCCGATGAGGTTGTCGTCCACGATCAGCACGTGCTTCTCCCTGATCTGCTTGAACTCCGCTACCACATCCTCGACCTTGCGGCGACGGTACGCCCTTCCGTTGAACGCGCTCACGCTGCAGAAAGTACAGTTGAGCGGACACCCTCGCGTGGTTTGAATGGACCCGAAATAGTAGCCGGTCGGCAGGAGGTCCTGGCGGGCCGGAGGCAGATTCTCCATATCCTCCATACCACCTTCGTACAACGGCTTCAGATCTCCGCTCGCCAGGTCGTCCAGCACCTGCGGCCAGACGCTCTCGGCCTCGCCGGTCACCACGGCGTCTACTTGCTTCGCCGCCTCCTCCTGGCACATGGTGGCGTGGATTCCACCCATCACGACGGGGACTCCCCGGCCACGAAAATCCGCGGCCACCTCATAGGCACGCGGCGCCTGGGACGTGAACGCCGTCAATCCCACCAGGTCCGGGCGGGGCATCTGCGAATAGTCGGGAACATCCACATTCTCATCAACCACCGTGATATCCCACTCCGGCGGCGTAAGACCGGCCAGCACCAGGAGACCAAGTGGCTTCCACACGCGGTATTTGTTCCAGTAGTTTTTCTTGTTGTTGACGTTTACGAGCTGATTGCGTGGATTGACGAGAAGCAGGCGCATGTGCCCTCCTTGGGCTACGGCGTGGGAAAATAACCGTCAAGATGAAGGCATCTTGTCACTCGTCAGCCATCCGGGTCAAGCTCAACGTGGGATTGGACATCTTCGTCCAAAAACCGAGCCAACCCGAAAAGTGGGGGAAATAAAGGAGAGGGGGGCCGTAATAACGGCCCCCCACCCGGAACAGCTCGACGTGCTATCTGCGCCCGCCACCCGAATTCCGCTCGCGCGCCTCGTTGACGGTGAGGTCACGGCCGCCGAAATCCTTGTTGTTCAGGCCTTCGATCGCAGCGGTGGCCGCCTGCTCGTCCATCTCGACGAAACCGAACCCTCTCGGACGACCGGTGTCGCGGTCGGTGACGAGGGATACGTCGTAAACGGTGCCGAACGCCTCGAAAGCGGTACGAACGTCCGCGTCGGACGCGTCAAACGGAAGATTGCCGACATAAAGTCTTTTATTAGCCATGGGATAACTCCCTTTTTCCACGCTTTACTATAGTGCTCTCGCTGTCCTGATAGCTCAGCCGCGATCGCTGATCGTGTCGTTTGGGGGGATCTAAGTGCCCACCCTCTTTAAGCTCGGGAATTGACTCTGAACCGTCGAGACAGCAAGCGTGGATTCTGCGGAAACGAACGTGGCAGGGCTATTCACTGAGTTGACTTAAGTTAGCACCTCGCCGGACAATGTCAAAGCGAATTATCGTTTCCTGGGATATCAGAAAGAAAATGCGGTGTCTTCCGCCTGGAGGGCCAGACGAGCCGGTTTATTCGGGTCGAAATTTGTTCCGGAGGGCTTCGGTGTCCCACCCGGCCAGCCGTGCCGCGGCGTCGTACGTGGTCTGCATGAAGTCGAGGAGCGTATTCTCGGGGGATTCGGACGTCCGGACGTCTTCGTACGGCAGCACGAACTGGCCGAAATCCGCATTCCATTTCGCCATGGCCGGGTGGACTTCCGCTTCTGAAAACCCGCCGGGTCCTGGGTAGGCGTAGGAGTAAAACATCGGGTACGGCATCGCGTCGCCACCGGGCCAGAAGCCGGCGCTGATGACTTCGTGCGAATATGCCTCGCGCATCACGGGATCCGGCATGTTGGGGAAACCGCCGGGGTGTTCAGGCGCCGTCCGCCCCGAAAAGCGCGTCACCGCCAGATCGAAACTTCCCCAGAAGAAGTGTACCGGGCTGCTCTTGCCGATGAACCGGGCGCGGAACCGGTTGAATACACGGTCCACCTGCAACAAAACCCGCCAGAACCGTTGCGCCGCCTCGGCGTCGTATGATGCGTGTTCCCGGTCGTCGGCAAAAGGAATGGCCGGCTCGACTTCGTTGGGGCGCCCGTGGAAATCTACTTCGAGTCCGAGTTCGTTGAGCGCGCGTTTGACAGAAACATAAAACTCGGCCGTCGTCTGCGGCTCGAGCGCTACCACGCGGTCCTCGTCATCACAGGTGGTGATCCGCAGCGCGTGGTCGATGAAATCAAAATCGATCTGAAAGTTCTGTTCCCCGTATGGAATCGGCGAAGTCGTCAATCCGCGCGGGGTGACGTAGAGCGCGACGTGCCAGCTATGGTTGATCCAGGGTGTCTGCGCGAGCCGGATCTTCCCCGCAATCTGAGTCCACATGTGCAGCGTGGCCAGGGTATCCTTCCACGCCTCGTATGGCAGTTCGGGCCAGCGATCGGACATGGTTGCTCCTGACGGTAGTTTGACCGGGTCATCACATTGTCGCTATTATGATCGGCCGGCACGCAACAGGCAACTCCTTTGTTCACAATAACTTGTGAATACGTTCACACAAACTCCCGCTATCTGCGCTCCTGTTGTCAGGGCACACTTCTTGCACGTCCAAATTCATTCACCAACAGACTGTAAACAAAAGCAACACAAACAGATACATTGAAGGTGGTGCCACATGAAGCCAGGCGGAAAGTGCCAACCGGATTTGTTCGACCCCACGGTCAGGACCACGGTCGACGAAACACAGGGCCCCATCGGCAGCCCGGGCCGACTGATCGAGACGACAGATGGCGAAGAGACCGCGTTCGATCTGGACAGGCCACTCATTCTGATTGGAAGCGATCCTGCCGCGGATATCGTCGTGGAGAGCTCCACGTCGGCCGACTATATCGCCGAGATCACGTACGAAAATGAATTCTACATCCTGAGGCCACTGGAAGGCGGGAAGGGTGTCACCGTCGGCGACAAGCCGGTCACTGAATATATTCTCGCGGACGGAGACGAGATCCAGTTGGCGAACCGCGCCTTCGTTTACAGGGCGCCGGCCCCGGCTCCTCAGGACCAGACGGAAGAATAGCAGCCACGCATGGACGTCGCAAAACTCCTGGAACCGGTTGCGGCATCGAAGAGGAAACTCGCCGACAGGATCCAGGAATCCTCAGCACACTTCCCCACCCTGCGCCGTAAACGGCGCGCGGTGGCGCTCTGGTTGCTCACCGCGCACGGAGCCCAGATCGTACTGCTGGTTATGATTCTCTTCCTGCAGTTCGGTTTTCCGCGCGTCCGCGACGCCGCCCTCGACCGGGCGATACCAGAGTCGTTCTCCGGCAGGTTGACCGGCATGCTCGGCGGCGAAAGCGGCGCCGACAAGCGGCGCCAGGTCGCCGGTTTCGTGATGACATCAATCGCATGGATCGGCAGTGGTTCGATCGCGGCGATCATGTTCTGGATTCGCGTACCGGACGCGATCACACACTCGACCATAATCGCCCGGCAGCGGGAGGCCAGAGCGGACGCTCTGCTACCGAGCACGCCGACGAGAAGTGTGATGCTGTACAAGTCCGCTATGGCGCTGGCGTGTGACGCGGAGTACGAGGAAACGCTCAGTCACAAGCTCCGCGATATCGACGAGCAGTTGTCGCGCAGGTCCGACGACGACACGCCGCGGGACCAGGGCCCGGATGGGGGAAACACAGTTACCGATCGGTACTCGATCACCGAGGAACTCGGCCGGGGCGCATATGGCGTGGTTTACCGGGCGATAGACGAAGTGCTCGGCCGTGAAGTGGCCCTCAAGGAACTTCCCGGCCGGTTGGCTGACGACGAGTTTGCGGCGTCGCGCTTTCGCCAGGAAGCCAGGGCACTGGCAAAGCTGAACCACCCGAACATCGTCCAGGTATACGATTTCATCGAACATCGAAATCGGATGTGGATGGCGATCGAGCTGGTGGAGGGCGGCGACCTTGCTTCGTACATCGAGGAACGGGGCCGCCTCACTGTGCCCGAGGCCTGCCGGCTCGGCGCCGGAATCGCCGAAGCCGTCGCTTTCGCTCATGGACGTGGCGTCATTCACCGCGACCTCAAACCGTTCAACGTCCTCCTCACCGACGAGTCCAATCCCAAGGTCGCAGACTTCGGCCTCGCCAAACTGGCCGAGGGCGGGGTCGACACCCTCGAAGGAACCGTGATGGGATCACCGCACTACATGAGCCCCGAACAGGCCGAAGGAGGGGCGATCGGGTGCGGCACCGACATTTATTCGCTCGGCGTGATCCTCTACCAGATACTCTCCGGGCGCGTTCCGTTCGAAGGAGAAATCGCGAGCGTCCTCGCACAGCACATTCGCAAACCGCCCCGCCGGCTGCGCCAGGTGGCGCCCGACAACAACATCCCTCCCAAACTGGAAAAGCTGGTAATGGCGATGCTCGCCAAGAGTGCGGACGATCGACCGCCGGAGATGCGGGACATCTCCGTGACTCTCACCGGTCTATCGCAGAAGCACGCGCACGCCTGAGACAGGCGTCAGGCGCTCGAGTCGACAAGAGGATTGCCGTCTCTGAGCACCCGGGACTGGAACCCGTTCGGATCGTAGCGGGACGCTAGCTTCCGTCCCCCTGCTTGACTTCTTCGTCTGCGTCACCCTCGCTCGTGTCCTCTTCCGACTCCTCGACTTCGTCACTCGCCTCTTCCTGCTCTTCTCCACCCTCCTCAGTCTCGACCACTTCTTCCTGCTTTTTCGCCAGCTTCCGTTCGAGCTTTTCTTCCCGCTTTTTCTTCTTCTTCAGCTCTTTCTGTCGTTTCTGGGCTCCATAATTTCCACGTTTGGCCATACTGAATGTCTCCTTTTCATGGGTTGACCTTGCCGAGTATATCAGAGCTCCAAGCTGAAATAATACAGAAACTTGGGCGGCATTTGACGCAAAAGAACGGGGCCGCCGCAGCGGCTCCGTTCTTACGCTCTGTGCGAGGCCGAACTCTAGGATTTCTGGCTGTACCGGCTGTTCCTGCCAGGCGTGGGCCGCTCGCGCGCCTCGCTGACGTTCAGGTCGCGGCCGCCGAAGTCCTTGTTGTTCAGGCCTTCGATCGCGGCGTCGGCCGGCTCGGGATCCATCTCGACGAAACCGAACCCTTTCGGACGACCGGTGTCGCGGTCCGTTAGGAGGGTCACTTCGTGAACGGTTCCGTACGCCTCGAAAGCGGCACGGACGCCTTCGACGGTCGCTTCGAAGGGCAGGTTGCCGACATAAATTCTTTTGTTAGGCATAATATATGAGGATGGTTAGTGTGGAGTCGAATGTGACAGGGATATTCTCTGAGTTAACATAAGATAGCCCATGGTCACTCAATTCCCCAGCAAAATATCATTCTCCTGGATATCAGCGGGCCTGGAGCAGCTGATGTCAGCACTGAGCCCGTCAGTCGATATACACGAACTTCGGCGGGTCGAAGCCGTTGAACCGCGTCGATTCCGAGTACGTGTAGGCGCCCATGCTGCCCGCGATAAGCAGGTCGTCGAGGTGCATCTCGGGGAGCTCCACCTCACAGACTTCGCCGTCGGCATCCCTCGAAAACACGTCTATGCAGTCGCAGGTAGGTCCCGCCAGAACATATTTCGCCATCTTTCCCGATGTATTGGTTCTCATCGGGAACTTCATCTGGTAGAGCAATACCTCCAGAAAGCTCCCGTAGGTACCGTCGTCGAAGTACAGCCACCTGCGGCCGTCGCGGACCGACTCGGAGATGACCTTGGTCACGAGAATCGCGGCGTCCCCCACGATACTCCGGCCCGGCTCCGCGACCAGCATGACGTCGTCGCCGAACAGCTTCCTGTAGTGATCGACAATCGTCCTGCACATGCTTTCCAGGTCGATGTGCTCGTCGATATATCTGACCGGAAAGCCGCCACCAATGTCGATCATCTCCAGGTGCAGCCCTTCCTGTCTCGCCTGCTCCATTATAGTGTGGGTCGAATCGAGGGCTTCCACGTAACGCCGGGCGTCGAGGCACTGGCTGCCGACATGAAAACTGATCCCCCGGGGTTTCAGGCCCTGGTCGCGGGCGGCGAGCAGCAGCGGGATGGCCTCCTCGACCCTGGCCCCGAACTTCTTGCTCAGATGGGCGACGCTCCCCTCGTTCGAAACGGCGATCCTGACGTGGACGTATGAGCCCGGTGCGTGCCTGGCGATCTGCTGGATTTCCGACATATTGTCGTACGTGAAGTCATCGAGACCTATGCTGAACGCATAAGCGATGTGCTTCGGATCCTTCACCGTGTCGGCAAAGATGAGGTCATCCCCCGCGTCGGCCCCCGCCGCCATGGCGGCCTGAATCTCGCCCTTTGACGCGACGTCGACACCCGCTCCGATTCCGATCAGGGTCTTCAGGATTTCCTCGTGCGGATTCGCCTTCATCGCGTAGAACAGTTTGACGGCGGGCAGCGCTTTGTCGAGAAGCCGGTAATTCTCGATGAGCTTCTTCCTGCTCACAATATATATCGGCGTTCCGTGCTGCTCGACCAGCTGCTCGATCGTTTCCAGCGTTAGGTCGTACGGATTCACATTATCACCTCGAGCCCGAAGATCGGTTGTGGCCACTGCTACCGGAACGAAGTCATTTCAAATTCGATGAGGCAGATGTCGGAGCCCATATCGACTATGGCTCCCAGAGCCCTGTCGTTGTGGAAGTCCAGGAATTGTTGGAGTCGAATCGGTTGCGGGAATGTCATCCAGAGCTCTGGATCAGACTTCGGTCTTCCCGTGTCGTCCATGGCGATACGGTAGACGAGTTTGTCGCCGTTCTCCTCCATCCGGCCGTAATAGATAAACGAGGGCTTCGCGGACCAGCCCGCCAGCCACTCCTGGGCGCGATCGTCGGTCAGGCGAACGATATCGTCTCCGTCGATGGTTGTCACGTAGTTGTGCTGGAGGGCGGAGGCGGCCTGCGCTTCACGGACAAAGCGCGTCTTGGCGTCCCGGTCACGGGTGATTTCCGGGGGGAGAAGCTTCAGCGCGACGACACGCTTGAGTTTCGTGTCCTCGGCCTTGTAGACAACACCCATCCCTCCCTCACCGAGCTTGTCGAGGATCTTGTAATGAGAGATGGTCTTGCCGATCAAAGGCGGATAGCCTCCCCGATCCGTGTTGTGCGCTTCCAGACTCGACGTGACGCTCGATTATACGAAGGGTAGCTACAAGTGTCTATGTGATCGGTTTCGGGCGTCCTGCGATAGCACGAATGCAACACATTGTTGTTATGCAAGTTACAGATTGCGGGTGTTGAACATATCACAATTTTTGCATCAAATAAAACAAATTGATCTGGCTTTCGCGTTTAATACCCTGCCGGCGATTACTCGAATATGCCCCCACGTCAAAAAAATCGCCCACCCCATACAACCGTCCGGCTACAATGAGGTCTAACCCTTATGAATGAAAGAAAACCGGCAATGAAACCGAGCGATAACGAACTGGTCTCGAGGGCCCAGAGTGGCGAAGTGGTTGCTTTTGAGCAACTTGTACGCCGGTACGACCGGAAGGTGCTCTCGATCGCGCTCAGGTTCGCCAGAAACGAAGAGGATGCCAAAGATATGTACCAGGAGGCTTTTATCAGGATCTACCGGGGGCTCTCCGGGTTCCGGGGCAAAAGCCAGTTTTCGACGTGGTTGTACCGGGTGGTCACCAACGTGTGCCTGAGTTATCAGAGGAAGAGTTCCAGGGTGAAAATCGTGTCACTCGACAGCGACGAAACGGGACGGACCGCGGTGGCTGCGGTCACGGGAGGCGAGTCCCCGGAGAAGCTCTTCGGGGACACGGAGATCTCCCGGCACGTGTCCGACGCCCTGGCCACGCTGCCCGAGCGCCAGAGACTCGTTTTTATTCTGAGGCATTTCCAGGATCTCAAGCTGTGTGAAATTGCCGAAACAATGAACTGCGCCCAGGGAACGGTAAAACGATACCTTTTCCTGGCAACACGCAAACTCCGCGTGCAACTACAGGACGTATACGAGTCGCGATGAGGTCGACGAAATGAAGCACGAAAAATTCACAGAATGGTTGTACCTTTCGGTATTCGACGAGTTGGACGACAAAGAGAAACGAGTGCTCGACGAGCACGTCGACT
>CBDUWU010000004.1:0-40099 GCA_965371015.1 uncultured bacterium | reverse complement strand
TGCTTTCCTCCCTGATTCCTCCCCGTAATATCAATTATGTTTATCGACCACGTCATAGTAGAAGCCGTAGCAGGCGACGGTGGCGACGGATGCGTCGCGTTCCGCCGGGAGAAGTACGTGCCGCGGGGCGGCCCCAGCGGCGGCGACGGCGGCAAGGGCGGCGACATTATTATAGAAGCGTCATCCGATATCTCGACGCTCATCGACCTCCACTACAAACGCCACTACAAAGCTCCGCGCGGCCAGCACGGGATGGGCAAGAGCAAGCGGGGCGCTGATGGCGAAGACTGCATTATCTTGGTTCCACCGGGGACGGTGGCGAGGGACACGGATCTGGATGAAACGCTCGGCGAGGTGATGACCCCCGGTGACCGGATCGTGGCCGCGGCCGGCGGGAAACCGGGGTTGGGAAACGAACACTTCAAGTCATCCCGCAACCGGGCCCCCCGCAAGTTCACCTACGGAGGTGACGGGGAGAAGCGCCGGCTGGAACTAACGCTGAAACTGGTCGCAGACGTAGGGCTCGTGGGTGAACCCAACGCGGGCAAGTCGACGCTGATCAGTGTTCTCAGCGCCGCCCACCCTAAAATCGCCGACTACCCGTTTACCACCAAAACCCCCGTGCTCGGCATCGTCCGAACGGGCGAGATGGAGTCGTTTGTCATGGTGGACATCCCGGGGCTCATCGAGGGTGCCCACGCGGGCAAGGGGATGGGCAGGGCTTTCCTGCGGCACGTGGAACGCTGCCGGATACTGCTCTATCTGGTGGACGTGTCTGCGCCCGCTCCCGCCGAAAGCTACCGGATGCTCCGGAGCGAATTGCTGCGCTACGACAGCGCATTGCTCGAACGGCCCAGCGCGGTGGTATTGACGAAGTGCGACCTGATCGAAGGCGGCGTCGACGGGGTGGACAAGGAGTTGATGGATATCGCCGACGGTACCGTCGCGATATCGGCGGTCAACCGCGAGGGGCTGAAAAAGCTCCTGGAGGTGATTTCCAGGGCCTTGAATTGAACGATGTGTGGAATGTGACGGGAGGTGGCGAAAATGTTCAAGAATCATCACGCGGCGCTCGCCCTGCTGCTCGCCGACGGCGCAACGCCGTCGGACCTGCGGCGGCTGGAGCTGCCGCCGGCGGAGATACTCAAGGCTCTCGGGAACAGTACCGGACGCGAGCGTCTCTCGAACCTGCTGGACAAACCGCTTGGCGAAGTCCAGTGGAGTGAATACCACGAGCAATTGCGGGCGATGGAACGTGTCGGGGTGGACGCCGTGTGCGTCTGGGACGACGGCTATCCGGACTATCTGCACTACATCGCGCAGGCGCCGCCGGTCGTTTATTATAAAGGATCGCTCGACGGTGTGTTCAAAAGGGGGATCGCGATCGTCGGCACCCGCAAGCCGACGGCGCCGGGCTCCCGCCTCGCGCGCGTGCTGGGCCGGGAGCTGGCCGCCATGGGCATACCGGTCGTGAGCGGTCTGGCCCGCGGGATCGACAGCGCCGCCCACCAGGGGAGCCTCGATGGTGGTGGCGGTGGTGTCGCGGTGATCGCTACCGGACTGGATGTGCCCTATCCGCCGGAGAACGCCGAGCTGATGGTCGACATGGCGGCGGCAGGCTGCGTGGTCACGGAGCAGCCGATGGGCCGAACGGCCAGAGGATTTGCGTTCCCGCTTCGAAACCGCCTGATCAGCGCTTTCTCGCATGCTGTGGTGGTCGTCGAGGCGGGCGGGCGCAGCGGTGCCCTCATCACAGCCAACTGGGCGCTGGCACAGGGGCGCGATGTGGGGGCGGTGCCGGGCTTCCCCGACGGATTCCGGAGCCGCGGACCGAACCGGCTCCTCAAGCAGGGCGCGTTTGTCGTGGAAGAAGCAGCGGATATCCTGTCGGCGGTGCCGAGACTGTCTTTGATTTACAAGAAGGCGGTCATCAAGGCGGTGGAAGAGGGGCTCGCGATGAAAAGCATAAAAAAACAACGCAGCGACATCGAGCGGGTCGCTTCCGCTCTCGGCAGGACTCCGGTCGATCCGGACTCGCTGGCCGGACGGGCCGGGGTCGACGCGGCGACCGTCCAGCGGCTCCTGCTCCACCTGGAAATGGCGGGGCGTGCCGAGCGTGACGCGATGGGGAGGTACACGGCCCTCTGAGCCGGCCGGGAATGGAAACTCGAAAGAAACTCCGGTATTACCTCGAGGTGGCGGGAATCGGCCTGGTCCGGGCGATGGTGTGGTTATTGCCCCTCGCAGTGGCGAGATCCCTCGGCGCGGCGCTGGGCTGGAAAGCCTATCGGATCTTCGGCATCCGCCGGCGCGTCGCCCTCGACAACATCCGGCGCGCGCTGCCGTTCGCCGCATCAGGCGGGGCCGCCGACCGCATCGCCTGCGCGTCGTACATGAATATGGGCCGGTCGATGATGGAGTTCGTCAAGTTCGACCGCCTCGACGGCGCGGCCATACGCGGAATGGTCGAGCTCGAGTCGCTCGCCCCGTTCGACGAAGCCCTCGCCGCGGGCCGGGGCGCGGTCCTGTTCACCGGTCACTTTGGCAACTGGGAGCTGGGGGCGGCGGCGGTCGCGGCCAACGGCTATCGGATTCACGTGGTGGTGGCGCGCCAGTCCAATCCGCTGGTTGACGACTGGATCAACGGGATCCGCCGCCGCAAGGTGGCGAGCGTAATCGACCGGGGCAGCGCCGGGGACATCAAGAGGGCCTTCCGCGCCCTGGCGGACAACGAAATGGTCGCGTTCGTCGCCGACCAGGATGCCCGCCAGCACGGCGCGTTCGTCGATTTCCTGGGCCGGCCGGCGTCTACCCACAAGGGGCCCGCCCAGTTTGCCGTTCGGCGCAATTCCCCCGTCATAGCCGGATTCACCCACCGGACCGGCGAGGGCGGAAGGCACCGCCTCGAGCTAGTGGGGCCGATGTGGCCCGACGGTACGCTCGGCGAAGACGCCGCGGTCGCCGACCTGATGCAGCGCTACACCGATGCGCTGGCCGACGCGGTTCGCCGCTATCCGGCCGATTACTTCTGGGCGCACCGGCGCTGGAAGACGCTGCCACCGTAACATGCATATATATAATTAGTTATGTCACTTGCCCTTTTCGGGCTCGATCGGAGGGGAGCTGGTCTGAAAGCCGATCGGCCCCTTGCCCGGGTCGTTGGGCGCGAGCTTGATCGCACCGTGTTCCTTCTCGAATTTCTGGATATTGTTCTCCAGAGTTCCCAGGAGGGCTTTGGCGTGTTGGGGAGTCATCAGTATACGCGAGAACACCTTGGCCTTTGGCGCGCCGGGCAGCATCCGGGCGAAATCGAGTATGAACTCGCAGTTCGAATGGGTGATGATCACGAAGTTGGAATAGACGCCCTCCCACTCCTTGTCTCCGATTTCGATGTTTACGGTCCGGTGTTCCTGGTTCATTCGTGGCCTCCTTGGGGGGGGTAATTGCCGGTGTTCCGGACCCCGAAAATACCACAGGACGGTGCGGGGAACAAGGGTAGCCCACGACTTGGCCCTGGGCCACAACCCTATAACAACACAACGGTTTCCAGCCCCCAAAGCTCTTGACACCCCCATGCCGGTGTGCTAGTTTCGGGTGACTGTCGAAACAAATGACCCGCAGGTTCGAATTGCTGCGTCGATCAACAGGAGCTTCCCCGAAAAGGTCCTTCTTTTTTTTTCGGACACAATCGTGTGATGGTGTCCGGCGCAAATAGTGGAGAGATTCCGTGACGGGCCCGCCGCGATTATCGAAAGATCGCGTACAAGAGTACGCGCAACGGTTTGCTGCGACCCGGATTTCGGTGCTGGGCGATATCATGCTCGACCGGTACTTCTGGGGCGACGTGGACCGTATTTCGCCGGAAGCGCCGGTGCCGGTCGTTCGGGTGACGCGGCGCAGCGAGAAACTGGGTGGCGCGGCCAACGTCGCCGCCAACCTGCGCGCGCTGGGGATCGAGGTTCGAATCGTGGCCGTCACGGGTGACGACCGGGAAGCGGGCATGGTTCGCGGCCTGCTGGGCGAACAAGGCATAGACGACAGTGGGGTCGTCGAAGTGGCGGGACGCGAAACGACGGAAAAAGTTCGCATCATTGCGCGCAACCAGCAGGTTGTTCGCGCCGACTTCGAAGCCGAGGGCGGCATCGGCGACGAGGCGACGGCAAAGCTCTTCGACGTCGTATCGGCCCAGGCACAGGACAGCGACGCGCTTCTCGTGTCGGACTACGGCAAGGGTGTTCTTTCACAGGATTTTCTCAGGCGTTTGATCGCCGGGTGGCGGGAGCGGGGCAAAGTAGTCCTCGTCGATCCCCACGTCGGACACTTCCCGTGGTACCGGGGGGCAACTGTAATCACTCCCAACGTCAAGGAAGCCCTGGGCGGGTCGTCGTTGCCCGCCGGTACTCGCGACGTTACCTCGGAGGGCGCCGCCCACATACGCCGGGAACTCGAGCTTGACGCTCTGCTCGTGACCCGCGGGGAACACGGAATGAGTCTCTATCACGGGGACGGTGAGCAGAGTGAGGTGCACATCCCCACGGTCGCCAAGGAAGTGTATGACGTGACCGGCGCCGGCGACACGGTGATCGGAGTGCTGGCGGCGGGGCTGGCGGCGGGCATCGACATCGTCGATTCGGTTTTGATGGCCAACCAGGCGGCCGGCGAAGTGGTCAAGGAAGTCGGCACATCCGTCCTGTCGCGGGACGGGCTCCTGAAGGCGTTCGACTGAACAACGTGGACGGAGAAAAATTCATAAACGCGGGCGATATCTCCGCGTGGGCTAAACGAGTGCGCGGGGACGGCAGAACAATCGTTTTTACCAACGGGTGTTTCGACCTGTTGCATCCGGGGCACATGGCCCTGCTCGAGGGCGCCGCCGACCTGGGCGATATACTCGTCGTCGGAATCAACAGCGATGCCTCCGTTCGACGCCTCAAGGGCGAAAACCGCCCCGTATTCGAGGAACAGGAGAGGGCGGAAGTGCTTATGGCGGTGCGGTGGGTGGACACGGTAACGGTATTCGAAGAGGACACGCCCATGGAGACGATCCGGCGGATCCGGCCCGACGTCCTGGTGAAGGGCGCCGAGTACGGCGCCGGCGAGATCGTGGGCGAGGATTTTCTGGAGGGGTACGGCGGCCGTACGGTGCGCTTTCCCATGCAGCCGGGGCAGGCGTCGAGCACAATCATAGGGCGGATCGAATCATCCGCCGAAGACCACGAGAAATAACCAAAAGACAATCAGGAATCATCACCGACGAATCTCGAGAAAGGGAAACATCATATGGCCAGGGAAAAAATAGTTATCATGGGTGCCGCGGGCAGGGACTTCCACAATTTCAACGTCCTCTACCGTAACAACGACAAATACGAGGTTGTCGCGTTTTCGGCGACCCAGATCCCCGATATCGAAGGCCGGATGTATCCTGCCAGCCTCGCCGGCGATCTTTACCCCAACGGGATTCCCATCATCGCCGAAGAAGAGCTCGGGAAATTCATACCCGAAAATAATATCGACTCCTGCGTGTTTTGTTACAGCGATGTATCGTACAAAAAAGTCATGCAGAAGAGCGCGTTCGTTAATTCGCTGAACGCCGATTTCGTCCTCCTGGGCGGCGAGAAGACGATGCTCAAGAGCGCCAAACCCGTGGTGGCGATTTGTGCCGTCCGTACGGGCAGCGGCAAGAGCCAGACCACGCGCAAGGCATCCAATCTGCTGCAGGATCGCGGCAAGAAGGTGGTCGTGATTCGTCACCCAATGCCCTACGGCAACCTGGCGAAGCAGGCCGTGCAGCGGTTTGCCACACTCGAGGACATGGACAAGCACGAGTGCACGATCGAAGAACGCGAAGAGTACGAGCACCACATCAACAACGGGGTCGTCGTGTATGCGGGTGTCGACTACGCGTCGATTCTCAAAGAGGCCGAGAAGGAAGCGGACGTTGTCCTGTGGGACGGCGGTAACAACGACCTCCCGTTCTACAAGCCCGACGTCATGATCACCGTTGTCGACCCGCATCGCGCGGGTCACGAGGTGGGCTACTATCCGGGCGAGACGAACCTCTACCTGGCCGATGTCATTGTGGTCAACAAGATCGACTCGGCCGACCAGAAGGGAATCGACACGGTACTGGCCAACGTGAAAGACCGTAACCCCGGGGCCACCGTGATCATGGCGGAGTCGCCGCTCACCGTCGAGGGTGACGCCGCATTGATCGCCGGCAAGAGGGTGCTCTGCGTCGAAGACGGCCCGACACTGACGCACGGTGAAATGAAGTATGGCGCCGCCGTGGTCGCGGCGCGCAACCACGGAGCGGCCACGATCGTGGACCCGAGGCCGTGGGCCGTCGGACGGATCGCCGAAACGTTCGAGATCTACCCCGGTATCGGTGAACTCCTGCCGGCGATGGGCTACGGTGACCAGCAGATCTCCGACCTGGAAGAGACGGTCAACGCCGTAGATTGCGATATCGTTCTCGTCGGGACGCCGATCGACCTCACGCGGCTCATCAAGATCGAAAAGCCCCACATGCGGATCGGGTACCGTCTGGAAGAGATAGGGACGCCCAATCTGGGTACCGTGCTGGATAAGGTATAACCTGCATAAGAAGGTGTAAATAATGAAGATACATGAGTATCAAGCCAGGGAATTCTTCGTCGCCGCCGGTATGCCGGTGCCGCCGGGCCGGGTCGTGACCACGGCTGAAGACGCGTTCAAGGCCGCCGGGGAAATCGGCAAGCCGGTCGTCGTCAAGGCCCAGGTTCTCGTCGGCGGCCGCGGGAAGGCCGGCGGTGTCAAGCTGGCCGAGGACGCGGCGGAAGCGAGAGACAAAGCCGCCGAGATTCTCGGCATGGACATCAAGGGCGAAACGGTAGAAAAGGTGCTCATCGCGGAAGCGGTCGACATCGCCAGGGAGATCTACGTCGCCATCATTCTCGACCGTTCCACGCAGAAGCCGCTCATCATGTCTTCCTCCGAGGGAGGCGTCGAGATCGAGATAGTCGCGAAAGAAAAACCGGAAGCGATTCACCGCGTTTCGGTAGATCCGTCGACGGGGCTGATGGGTTTCCAGGCGCGCGATATCGCCATGAAGCTCAACGGCGACTTCAAGGTCGCGCGCCAGATCGCGTCGATCATCGAGAAACTATACACAGTATTCGTCCACACCGACGCGAGTCTGGTCGAGATCAACCCGTTGATCGTTACCCCGGAGGGTGAGGTCAAGGCGATCGACGCCAAGATGAATATCGATGACAGCGCGTTGTACCGCCACAAGGACATCGAAGAGATGCGAGACCTGTCGGCCGAGGACGCCGGCGAACTCAAGGCCCGCGACGCGGGGCTTTCGTTCGTGCGCCTCTCGGGAAATGTGGGATGCATTGTCAACGGAGCCGGCCTGGCCATGGCCACCATGGACCTGGTAAAACACTACGGCGGCCAGCCAGCCAACTTCCTTGACATCGGAGGTAGTTCCAACCCGGAAAAAGTCGTCAACGCGCTTGGTATCATTCTCGAGGACAAGAGCGTCAAGTCGATCCTGTTCAACATCTTCGGCGGCATCACGCGCTGCGACGACGTCGCCCGCGGACTGTTGAAGGCGTTCGAACAAATGAACCTCGAGCTTCCCGTCGTAGTGCGCCTGACGGGCACCAACGAGGTGGAGGGGAAGAAAATCCTGAGTGAATTGACGTCGCTGCACACAGCGGACACGATGGACGCCGCCGTCAAAAAAGCAATCGAACTGGCCAGCTGATAAACAGGGAGATATATCGTGAGCATATTAGTAGACGAAAACACCCGGCTGGTCGTGCAGGGAATTACCGGACGCGACGGTTCATTTCACGCCGGACAAATGATAGATTACGGCACCAATGTTGTCGCCGGCGTCACACCCGGCAAGGGTGGACAAAAATTCCAGGACACGGTTCCGATTTTCGATTCCGTTGCGGATGCGGTCCAGGCGACGGACGCCAACACGTCGGTCATTTACGTGCCGCCGCCGTTCGCGGCCGACGCGATCTGCGAGGCGTCGGACGCGGGCTGCAAGCTGGTCGTGTGCATCACCGAAGGCGTACCCGCGCGCGACATGACCCGCGTGATGCCTTACATCCGTGCGAGAGGCACGCGGCTGGTCGGCCCGAACTGTCCCGGTGTTATCTCACCCGGCAAGAATGTCAAAGTCGGCATCCTCCCGGCGCCGATCCATATCCCCGGTCCCGTCGGTGTAGTGTCGCGCAGCGGCACGCTCACCTATGAGGTCGTGTTCCAACTGACCAGCGCCGGTATCGGCCAGTCGACCGGACTCGGCATCGGCGGCGACCAGGTGATCGGCACCAACTTTATCGACACGCTGACAATGTTCCAGGCCGACGAGGAGACCAAAGCGATCGTTTTGATCGGCGAGATCGGTGGTTCGGACGAGGAAGATGCGGCTAAGTTCATCAAGGCCCAGATCGACAAGCCAGTCGTCGCGTTCATCGCGGGACAGACGGCTCCTCCCGGCAAGCGCATGGGCCACGCCGGGGCAATCGTTTCGGGCGGATCGGGAACGGCGGCCGAAAAAATAGCCGCGTTCAAGGAGGTCGGCGTGCCGGTGGCCAGGATCCCGTCGGAGATTACGTCGTTGTTGACCGAAGTTGCGCCGGGCCTCACCGGCTGAGAGACCGAAAGGGACGATCAATCGATGAAAACGTTACTCATGGTCAAACCCGACGTGGTGGCCAACGGCCATTATGGCGATATTATTTCGGTCGTGCTTCGTAACCGGTTTATAATAAATAGGTTATCAATTGAAAAGTTTTCGCGCGAGCGGGCGGAGCAGTTTTACGCCGTCCACAGGGAACGGCCGTTTTTCGGCGAGCTGGTCGAGTACATCACCAGCGGGCCGGTCGTCGCCGTCGAGGTCGAGGACGAGGGGGACGCCGTTTCCCGGCTCCGGGACCTGATCGGAGCCACCGATCCGGCGGAAGCAAGGCCGGGGACTCTCCGCTCGATGTACGGCAGCAACATACAGAACAACGCCGTACACGGGTCCGACTCGCCGGAGAATGCCAAAAAAGAGCTTGCAATAGCGTTTGGCGATTTCTAAATTCATTCCCACGCCCTGGACCCCGGGTGTGCGAGGAACAGGATGAAAGTCGATCTGAGACGGCTGTCAGAAGAGCTCGAAGCCCGCGGTGTCGCGACGGCCGAAGAGACCATCAAAATCACCGATTCGTTCGGCAACGAGCGAACCGTCGATTGTCTCTCGGAATTGTCGTGGGAACGCCGCGGGGGCGCGTTCTTTTTTCACGGGGAGTTGTCCGGCGAGTTGTACACGAGCTGTCATCTCTGCCTGGAAGACGCGACGGCCCCGATGAAGGGCGAATTCGACGTTGTGCTCCGCAGGGGCGTCGATCGCGAGGCCGGCCGTGAGGCCGGCCGTGAGGCCGGCCGCGACGAAACGGTGGAGGAGACTCCGGACCTGGTCACGTTGGCGGCCAACGAGCACGAGTTTTCCTTCGATCCCTACATAGCAGAGAATCTGACCATTAACATCCCGATGCAGATCGTTTGCCGGGAAGGGTGCAAGGGTCTGTGCCCGCAATGCGGGATCAACCGCAACGAGTCGCCTTGTGAATGCGCGGATACAACGGATTCGCGCTGGGACACATTGCGGAAATTAAAGAACGAATGAGGAGTCATCATGGCTGTTCCAAAGCGTAAGACATCCAAGGCTCGCAAGCGCAAGCGCAGGTCGCACTTGAAGCTTTCGTCGCCCGGGATGACAAAGTGTGGGCATTGCCACTCGTGGAAGCGCCCCCATACCGTCTGCCCCAACTGCGGTCACTATGCCGGCCGCGAAGTCATACGGATCGAAGAAGAACTCTAGCAGAGGAGCCGGCGACGTGCGCATCGTTGTAGATGCCATGGGCGGCGACAACGGACCCGAAGTCGTCGTCGCAGGCGCCGCGGAAGCGGTATGCGAACACCCGGGGCGGTTCGAGATTGTTCTGGTGGGCCAGAGCGACAAGATTGAACCGGCCCTCTCGGCGTTCGGTGAGCATCGGTCGTCGGTCGAAGTCGTCCATGCCTCCGAAGTCATCGCGATGTCGGAATCGCCGGCAATGGCGTTTCGCAAGAAAAAAGACTCATCCATCGCCGTGGCGACACGCCTGGTCAAGGAAGGCAAAGCCGACGGCGTGGTGAGCGCCGGCAATACCGGCGCCATGGTCACGAGCGCGCTCGTCACGATGGGCCGTCTGCCGGGCATCTCCCGCCCCGCGATCTCGTCTCTCTGGCCGAACAAGAAGCACGGTACTATCGTTCTCGACCTCGGCGCCAATTCCGAGTGTGCCCCGAAGAACTTGTTGCAATTCGCAGTGATGGGCGAGATCTACGCCCGTTATCAGCTCGGGATCGACCGTCCGCGTGTGGGGCTTCTCAATATCGGCGAAGAGCGGAGCAAGGGCAACGAACTCGTTCGCAAATCCTACGAGTTGCTCGAGCAGGAGGACCTCAACTTCGTGGGGAACGTCGAAGGGCGTGGCGTATTCGAAGGTGAGGCGGACGTCGTTGTCTGCGACGGTTTCGTCGGGAACATAATCCTCAAGTTTTCCGAGAGCATGTATTCTTTTCTTGCCCACATGGTTCGTGAGCAGATAAACAAAGGCGTCATTGCCAAAGCGGGTGCTCTTATGATGAAGGGTGCTTTTGGCGGGGTTCGTTCGCAACTCGATTACGCCGAATACGGAGGGGCACCGCTCCTCGGGGTCAACGGAATCACTATTATTTCACACGGCAGAAGCTCGTCCCGCGCCATCAAGAACGCGATTTTGACGGCGGAAAAGTCGATAGAGACGGAAATCAATAGACACATTGAGGAACGCCTAAAAGGAGCTCGGGATGACGCCAATGAACACGTTAAAGCCTAGGTCCGCCCGGATATCGGGCAGCGGCCGTTATTGCCCCGACAAAATACTCACCAACGCCGATCTGGAAAAAATTGTCGACACCACCGACGAGTGGATCACTACCCGGACGGGGATCAAGGAACGCAGAATCGCCGAGGAGGGGGAGGCGTGCTCCGATCTGGCGGTGAGGGCCGCCGAAAAAGCGCTCGAGATGTCCGGCGTGGATCCGGTCGACCTGGATGCGATCATAGTCGGCACGATAAGCGGGGACACGCAGTTTCCGGCGACCGCCGTGTATGTCCAGCACCTGTTGGGCGCCCGGAACGCGGCCGCGTTCGACGTGAGCGCCGCGTGCAGCGGGTTCATCTACGGCGTCAATCTCGGTCACGGAATGATTGCCTCGGGGCAGATGGAACGGATCCTCGTGATCGGCGCGGAGATATTGAGCAAGGTTACTGACTGGGAAGACCGGTCCACCTGCGTGTTGTTCGGGGACGGGGCGGGAGCAGCCGTGATGGAAGCGTGTCCCGTAGGCGAGGGTATCCTCTCGACGCGGATGAAGAGCGACGGGTCGCTGGCCGACTTGTTGATCATCCCGGGCGGCGGAACGCGCAAGCCGCTGACCAGCACCTCTTACAGCGAGCGGGAGCAGTTCATCAAGATGAAGGGCGACGGAGTTTACAAGTATGCCGTGCGCGCTATGGCCGATGCCACGCGCGCCGGCCTCGAAGAGGCGGGCCTGACGATCGACGACATCGATCTACTGGTTCCACACCAGGCAAACGTCCGTATCATCGACGCGATGAAAGACCGTCTAAAGGTACCGCGGGAAAAAGTGGTAATCAACCTGGACAAGTATGGAAACACGTCGTCGGCGTCGATTCCCATCGCGTATGACGAGGCCGTACGCGAGGGCCGGGTCAAGCCCGGTGACCTGGTCGTGCTGACCGGGTTCGGCGGCGGATTAACGTGGGGTTCGGTCGTGTTCCGCAACTGTCTTGGTTGATACGGAACATCAGAGTCAGGAACTGGGTCATGGAAGCCATAATGATATTTCCCGGCCAGGGATCGCAATTCGTGGGAATGGGCAGGGATTACTACGACGCTTATCCGGAAGCGCAGGCGCTCTACCGGGAAGCGAACGAGAAGCTCGGGTACGATATCGCCGGGATGTCGTTTTCCGGCGACCTCGACGAACTGACCCAGACCCGGAACGCGCAACCCGCCATTCTTCTCCACAGCCTTGTCGTCCTGGCCGTGATGGAGAAGCGGGGGGTGACCCCTTCGCTGGTGGCCGGCCACAGCCTCGGTGAGTTTTCCGCCCTGGTAGCGGCCGGATTCTTCGCTCCGATAGACGCGCTCCTTGCCGTGCGCCGCCGTGGAGAATTGATGTACGAAGCGGGCCTGAAGAATCCGGGCACGATGGCGTCGATCATGGGGATGGACTACCACAAGGTGGAGGCGTGCGTGAAGGAGCACCAGAGCGAGGGTGTATGTGTGGTGGCCAACTACAACTCGACGCAGCAGACGGTTATCTCCGGCGAGGTCGAAGCGGTTCGCCATACCGTCGACCGGTGCAAGCAAGCCGGTGCCCGAAGAGCGATGATGTTGACGGTGAGCGGGGCGTTTCACTCGCCGCTGATGGCACCGGTTGTGTCTGAGTTTCGCGAATATCTCGAAAACCTCGAACACGGCCAGTTGCGCGTGCCCTGGATCGCCAACGTCACGGCACGAATCGTGGAGGACACCCGTCAGGTTATCGATCTGCTCGCCCGGCAGCTCTCTTCTCCGGTCCGATGGACCGACAGTATGGTGGCTCTCGATGCGACCGGTCTCGCCGGTGGTCCGGTTTTCGAGGTCGGGCCGGGTAAAGTCTTGTCAGGATTAATGAAACGGATTATTGTAGGCGTCGACGTCGTGCCGCTGTCCAGCGCCGGAGATGTGAACGCGGTGGCAGATTTTTCTTGAACGTATTGTGCATTCTGCTATATACGATTAAACTCATGATCGGCATCTGATCGACGGGGAATCCGAAAGTAACTGTATGATTAATATGGACTTGTCAGGAAAGGTCGCTCTCGTGACCGGCGGGGCCCGTGGTATCGGCAGGTCGATCGCAAAACGGCTGGCCGGCGCGGGTGCCGGTATCGCCGTCGTCGACGTCGAGCGGGAGACGGCGGAAGAGGCGGCGCGCGACATCGAAGCGGCCGGCGTCGCGGCGCGCGCCTACGTGTGCGACGTGTCGTTGTTCGACGCGGTGAAGGAACTGGCCGTCTCGGTGGAAAGCGACTTTGGACAGGTCGATTTCATAGTCAATAACGCGGGCATCACCCGCGACCGTCTGTTGATGAGGATGACGCCGGAGGACTGGAATGCCGTTCTGGCCGTCAACCTGACAGGCACGTTTAATTTCTGCAAGATCTTCGGACCGCCCATGCTCAAGCGGCGTGAAGGCGGTATTGTGAATATAGCGTCGGTAATCGGGCTGATGGGCAACGCCGGTCAGGTCAATTACGCGGCGAGCAAAGCCGGCATCATCGGACTGACCAAGGCCCTGGCGAAGGAATTCGCCGGCCGTGGTGTCCGCGTCAATGCCATCGCCCCTGGATTCATCCAGACGGCGATGACGGACGCCCTGGCCGAGGAAGTGCAGGCAAAAATGAAAGAGGCGATACCGCTGGGGCGATTGGGTAACCCGGAGGATGTCGCAAACATCGTTTTGTTCCTTGTCTCGGACCTGGGTAGCTATGTTACCGGTCAGGTCATCAATTGCGACGGTGGAATGATCATGGCCCGCTAAGGAGGTTGACTCGAAAATGTCTGAAGTTGAAGCGAAAGTCAAAAAAATCATAGAAGAGAAACTCTCGGTCAATGTCGACCAGATCACCAACGATGCGAAGTTTGCCGAGGATCTCAAGGCCGACTCGCTCGACACCGTCGAACTCGTGATGGCGCTCGAGGACGAATTCGGTCTGGATATTCCCGACGAAGAGGCAGAGAAGATCAAAACGGTACAGGACGCGATCGATTACATCGGCTCCAAAACCGGTTAATGAGTAAAGAGAGAAGAATTGTCATTACGGGGGTCGGGCTGGTGACCGCCGCGGGAACCAATACGGCGGATACGTGGCAGTCGATTCTCGCCGGCCGTAGTGCCGTGTCGCGCGTGTCGGGATTCGATCCGGAACCGTTCGACTCGCAGATAGCCGCCGAGATAAAGGACTTCGACCCGTCGCCGTTCATGGATCCCAGGGACGCGAGGCGTGCGGACCCGGTGGTTCAATATGCGGCCAGCGCTACGAGTCAATGCCTCGAAGGTGTCGACCTGGATTCGCTGGACCGCAACCGGATCGGTGTCGTCATCGGATCCGGCGTCGGCGGCATCAGCACCTTCGAGAAGCAGCACCAGCTCAAACTCAATCGCGGCCCGGGCCGCGTGAGCCCGTTCTTCATCCCGTACCTGATCCCGGATATGCCGGCCGGTTTTGTGTCGATAACACACGGCCTGAAAGGACCGAACTACTCCACCGTATCTGCTTGCGCATCCGGCGCAAACGCAGTCGCCGACGCCTACCTGTTGATCAAGGCGGGGATGGCCGACGCCATGGTGGCCGGCGGCAGCGAAGCGGCCGTCACCGAGATGTCGCTTGCCGGATTCGGAGCGCTCAAGGCGCTGTCGACCCGCAACGACGAGCCTCAACGGGCCTCTCGTCCTTTCGACCGCGATCGTGACGGCTTTGTGATCGGCGAAGGTGCCGGTGTGCTTCTCGTCGAGGAACTCGAGCACGCGAAACGGCGGGGCGCCGATATTATCGCCGAAGTCGTGGGGATCGGAATGAGTGGGGACGCGTACCACATCACGGCGCCGCCGCCCGACGGAGAAGGCGCGATCCGGTCGATGCGCCTGGCGGTCGAGAACGCCGGAATCAAACCGGAAGACATCGGCTACATCAACGCTCACGGCACCAGTACCCAGCTGAATGATGCCAGCGAAACGGCGGCGATCAGGGTCGCATTCGGGGACCACGCCAACAAGCTCGCCGTCAGTTCGACCAAGTCGACGACCGGCCATCTGCTCGGTGCCGCCGCCTCGGTCGAGCTGGCCTTTTGCGCGTTCGCGATCCGCGAGGGTATACTGCCGCCGACGATCAACCAGGAAAACGCCGATCCGTCCTGCGATCTGGACTATGTTCCCAACGAGGCCCGAAAACAAGAGGTCGACTACGCGCTATCCAATTCGTTCGGTTTTGGCGGGCACAACGTATCGATCGTCGTCAAACGATTTGCCCAGTAGGTGAGAAAACGGGTGCCGGGCACTTTCGGATCGCACCCGACAAACGCATATCAATCATGTCCAACCTTCTGCGTGACATCCTCGACAGACTGCGAGGCCGGCGGCGTGCCGCTCCCGGAATACGGGACCACATGGAACGGTTCGAGCACCTCCAGAGGATGCTCGGCTACCGGTTCAAGCACCTCTCACTTCTGCGCGATTCGCTCGTACACCGGTCGTACAGCGCCGGAGTCGAGGGCGAGCGCGCCCCCGGCGCGTCGAACGAGCGCTTGGAGTTTCTCGGTGATTCGGTCCTGTCCCTCGTCGTCAACGACTATCTTTATCATCGCTACCCCGACAAGAGTGAGGGAGAGCTGACCAAGATGAAGTCGGTGATCGTCAGCAAGCAGATACTCGCCCACCTTGCCAAGAAAATCGTGCTCGGGGATTGCGTTCTTGTGAGCGACAATGCCAAAAAAGCGGGAGTGGCGGAGATGCAGAGCGTGCTTGCCGATACGCTCGAAGCCGTATTCGGGGCCGTGTTCATCGACGGTGGCTTCGAAAGCGCCCGCGGGAGCATTCTCAACGTGCTGCCCAGGAATCCGGGCGAGATCGTCTACCAGGAAGAATCGATCAACTACAAGAGCCTTCTCCAGGAGTACATCCAGGCGCTCCACAAAATCCCTCCGCGATACCGGGTGTTTTCCACCGAGGGACCCGACCACGACAAGGATTTCGAGGTCGAGGTGGTGGTCCAGGGCAACATACTGGGCAAGGGGACGGGAAAGACCAAGAAACACGCCGAGCAGGAAGCGGCGAAATCGGCTTATCGCCGCTTGATGAACGACCCCGAAGACCAGTAGTTGCCGGGAGCTTGCAGCGGTGCGGATTATGCGATAGGATGTCTCCGTTATGGGCGGACCCGAAATAGAAGTCCCGGCGGCGCCGTACGTTTACGGCGGCGACAACACCCAGCTCTGCAGGGAGTGCCAGCTCCCCTGCCAGTTGAAAGTGACCAGCCCCGATTGTTTTCGGCGCTTCTTCCTGCAGGGGATGCTCGAGTGTACGTACTTCGTATTCGGTTACTGCTTTCTCACTACCGAGCCGGGCTGCGTGTTCGACAACGGCGGGCGCCACGAGGACTACTGGCTCAACCTGCTCAATGACTATTTCCACAACGTCGGAAATCGCGACACTACGGACCCCGATTTTGTGTCCAACTCGGCACAACTCAAGAAACTCGTCGCCCAGCAGATCGAGGACCGTCAAATTCAGCTGTGCCGTTACTTCGAAGAGTATTACAACCGTGTGATGGAAGAAGGCGGGGGACTCAGCGAAGAGATCATGGAAAAGCTGGACGAGGCATTCTTGTCGCTTCTGGCCGGGACTACCAGAAAACGCTGATACTCAAAACCTGTAGGCGGCGCCGAGAACAAACCGGTAGGACGCCCGCTCGTCCTGCATCGAAGCGGTCGAACGGCTGCCGTCGGTGAAGGAAAGCGCCGCGTCGACGGTCAGCGTTTGTCCGATCAAGCCGCCGATTCCCACCGCCACGCGTTGTCGCTCCCGGTCTACGTGCGCCTTGACAAGGTCGTTTTCGTCGATGCGGTCGTTCTGGAGTGCGTCCAGTTGGTAGGGGAGCCAAGCGTATCCCGCCCGCAACCTGAGCGGCAGCCAACCAAGAGTGTATTCCGCTCCTGCCTTGTACTCGAATACCTCCCGGAAAGTCGTGGTAAGCGTTCCGGGGTTCCTGAACCGCTTGCGATTGATCGCCGCCTCCGTCCAGTCGGCGTAGCCGAAATCGAATTCCAGCAACAGACGCTTCCACGTCAGTGCCAGGCCGATGTCGAGCCGGAACGGAATCAGGTACTTGTTGTCGAACGAAACGGGGATCGTTTCGAACGAATCCGGCGCGTTATCCCGGTGTTCGGTGATTTCCGCCGTGCCCTCTCCCGATACCTTGACCCACGTTGGCAGGGTGAACGAAACGCCGCCCATCAAGAACCTGTGGGCGAAGAACTGTACGCCGAAGCGGCCGCCGACCCCGGTGACGTCGCCGGAGACGTCCTCCTTCACGAATACGCTCGTCGACGGCGTGAAGTCGAGGTAGGTAAAATCGAACTGTCCCAGCCGGTCGACGCTGCCGTCGAGTACAAACAGCGTCAGCCCGCCCGACAGCGCCGGTGAGAGGTCCACGCCGACGCCCAGGTTGTAACTGTAAACGGCGCCCGTCTGCTGGAGGAGGAAGTTGTCCGCCGTATTGGTGTTGTCGTTGATGCCACTGTAGTGGAGATCGAACAAGGACGAGTAAACGCGGTACACTCCGAACGCGGGGACCAGGCTGCCCCGGTAGGTCGGGAGCGGCCAGGCCAGCGCGATGCCGTCGAGGCCGCCGTCGCGGGTGCTGATCGAATTTGGCTCGCCGTAAAACGAAACGTCGACGGAACTGCGTACCTGCTGGAGTCCCAGCGAGAGTTCGATGCGCTGGATTCGCGCGAGACCGGCGGGGTTGTAGACCAGCATATGGGCGTCGTTTCCCGCGGCCACGAGGGCGCCGGCCATGCCGGCCGCGCGCGCCCCGATGTCCGGAGGGGTCGTGAACCCCAGATCCTCGAATTCCACCGCGCGGTTGTGGGTCTGGGCCCACGCAACGCGGTGGGGGACGGCCGAAACCACAAGGACGATTGCGAGCGTCCCCAGCGTCGCCACACAAGCGAACATGCTCCGGCCGGAGTCAGTGATCTTCGCGGGTCGAGTTCTCGTTGTCGCCTCTTTCTTCGAGGATGTCGGGGTGATAGTCCCAGCGCTTGGCGTACCACCAGGCCGTGTCGTAATACAGCAGCCACGGGCGGGAATAAGACTCGTAAGTTGGCTTCAGCGCCGAGTGGTTAAACGACCAGATCTGTTCATTCGAATGGCAGTTGGAACAGGGGCCCGTGTCGGGGCGTGCGTAGTTGAGGCTCGCGAGACGAGGGTGCTTCAGAGCAGTGAAACACGCCGGTACCGCGGCGAGGGTAAGTGTTGACACGACAATAAGAAGGCAGCGATAGCGGATTGACATACTTGCAATTACACCCCAGTTCTTGTTAAAATATACATAAGCGCAGTAAATCAGGCAACTCCTGTCCCCTCCCAGACGTCCCGGTGGCCACCCGGCTGTTGCCGTACCGGGCGTATTTCAATATTCCAGAAGTCAGGACTGATCCCATGCGTCATCCTATGCATCTGCACCGAGGGTATTATTACGTTTTTGCTCTGGCGGTTGTTTGTCTGCTGGCCGGGTCGTCGCCGGCCGCGGCGGGCCGTGCGTACGGAGATAATTCATCCCATACATATGTAGCCGGCCGCCACGCGGCCCGCTCGTCACAAGGCCAGGCCGGCGGCAGCGCATACTCCGAATACATGGTCGGCGTATACCTGCTGGAATCCGGGGCCGTGCTCCGCGCGGTCGATCATCTCGAAGAGGCCTGGCGACTGAGCTCCCACGACCCGACCGTTGGCCTCAAGCTCGCCGAGGCCTGTTTTGTGCTCAAGAATTTCAGCCGCTGCGAAATGGTGGTCGACAACATACTTCTGCAGGAAGCCGACGAATACGAAGCGTTGATGCTCAAGGCGAAGGTGCGGTACGTGAAACGCGACCGCACGGGAGCCATCGAGTATCTCGAGCGAATCCGGGAGGTTCACGGGATGCGCTTCGAAATCGAGCGGCTGATGGGGAATATCGCCTACGAGGCCGGTGACCTGGAAAAGGCTCTGGAGGCGTATCAGAACTGTATCGATATCGATGACTCGCACCCGTACATCTACTACCGCTACGGGGTACTGTTGTCGCAGGCGTTCCGGTTTACGGAAGCGGAAGCGGTATTCCAGAGGGCGATCGAACTCGACCCCGGATTCGTCGAACCCGCCCTCGACCTCGCGGAAATCTACCTCAACACCGGCCGGCCCAATGACGCGATCCCCGTCCTCGAAGACGTCGTCGACGCCGATCTTTCCAACACCGAAGCGTTGATTGCGCTCGTTCAGGTTTATCTGGAAACCGGCCACCTCGACCAGGGCCTGATACGCCTGGAAGAACGTGCGCAGAAGGGAGAGCTCCCGCAGGAACTCGAAGTGTTACGGGGAAGGCTCTACTACGAAGCCCGGGATTACGGCGAAGCATTTACCGTCTTCAACGGGTTACTCGAATCCGGCGGCGAGAACCCTGAACTGGCGCGTATCCTGGGCGAAATCAGCCTGCGCATGGGCGAACCCGAACGGGCGCTCTATTACTTCGATTTGGCCATCGAAACGGATCCCAACGACTATCGCAGCTATATCGGCAAATTCTTTGCCGGTTCTCCCAATTTCAACGATGGCGAAGCAGTGATATCGCTGTCGGCCGAGGAGCACGTAGCCCTGCTCGTCAAGTCCGAACCGCTCGTCAAGGGTTTCGACTTCGAGGGGAACTACCTGCTCGGCATCTCGTGGCTCAGCGTCGATTCACTCGAGGCCGCGCGCCGATTCCTGCTTCGGGCCAACGAGATCAAGGCCGACGACAGGGGCACCCTGCTCAACCTGGCGAGTGTCTACGAGAAGACCGGACAGCTCTCAGAGGCGGAGACGTATCTCAAACAGCTCTACACAAGCAACCCCGATGACGGATCCGTATGCAACTTCTACGGCTACCTGTTGGCCGAGATGAAAAAGGACCTCGATCTGGCCGAGGATCTCATCATGAAGGCGCTGGAGACCGACCCGGAGAACGGGTACTACCTTGACAGCCTCGGCTGGGTCTATTATCAAATGGGTAATTATTCGAATGCGGTCGCCGAACTCGAAAAAGCTTCGCTGCGCGTGACGGACGACCCTGTTATTCTCGAGCACCTCGGTGACGCTTATCGTGCGCTGCGACGCTTCGAGGAAGCCAGAACGGCGTACGAAAAGTCGAACAGGCTCCAGGACGGGAATGCGGATATCCTTGAGAAGATCCAGTCAACCAAGAACGGGAACGAATAACCCGACCTCGACGGGCGGATCGATCTGGCGCGGCGGTGCATGGTATCGCCGCGCCGTTTTATGTGCTGTGGTGTTGGCCGGATGTACCGGTGCGCGTTCGGGGGGCGGGCAGTTCGATGTCGTCGATTCGGTGGCCTGCGACGTCCTCGAATCGGTGTTTTCCGCGTCGGGGTGGCGCGATTCGATGGAATTCGCGGGCAGGGTAAAACTCGACGTCAAGCAGTACCGGGTCCAGGGGAGATTCAACGCCACCTCCTCGCCCGAAGGCAATTTTGTGTTTGAATTCACCGGAACGATGGCCATGGGCAGCCACCACGAGAACGTCGTTGTATCTCTTCAAGAGGGCGACCTGTACGTACTCGACCGCGAGCGGGGGCGGTTCTACGAGGGCGATGAAACCGCCGGGTTGCTGCGCGACGGGCTCGACCTCGACTGGGATATGGTCGAACTCATCCGCCGCATCACGGCTTTGCCGCCACCGTGCGGACGGCTCTCGGAGGTCGAAATCGAGAACGGGGGGCGCGGCCGGGTCACCGTAAAAGGACGCGTCGACGGCGAGTCTTTCGGTGCCGGGTTCCAGGGTGACCGCATCCGCGAAGCCTCCTGGCCCGTGATCTCGCGGGGACGGAGGGTAGACAGGCTGAAACTCGACTACGAGTGGCGGCCGGACGAGACGGGGCGGATCCGGCTCGAGCGACTCCAGGCGTTCCTCGACGGCCGACGATGGCGGATGATACTCGACATTGAGTAATGTAAGCGATATAATGACAATAGGATACAATGGCAATTGCAGCCAGTCACCTGTATGTCCTTCGGTGGGAACTTCTTTCCCGTCGAAGCGTAAAAACATGCAGAGAGGAGTCGCGAGTTGTTTGCTGATTTCGAGCGTGAGAGGGCCGCTTTGAAGGACCTCACGGACGAGCAATTGATGCTGCGCGTCCAGGAGGGACACGTGTCTTCCTTTGACCTGCTGGTCGAGCGGTACAAGGACCGTCTGTTCAATTACCTCCTTCGCCTGACCAGCAATCGGGACGACGCGGAAGAGGTTGCCCAGGAAGCATTCGTCAAGGCGTATATACATGCGGAGAAATACAAAACCATCGCCAAGTTTTCTACGTGGCTCTACACCATCGCGACGAACCTCGTCCGCAACAGGATGCGGTCCCGCAGCCGGAAACCCCAGATTTTCTCGCTCTGGAGCAAGCGGGGTGGAGAGGGAGACGAGGAGACGCTGATCGACATCATCGATACCGGCCGCACGCCGGAAGACGCGATCAACGACAACGAACTCAGCGAAATTATAAATGCAGCGATACAGAAGATACCGGAAAAATACAGGACCAGTTTTGTGCTCAGGGAAATCAATCAACTGTCATACGAGGAAATCGCCGCGGTCACGGGGCTGAAGCTGGGAACGGTGAGATCGCGAATCAACCGGGCCAGGAACTGTTTCCGGAAGGTTATCGAACCGATACTCGAAATGGGAATCGATTTTTAGGAGGACACCAAGGGATGAAGTGCCGCAACGCAAGGAAACTCGTATCCGAGTTTATTGACGGCCTGAAGAGCGACACCAAACGGCTGGAACTCGAAAAGCACCTGTCGGGCTGCGAAGACTGCGACAAGTATGCTTCGCAACTGACCCGTTGCATGGACCTCCTCCACCGGGCGCCCCGCGAAACGACCAACGACAATTTCGCCTGGAAAGTCAGACTCAAGATCAACCAGGAACGCAATTCAGTCCGCGAACGGTCCGCATCATACGGGACGCTGATCCGCTCGTGGAACCTGCGCTTCGCGACGACCGCCGCCTCCGCCGCCGCCGTTGTGCTGGTCGGCGGGCTGTTTCTTCTCAAGTCCGAAGTGGAGCCGGTGAAGCCGGATACGTACCAGGCGACCCGCGTTGCCGGGGAAACAACGCCGACTTCGACTCCCCGGACGTTTCCCTCGCAACCCGAACTTAATATCACCCGTAATACGACCCCACCCGTACGAAGTGTCGGACAGCCCTCGAACCTGCAACGCAGGGTGTCGACGGGCCCGCCTGTGGCGCCCGTCCAGGGGACGTCCGCCTCTTCGTGGCTCGTGGGAAACGGGCCGCCGAACCGAAGTTCCTCCGGCCGCATTATCGGCGTCGACCTTATCGACCGGACACAGCCCATGTCGGTCGCCGAAATGGACTCGCTGGTAAATGTGCAGCTCTACGGCCTCAACGCCGACGAGCAGGTGCAGTACCTCAGCCGGTACATTATGTCGCTCCAGAGACACCTGTACAGGGCGCAGGTGGAGCGCCACAGGAGCCATTGACTCCCATTGTTGACGAAGCGCTGCAGAGGCCAAGCCGCGCAAAACGGTCCGCACCCCAGGGGCGGGCCGTTTCCTTTATTGTTGCCGCCCGGCTCGCAGTCGTTCTATATTTCCAGTAGAACGGTCGTAACCGAGAGGGAGTCATGAGCTTTTCAAAAAGGATCGTGGTGGTGCTGTCGCTGGTCGCGACGGCAGTAGTGTCCGGATGCGGCGACATGGCGATACCGCCGGCGGGATCGTACTCGGAAATTCTTCTGGTAACAGAAGGGGGAGAACAGGACGAGTGGACACGGCGGTTAACACCGGTGATCGCCCGCGATCTCGACTACTACGTCGACTTCGAAAAACAGTTCCGCATCGTGCCGATCAAAGCGTCGGAGATGGATGACGTCCCCCCGTACAAGAACATCGTGATGTGCGGCGTGCTCGACTCGTCGACCGATGTGGGGCAGAAGATCATCGGCATGATCGGCGACGCCGGCGTTGAGATGATCCGGACCGAAGGAGCGTTGATTCTGAGGAAGCAGGACCGGCCGCTGAAAAACCAGTTCACGCTGATTATCACCGCCGTCAACAAAGAGTTGCTTGTAGACGTCATCGAAACGCGGGGCGACGAGATCCCCGACATCCTCGAAGAAGGCTGCCGCGAACGGTTGCGCCGTCACCTGCTCAAACGCAATCGCCCCCAGTTGTCCGAGCAACTCTATCGCGACTACGGATTCCGGCTCCAGATTTCATCGCTGTATCGCGTGCTCAGCGACGACCCGGAGCCTCCCGGCATCGAGTTGATCCGCGAGCCCCCGACCCGCGTCCTGGGGATATTCTGGGTGGACCGTGAGACACCGCCGACACTCGCCGACGAGGACGAGCTCTTCGACATGCGGGCGAAGTATGTCTGGAAGCGATACGACAAGGACCAGATGGACCGCGACAAGACCGTTTTCGCACCCGCGAGGATGGGCCGCTACGACTCGATCCGCATGTCGGGCTACTGGTTCAACGACGAGCAGGTGATGGGCGGCTACTACGAAACGTATTTTATCTTCGACGACCGGCAGGAACTCCTGTGGGCCGTCGACCTGCTCGTCCTGGCGCCGGGCAAGCCCAAGCACCCGTTGGTGCGCGAGCTGCGGGCGCTGGCCGAGACGTTCCGCATACACTAACTCGAAGCTTGCGAGCCGGTTAGACGCGAGGGCCGAAGCAGTGTCAAGCAAGTTTGGCATGCAAAGTGCATTGAATCGGGAACTGGCAGTGCCGTGACAGGTTTTTGCACCGCGCATTTTGGCGAAGATTTATAACATACATAACGGCAACAAGATAGATCAATATTGCCGGCCCGGTCCGCGCCGGACCATGCTGCGGCGGTAGTTAAATCTTGGCATTTCACGAGGCAGGATATAAAATGCCAGCCTGGAATCGCAGCAGATAAAGACCTGAACAGACCACATGGCCGCAGATATCACAAAAATCAACCCCGAGCTGGAAGCCCTGTTCCGGAAGTACGAAAGTGCGCCGGACAGCTACGTGTTTGCCCCCCTGGCCGACGCCTACCGCAAGGCCGGCATGCTCGAAGAAGCCGTCGAGATCTGCCGGAAGGGTGTGCGCCGACACCCCGGGTATCCCAGCGGACACGTCGTCGAGGGCAAATGCCACTTTGACACCGGTGATCTCGATCTCGCCGAAGAGGCGTTCAACAACGTCCTGGAACTCGATTCCAACAACCTGGTCGCGCTCAAGTTCCTGGGAATGATACAGGCGGGCCATGGTGACCTCAAACGGGCGGGCGAATACTTTAAACACATCCTCGTACTCGATCCCGAGAACCGTGAGATCAAGAGTATGCTCGAGGACGTCCGCGCTGTGGATCTGTATCGCGGGGATTCCGCCGGAGAGACGACGGTCGAGCCTGCCGGCACGGACTACCGCTCGGCCGCGGGCGACGTTACCCTCAGCGATGACCGGGGCGACGATGACTCGTGGAGGGACGAGTCGGACGACGACTCCTTCGAAGGTTCCACCATTCAACTGGGACAGGACGACGGGATGTCGGACGAACTGGCCACGACGACGCTGGCCGATATCTACGCGGCCCAGGGGTACTACGACAAGGCCGGGCGGATTTACCGCGAAGTGCTGCGCCGGCAGCCCGACAACGCGGTGATCCGGAAAAAGCTCGAAGAGCTCGAAGTCGAGGGTGACGTGGGCGGTATCGTGGCAGAAGCGCCGGCCGAGAGGCCGGCAAAAAAGTCCGATACCGTCAAGACCGACGACGAACCTCTTCAAGCCGACAACGTCGTCGAGGACGGGTCCGCCATCGAGCTCGACGAGCCGGAACCGTCAATGGCGCCGTTGCGCGTCGAGGAATCGTCCAGACCCGCCAGGAGAGGCGCGGCGAAGAAAGCCGTGCCCGCCGTGCGCCACGATGCCGGTTCCGAGAGCAAGATGGACAACAAGAAGAGTTACGACCAGTTCAAGCGCTGGCTGGAAAACATGCAGAAGTAGCGCCCGCCGCCGCCATTGCCCCCCCCCGGACCGCCACCCCGTCGGGCGGTTTTTTGTGTCCGCACAAAATGCTGGCGTGATCACGCCGACTTTTTTACTATGTATCGGACCCGGCCGGTGGTTGTCGTCGCCGGGAATGATGCAGGACGGCATTCTCACTTCTACGGAGGACACAACGGCCATGGCCGATACGAGCGATTTCAGAAACGGTCTGATCATGACCATAAGCGGGGAATACTGGGTCATCAAAGAATTCCAGCACGTCAAACCCGGCAAGGGTGGCGCGTTCGTGCGCACCAAGATCAAGAACCTGCTTACGGGACAGGTAAAGGACCAGACATTCCGCGCCGGAGAAAAGATCGAAGTAGTCCGGGTCCTAAAACAGTCTTATCAATACCTTTACAATACTGATGATATCTACTATATGATGGACAAGCAGACATATGAACAGGTCGAGCTGTCCGCTGCCATGGTCGATGACATCAAGGGGTACCTCAAGGAAAACGTCGACATCGACATCCTGACAGAGGACGGCAAGCCCCTGGTCGTTGAATTGCCCACGACGGTCGACCTCGCCGTCCAGCAGACCGACCCCGGACTGAAGGGCGACACCGCACAGGGAGGGTCGAAGCCCGCGACGATGGAGACGGGGCTGGTAGTCCAGGTGCCGCTGTTTGTCGTCGAGGGCGACGTGATCCGGGTCGACACCCGGTCCGGAAAGTACGTCACCCGAATGTAGCAAAGCAGCCGCGCCGCAAAAGGAGACCGAGATGCGTAAGGAAGAGATCGAAGAGCTGATCCGTCTCGTCGAAGAGAGCGACATCAACGAACTGGAAGTCACCGACGGCCGGAAGAAAATCCGTATCTCCAAGGGCCATCCGTCCGCGGCGGCCATCGTGCGACCGGTCGCCGACGTCCCCCCGCCACCAACTCCGCAACCAGTTGAAAACAAACCGGAAAACTCTCTCCAGGAATCTACGGGACTGGCATCAAACTTGAAACAGATCACTTCACCGATGGTCGGTACGTACTACAGCGCGCCGGCCCCCGGCGCCGAACCATTCGCCAGCGAAGGGCAGCACGTTGCCATCGGCCAGACCGTCTGCATCGTCGAAGCCATGAAGCTGATGAACGAAATAGGATCGGACTTCAACGGCGTGATCCGGAAGATATTGATCGAGAACGCGCAGCCGGTAGAATACGGCCAGCCGTTATTTCTTATTGAAACCAAATAAGTTACCTGGAGGGTGACGGATGAACATCAAGATGCTCCTCGAGAAGATGATCGAGCTCGAGGCCTCGGACCTCCATATCAAACCGGGAATTCCCCCGGTGGTCCGGGTCCATGGCCAACTCCAGCGCACCAACTTTTCCGCGCCGACTCCAAGTGAGATGGAAGAGGTTGCCAAGAAGGTCCTGACCCCCCTTCAGAAGGAGAAGTTCGAGAGCACGCGCGAGGTCGATTTTGCATTTGGCGTTACCGGACTTGCACGATTCCGGGCCAACTTCTACGTGCAGCGCAGTTCGATCGCCATGGTGTTCCGCCACGTGCCTGTCACCATCCGGACGCTCGACGAACTCGGGCTGCCCGAGGTCCTCCGGGAACTGGCGCTTCGGCCACGGGGTCTCATTCTGGTCACCGGAACGGTGGGATCGGGTAAATCGACGACCATGGCCGCGATGATCCAGGCGATCAACCAGACCATGAACTCCTCGATCATCACCATCGAGGACCCGATCGAGTTCCTTCACCGCGACGACAAGAGCATCATCAACCAGCGGGAGGTGGGCAGCGACACCTCGTCGTTCAACGAGGCGCTGCGGCACATCCTCCGCCAGGACCCGAACGCGATCATGATCGGCGAGATCCGCGACGAGGAAACGATGGAAATCGCCCTCAAGGCGGCGGATACCGGCCATCTCGTGCTGAGCACGCTCCACACCACCGATGCGGCGCAGACGATCAACCGGATCATTTCGTTCTTTCCGCCGCACCACCACCAGGAAATCCGATACCTGCTCGCCTCTACGCTCCAAGGCGTTATTTCTCAGCGGCTTGTACGGGCGGCGGACGGCGCGTCCCGCGTTCCCGCCGTTGAGGTCCTCGTGACCACCGGGACGGTCCGCGATTGCATCATCAATCCGGACAAAACGGCCCTGCTTCAGCAGGTCATGCGGGAGAGCGTCACTTCGCACTCGATGCAGACGTTCGACCAGGCCCTGATGAAACTCTATCAGGAGGGCGCCATTGCGCTGGACGACGCTCTGAGGGCCAGCTCCAAGCCGCACGAGCTCACCCTCCGGCTCAAGGGCATTCAGGCCACCAGCGACCAGTCGTGGAAGCAGTTCGAAACCGGGTCGGATGAGCCAGTAACCACGGACAAAATCTAGGTTTCCAAAATACGGCCCCTGTGCTAGCTTAAGCCCCATGTTTCGCAAGATCCTCGTGTCAAACCGGGGCGAGATCGCCCTGCGCGTAATGCGCGCCTGTCGGGAACTGGGCATCGGCACCGTCGCCATCCACAGCGAAGTGGACGTCGATTCGCTCCATGTCCGTTTTGCCGACGAGGCCGTGTGCGTGGGGCCCAACCCGCCCGGCGAGAGCTACCTCAACGTCAACCAGATCATTTCGGCGGCCGAGATCACCGACGCCGAAGCCATCCACCCCGGCTACGGGTTCCTGGCGGAAAACGCCGAGTTTGCCGAGGTGGTGGAGTCGTGCGGCATCAAGTGGATCGGCCCCTCTCCGAAAACCATCTCGGAGATGGGGAACAAGTCTCTGGCCAAGGAAAAGATGCGGGCGGTGGGGATCCCGGTGGTGCCCGGTTCGGATGGCTCCGTCGAGGACGAAAAATCCGGTCTCGAGCGCGCCGAACAAATCGGGTACCCGGTAATGATCAAAGCGTCGGCAGGTGGCGGCGGCAAGGGTATGCGCATCGCCCGCGATCCGGACGAACTCGCCAACAATATCCTCATCGCGCGGGCCGAGGCCGAGAGTGCGTTTGGAGACGCCACCGTCTACCTGGAAAAGTACCTTTCCGGCCCGCGCCACGTCGAGGTTCAGCTCCTCGGCGACACCCACGGCAATATCGTCCACCTCGGCGAACGCGACTGCTCGGTCCAGCGGCGTCACCAGAAGCTGATCGAGGAATCGCCCTGCGCCGCCCTGTCGGACGACCTGCGAAGCCGTATCCACGAAACCGCCATAGCGGGTGCCAGGGCGATGGATTACCACTCGGCCGGCACAATGGAGTTCCTCGTCCAGGGCGACGAGTTCTACTTCATGGAGATGAACACGCGGATACAGGTGGAACACCCGGTCTCGGAACTGGTCACCGGCCGTGATCTGATCCGGGAGATGATCGCTGTCGCCGCGGGGGAAAAATTGTCGTTCACGCAGGACGAGGTGACGTTCAACGGCCATGCGATCGAGTGCAGGATCAACGCCGAAAACCCGATGCGCGGCTTCATGCCCTGCCCCGGCCCGATCAACTTCGTCCACCTGCCGGGCGGGATGGGCGTGCGCGTCGACTCGCACGTTTATCAGGGTTACTCGATTTCGCCCTACTACGATTCGATGATTGCCAAGATCATTTGTCACGGTCTGAACCGGGACGAAGCGATCAAGCGGATGATGCGCGCACTCGAAGAATGTGTCGTGGACGGCATCGACAGCACGATTGCCTTCCACGAAAGCATTCTCCGCGAGCCGCGTTTCGTCTCAGGAGACTTCAACACGAGGTACCTCGAGGATTTCGTGTGGGACGGTGAGACGATCACTTTCAAATCCGACGCGCCGTCTGAGGCGGTGAGTGGTGAGTAAGGCACGGAGCAACGGCCCCCTGGAACTGTCGCCCGGCTCGAAGCGGTTCGTCGCCGTGACGGGCGTGGCGCTCGGATTGTTCTGGGCGATCGCGCTGTCGAAGTCATCGCCGTCGGACTGGCCGTTCGACGCGTCGAGCCCGGCCCGCGACGTGGCCAACTACTCCGGACCGCTGGGGTCATTTCTGGCCTGGACTGCGGTGGAGTTGTTCGGGCGCGCGTTTGCGTGGCTGGTACCCTTGTGGCTGGTCGTCATCGGCTCCGCTACTCTGGGCGGCTGGCTTCGCGGCGCCGGGAAGCTGGTGTGGAAGACGGCCGTCATCATGGTTGTCCTCAACTCTCTCTTCGCCCTCACCAGCTACACCTCCGATATTGCCTCGCTGCGGGGAAGCGTAGGCGACTCCATCGCCTCGTCGCTGTCGGTTTTTCTGGGAGAGATCGGCAGCACGATTCTGTTGCTCGCCGTTCTGCTCCTCCTGGTACTCGGAGAACTGAGCCGCATCGGGGCGCTTCGTCCCACCGGCGGGGATAACTCGCAATCGCGCCACCAGGTTCGTGGGGCGGCGGCTCTGGCGGGCTGGGGTGTCCGCGGTGTCAGGCGTGGTGTGGCGGGTCTGGTCGGCGCCGCACGGTCGATGCGCGAGGTTGATGACTATGAGGACGGCGAGGACGCCCCCGAAATCCACGCGCCTCGAGCCGAACGTCCACCGCGCGCGGCGACCTCGGCCGAGAGCTTCGACGCCTCGATGGAGCTTCCGGCCGAAACGGAAGATGCCGGTCCCTGGACGCGGCCGGGCGCAAAGGAAGATATTTCCGTCAAGATTACGACTCTGGAAAGATCGGCGCGAGGCGGCGGCAAAAAGGGAAAGCCCGCCGGTGCGGGGCGGCCGGCGGTTCCCGCGGGAAAGCCGCTCGCCAGGGCGGCGCTCCCTCCGTTGACTATGCTCGAGCACGGTGTCGAGGTCGAGGGGTCCTTTTCTCACGACAAGCTCAAGAACTGGAGCGGCGTGCTCGAGGAGAAGCTGCTGACCTTCGGGGTTCAGGGACGAATCAGTTCCGTACACCATGGTCCCGTCGTTACCACGTTCGAATTCGAACCGGCGCCCGGGGTCCGCATAAAGGACATCACGAGCCGCGCCGATGACCTCGCGCTGGCGATGCGCGCCCGCAGCCTGCGCATGATTGCGCCGATCCCCGGCCGGGCGGCCGTCGGCATCGAAATCCCCAACCCGGAGAGCCGCACCGTCTATCTCTACGACGTGCTCAGTCAGATCTCGGAACGTCAGCGCCTGGGCGGAGTGATGATCGGGCTGGGCGTCGACGTCGTCGGCAAACCGTTCCTGATGAATCTGTGCGACGCCCCCCACCTGCTGGTCGCGGGTACGACCGGGTCGGGCAAGAGCGTTTGCCTCAACGCAATTCTCGCCAGTATCCTCTTCCAGTACCGGCCGAGCGACGTGCAGGTGCTGCTCGTCGACCCCAAGATGGTCGAAATGTCGCAATACGACGGCATTCCGCACTTGATGCACCCGGTCATCACCGACCCCAAGGAGGCGGCCCGGGTTCTCGAGTATCTCACGGTAGAAATGAGGCGCCGGAACGGACTTTTTCGGCGCCACGGTGTAAAAAACATAGAGAGCTACAATACCAAAATCAGCCTGGGCAAGATCGAGGGCGTGGACGAGGAGCCGGAGCGCCTGCCCTATATCGTGCTGATCGTCGACGAGCTGGGCGATCTCGCCCTGGCCAAGGGCGTCGACATAGAAACGCTGCTCGCGAGGCTGGCGCAGATGGCACGCGCGGCCGGTATCCACATGGTGCTGGCAACGCAGCGTCCGTCGGTCGACGTGATCGTCGGCAAGACCAAGGCGAATTTCCCCACCCGCATCGCCTTCCGGGTGGCGACCAAAGTGGACTCGCGCACGATCCTTGATACGATCGGCGCCGACAAGCTGCTGGGAAAAGGGGACATGCTCTTTACCGACGCGCGCAATCCCGTGCCCCTGCGGTTGCACGGCGCGTGGGTATCGGAGAATAACCTCGATGAGTTGATTGCGCACTGGAAGTCATACGAGTACGAAGAATCGAGTCTCGCACTCCCGGGCGCCGGCGGTGTGGGGGGCGACGTCGACGGTGACTTCGACCCGCTGTTTGGTGATGCGCGGGGAATCGTGGTGCAGTACAAGCAGGGCTCGACGTCCCTGCTCCAGCGCAAGCTCCACGTCGGGTATGCCCGCGCGGCGCGTCTTCTCGACCAACTCGAGGAGTGCGGTATCGTGGGGCCGCCCGATGGCTCCAAGCCGCGCGAGGTGTTCCTGGAATCGATCGAAGAGGCCATCGAGTGACATACGGAAGGGACAAAAAGAAGCTGCGCGCGTACATAACGACGATGGGCTGCTCGAAAAATCTCGTGGACAGTGAGGCGGCTGCCGCCGTCATCGGCCGGGCCGGATGCGAGCTGACGGCCGACCCGTCGCAGGCAGACGTGCTGCTCGTGGGGGCCTGTTCGTTTCTCGCTTCTTCCTGGCGCGACACAGTGGAAGAAGTGGAACGGCTCGCCGGGTACAAGCGCCGCGGGAGGGCCGGAACAAAGCTGGTGCTGATGGGGTGTCTGCCCGTCCACCACGGCATGGATTTCGAAAAGGCGCTTCCCGACGTCGACCACTTTGTGCCGACGGGCGCGCACGAGCGACTTGCAGGTCTGGTTGAGTCCTGGAGCGGCGATGCGGATGCCCCGCCGTCCCCGAGGCTGGTCGATGGCGCCGGCTCCGACCGGTTCGCGAGTTTCGAGGAACGCACGCCGCTCACTCCGGCCCACACGGCCTACGTCAAGGTGGCCGAGGGGTGCAACCGGAATTGTTCGTTCTGTGCCATTCCGGCGATTCGGGGGCGGCAGGTGGTGCGGCCGGTGGACGCTATCGTGCGAGAGGTGGAGCGCATGGTGGGACGGGGTGTCAGGGAGGTTTCGGTGCTCTCACAGGACATTGTGTCCTACAAGGACGGCGGCGCTGATTTCGTGGACGTCGTCGAGGGAATCGTCAAGACGGGCATCGACTGGGTGAGGCTGTTTTACCTCCACCCGGCGGGGATGACGCTCGATCGCGTGCGGCGGTTGTTTGACCACGAAGCCGTCGTGCGGTACCTGGAAATGCCGGTTCAGCATGCGTCGAATTCTATGTTGAAGCGGATGCGCCGGTCGCACGACCGTGGGCATCTCGAGCGCCTGATCGGAGGCATTCGTGCGGAGTTTCCCGACGTGGTGATTCGTAGCGAGGTCATCGCCGGGTTTCCCGGTGAGACGGAAAAAGAATTCGAGAAACTGCTGAAATTTGTCGAAGAAATGGAATTTGATTCCCTGGGTGTTTTTCCGTATTCTCGCGAATCAGGGACGGAAGCTGCGGCACTGGAAGGCGGAGTACCCGATCCCGTGATACGGCAGCGGGTGGAGGATCTTGTTGCGGCGCAGCAAGCGGTGTCATTCGGAGTCCAGGCCGCCCGGGTGGGGAAGTCGTTCGACGTCCTCGTCGACCGCGAATGCGGAGTCGACGAGGAGTCCGCCGGCAGCGTCGCCGGCAGGTTTTACGGCCAGGCTCTCGATATCGACGGGGAGGTCTTCGTCGATTCCCGTGAGGCGGTCGTGGGAGAATTTGTTCGGGTCCGGATCACCGACAGCGGTGTGTTCGACCTGACGGGAGTGCCGGAGTCCGGCGCCTCTCGTGATCATTAGCTTCAGCCCGCCCCTGCATATGGAGGAGTCTTGAACAACCATCTATCCGGCCGGTTATGGGCCGTTGCGTCACCGGGCGCCGCGCTGCTGCTGGCCGTTTTTGTTGCTGCACTACTGGTTTCGACGGCCTCGCAAGTCCGCGCGGAAGAGCCGCCGCCGACGAACCTCGACCTGATGACCCGGCTGGGGACGCAGGTCGCCCAGGACATCATTGGCAAGATCGAGGGCGACGTCCGGGGTGTCCGGCTGCAGATCGTACCCAAGGGTAACGGCGAGGAGTACGAGCTGCTCGAGGACATTTTTGCCGCGTTGCTCGAGGGCAAAGGGATCGACGCGGTCCAGGTGCGGCCGGGGCAGGCGCCCGGCGACAGCCTGTTCGCTCTCGATTACAAAGTGCCGGTGTTCCGGCTCTCTTACCCCAAGGTTTTCCGCTCGCACCTCATCGGCGGCAAGAAGGTCAAGCGCGACGCCAATTTGAGGGTGCAGGCGAAATTGTTGTCCGAACGGGGGGACGTTCTCTGGATCGGAGAGTCATCCGCCGAGTACTCGGACCAGTTTTCGCACGGAGACCTCGACCGGGTCCAGGAAGGGGCGTACGAGTTCGTCAAGCCGGAGATGCCCGGTTCCGGGTGGGGAAAGGTCGTGGAACCCGTATTCGTCAGCGCGATCATCGTGGGGATGATCTACTTGTTCTTTACCAATCAGAGTGACAGCTAGACTTATCAATATCGTCCACAAGGCAATTCAGTCCGCCAGACGTCCGACAGCCGCCGCCTTCGTTTTCGGCGCGGTTGTGATCCTGTTGTTTATGGGGGAAGGATGTTCGCGGGAAAAGAAAGCGATCGCCGATATAAAGGGTGCGTTCGAGGCGGAAGACTATCGGGAGACGATCGCTTTTTGCCGCCACGCGATCCGCAAGGGGATTACCGCGCCCGAGGTTTACTACTACTACGGTGCCGCGCTTGTTTCCGTGAACCGTGATTTCGAGGGGTTCCGCCAGCTGGAAGAAGCCGTGGCGGGTGATCCGTCGCTATCGTCCGGCACGGCGATGTACCTGTTCGAAAGCGGGGAGCGCTCGTTTCACAAGCGGCAGCGCTCGCAGGCCGCCAGACGCCTGCAGAAGGCCGTCGAGATCGACCCGGCGCTGGACCTGGGACCGTACCTCTATATGGTGGCGGACGTGTATTTCGGCGACAACGATTACGAACGGGCGGCGCAGTGCTATTCGGAGGCGCTGGCGGAGATACCCGATACTACCGCCGCCGAGCAGGCGTACCTCAACCTGGCCAGCGCGTACGTCGAGTTGGGTATGCCGGCGCGCGCGATGGAGAGCCTCAAGCAGATGCTCGAGGTGTTCCCGGACGGCCACCAGGTCACCCAGGCGAGGTGGCGGCTGGTGAATTTGATGTACGAACAGGGTGAAAAGCACTTTATTCTGGGTAACTACGAAGAAGCGGTGGAAGCAATCAGCGACCTTCTCTCGCTCACGCGGAATCCGGGGTTGCGGCAGAAGAGCCGGTTTCTTCTGGGCGAGACCTATGAAAGAATGGGCGAATTCGAACTGGCATATCGGGAATTTCGCGAGATCATCGAAACCGATCGCGGCGCGTCGGGAAGGATCGTGGAGCGGGCGAAGCAGAAGATCGCCGCGCTGCGGGAGGCAGGATTGTATTGAACGGCGGGAATAACATCATGGACACTCGCATCGTCCAGAACTCAACGGCCCGGTTTCTGTTGGCCCTCGTGCTGGTGCTGGCCGTGCTCCCGGGTTGTGGCGGTGGTACACCCAGGGTGCCGGACAATCCCGAGGCGGTTCTCGCCAGGGCGGACAGTTATTACCAGAAGGAAAAGTGGTACCAGGCGCAGGAGCTGTACAAAGCGTTTCTGTCGCGATACCCGGGGCACGACCGCGGCGACTACGCACAGTTCATGCTCGCCGAATCGTATTATAACAACGAAGAATGGCCTCTTGCCGCGGTGGAATTTCAGATCCTCATGAACAATTACGGCTACAGCGAATACGTCGATGACTCTCTTTTTAAAATTGCGTTGTGCTATTTTCAGGAGGCGCCGAAGTACCAGCGCGATCAGCAACCGGCGCAGGACGCATTATCCCGCTTCAATCAGTTCATCCAGACTTTTCCCGGCAGTCCCTTGATACCAGAAGTCGATAAACATATAAAGGGGATCAACGTCAAACTGGCGGAAAAAGCGTTCAATACCGGGTACTACTACTTCCGCCGCAAGAAGTGGAAGGCGGCCCTGATATACTTCGACAAGGTTATCGAAGAGTACCCGGACAACGAGTTCTGGGCGCGTTCGGCCTATTTCAAGGGGCTCATACTGGAGGACCGCGACGACATCGACGGCGCCGTTCGCAGCTTCTCTCTCGTGCTCACCTACCCGGAAGATGTGAGATACAAAACCGACGCCCGCCGCCGCCTCGAAGATCTGAGAAAGTGAACGCGAGAGTCGGTATACTCGGAGGCTCGTTCGATCCTCCGCACGTCGGCCATACCGCTATGGCCGAAGCGGCGAGAGACGTCCTGGAACTCGATCGGGTGATGTTGATGCCGGCGCCGCGGCCGCCCCACAAGAACCCGGAAGGGCTGAGTCCGTGGGAACACCGGGTCGCCATGGCCCGGCTGGCCGCGGGGGAACTCGACAGGGTAGAAGTTTCGCTCCACGAAGCCGACACCCCCGGAGACTCCTATACGGCAGAGTCGCTCCGCCGCTACCGCCGGTTGAACGAAGATGAGATTTACTTTATCCTCGGCGCTGACAGCTTGCGTGACCTTCCGGGGTGGAAAGAGCCGGAAGCGATTCTGTCCCTCGCCACACTCGTCGTGTTCCCCCGGGAGGGCTTTGAGGCACGGCTGTTTGGACAGGACGAAGCGGGGGTCGTCGTGTTCGAATCGCCGGCAATCGACGTCTCGTCCAGCGACGTCCGCCGGAAGCGGCGAGCCGGTGAGCCGATCGAAGCGCTCGTGCCTCCACCGGTACTCGACTACATCCTGAATCATGACCTCTATACCCGTTGACGGGAAAGGCGAAGCGATGGCGACTGGCAGAACACTGTACCTCGTGGACGGTCACGCCATCGTGTTCCGGGCTTACTACGCGTTCATCCGGCAACCGCTCGTCAATTCGCGCGGAGAAGAGACGAGCGCCGTATTCGGCTTTCTCAACACTCTGCTGAGTCTTGTTTCGTCCGAACAGCCGGATTATCTCGCCGTCGTATTCGATACCGCCGCCCCGACCTTTCGCCACAAGAAGTACGACCAGTACAAGGCCAACCGCGATGAGATGCCCGAGGCACTCGCCGAACAGCTGCCCGTGATCTACGAGTCGCTGAGGGCGATGAATATCCCGCAATTTTCCATGGAAGGGTTCGAGGCGGACGACCTGATTGCGACCCTGTCGCGCGGGCTGCAGGGCGAAGTCGAGGTGAAGGTCGTATCCGGCGACAAGGACCTCCTGCAGTTGATCAACGATCGCATACACGTGATCAGGCCGGGCAGAAACCAGGTCGTCGAAGAGGAGATCGACGCCGACACCCTGGTGGAGATGATGGGCCTTCGTCCCGAACAGATCGTCGACTATCTCGCGCTGATGGGTGACTCGTCCGACAACATACCCGGAGTACGGGGCGTCGGGATGAAGACGGCGTTGAAATTGCTCAAAGAACACAATTCTCTCGACGAGCTGTATCAGAACCTGGGAGCGGTCGATTCGCCAACGCTGCGAAGCAAGCTGGAAGCGGGCAGGGAAGACGCCTACCTGTCGAAAGAACTGGTCACGCTGGACGACGACGTGCCGATTTCCGTGGATCTGGCCGGTGTAAAACACGGGGATATGCGCACGGACGCTTTTCGCGCGATTCTCGAAGATCTGGAATTCGATCGCCTCGCGCGCAAGGTATTCCGCGGCGCACCGCCGGACGACGGGGGCGACGCGCCGCCGCCGGCGCCGACCGATTCCGGCGTCCCGCCGCCGGCGCCGACCAGGGATCACTCCCGTTACCAACTGGTCGATTCGCCACGACGCCTGGCCAGACTGGCCGCGTTCCTCGAAACGGTGGACGAATTCGCTGTCGACGTGGAAACATCGGCTCTCGATCCGATGCAGGCGGTTCTCGCGGGGATTTCGATTGCCGCCGAGCCGGGGGCGGCATACTACGTCCCTGTCGCCAGCGTGATCGGCGACACGGGTCTCGTGCTGATGCCCGCGGAGACCGCGCCGGGGTTGCCGCTCGAGTTGGTGAGGGATTCGCTGGGTCCTGTATTCGCCCGGGAAAAGCCGGCAAAAATCGGGCAGAACATCAAGTACGACGCCATCGTGCTCGAACGCGCGGGGCTCCCGCTCGGCGGGGTGGCGTTCGACACGATGTTAGCATCGTATTGCCTCGACCCGGGCCGGAGAAGCCACGGTCTCGACGCGCTGGTCCTCGAACTCTGCGGCCACGAGATGATCCCGTTCACATCCCTGTTCGAAACGAGAACCCGGGAAAAGGACATTCGCAAGGTGCCGCTGGAACGTGTGTGCGGGTATGCGTGCGAAGACGCCGACTTCACGTTGCGCCTCAAGCACGAGTTTGCGCCGATGCTGGAGTCGTCGCAGGTCCGCTCGCTTTTTTATGACGTCGAAATGCCGCTTTCCGAAGTGCTCATGCGGATGGAGACGACCGGTGTGTGCATCGACACTGCGTTTCTCGACAAGTTGTCGCGACGGTACACCAAAAAGGTCGGCGAAATAGAAGAGAAGATCTACGGACTGGTCGAGGAACACTTCAACATTAATTCCACGCAGCAGCTGCGTCGAATCCTGTTCGACAAACTGGGGCTGAAGCCGGCGCGAAAAACCAAAACGGGGTTTTCGACCGACGTAGAGGTACTCAAGGTGCTCGCGTCGGAACACGAAGTTCCCCGACTGCTGCTCGAATACCGGCAGCTGGTCAAGCTCAAGAATACCTACGTCGACGCTATCCCCAAGCTGGTCAACCCGGAGACGGGCCGCGTCCACACCTCCTACAACCAGGCGGTGGCGAGTACGGGCCGACTTTCGAGCTCTGACCCGAACCTGCAGAACATTCCCATCCGGACGGCGGAGGGCCGCGAGATCCGCAAGGCGTTCGTGTCGTCCCAGCCGGGGTGGGTGCTCCTCGACGCCGACTATTCGCAGATCGAACTACGAATCCTCGCGCATCTTTCCGGAGACGACGAGTTGATCGCGGCGTTTCGCGAGGGAGCGGATGTTCACCGGAGGACGGCGGCGAAAATCCTGGGGGTAGAACCGGACGAGGTTTCGGATGAAATGCGGTCGAGGGCCAAGGTGGTGAATTTCGGTATCGTGTATGGAATGGGTGCCCGCGGACTGGCCCAGTCGCTCGGGATCGATACGGCCGAGGCGAAGCAGTTTATCGACGACTATTTCGGGTCGTATCCGGGCGTCAAGCGGTTCATCGACGACACGATCGAACGGGCGCACCGGGACGAGGCGGTGTCCACGATGTTGGACCGTGTCCGTGCGCTGCCTGATATCAACAGCAAGAACGGGCGCACGCGGTCGTTCTCTGAGCGGGTCGCCGTCAACACCCCGGTCCAGGGCACGGCGGCCGACATCATCAAACTGGCGATGCTCGCCGTCGACCGCGAGATTAATAAACGCGGACTGCGCGCGCGGATGATTCTCCAGGTACACGACGAGTTGCTCTTCGACCTGCCGGAAGAAGAGCTCGATGAAATGAAAGACGTGGTCAGATCGTGCATGGAGAACGCGATGTCGCTGGATGTGCCGCTCAAGGTGGACATGGGCACCGGCGCGAACTGGCTGGAAGCACACTGACGCGGGGGGACGATCATGAAAATCGTCGGGATAGCGGGGAAGTCGGGTACGGGCAAGTCGACGATCGCTGCGCACCTGACGATGCGTGGCGGCGCCCACATCGACGCCGACCTTGTCGGGCATGAGGTGCTGGAGTCCGACGAAGACGCGCGTGCGAACATCCGGAGGCGGATCGGCGAAGACGTCTTCGACGCGGAAGGTCACATCGACCGGCGGCGTCTGGGTGCGCGTGTGTTCAACGACGCGGCGCTTCTCGTTACGTTCAACGAAATCGTCCATCCGGCGATCCGGCGCGAGTGCGCCCGCAAGATCGAACGGCTCGAAGCGGCGGGAGTGCCGTTCGCCGTGGTCGATGCGGCACTGCTGCTGGATTCGGAAATGCCCTTCAAGTGGGATCTGTTGATCGTTCTCGTCTGCGACGAGGAGGAGCAGTTCTCGCGGCTGATGGCGAAGGGGGGACGCACGGAGGCAGAGGTGAGACAGAGGCTGGAGAGCCAGCGGGGAATCGGCGAATCAATCGACAGGGCCGACGTCGTACTGGACACCTGCCGCCCCAGGGACGAAGTCCTGGCCGATGCCAACGCCCTGATTGACGAATTGCTCACTACCGCCTAGTATCGGCCCTTACCAACCGAGGAGAAAAAAGAGTGAAAGACAACGATCAATTGATAGACCAGCTCCAGGGGCTGAAGGCACGCGTCGAGAAACTCAAGGAGTGTCTTTGACCTCCCCGCACAGGAGGCACGCATAGCCGAACTCAACGAGCTCATGAACGACCAGGACTTCTGGCAGGACAAGAAGCGATCCGAAGTCACCCTCCGCGAAGTCAGCGCCGTCAAGGGACGCATCGAGCCCATCAAGGCTCTCGGAAAGCAGATTTCCGAAAGCATCGAGCTCCTCGAACTCGCCCGTGAAGAAGGTGAGGAATCTCTCGCCGGTGAAGTCGAATCCGAGCTGACAAGTCTGACGGCCGAACTCGATCGCCAGGAGGTCAATACCCTTCTTTCCGGTCCCGACGATGCGCGTGACGCGATTCTTTCCATACACCCGGGCGCCGGTGGCACCGAGTCGCAGGACTGGGCCGAGATGCTGATGCGGATGTACTCCCGCTTCGCCGAGAAGAGAGGATTCGAGGCGCGGATGCTCGACGTCCAGCCCGGAGATGAAGCCGGCATCAAGAGCGCATCCATCGAGATTCGCGGCGCCAACGCGTACGGAAACCTCAAGTCGGAAAGCGGCGTTCACCGGCTCGTTCGCATATCGCCGTTTGATGCCGGCAACCGGAGGCATACTTCGTTTGCGTCCGTGTTCGTCTACCCCGAGATCGACGAAACCATCGAGATCGAGATCCGCGATGACGACCTCCAGATCGATACCTACCGGGCCAGCGGCGCCGGAGGCCAGCACGTGAACAAGACCGACAGCGCCGTGCGTATTACCCACGTGCCCACCGGCCTCGTCGCCCAGTGCCAGAATGAACGGTCCCAGCACCGCAACAAGGACAACGCCATGAAGATCCTGCGGGCCAAGCTCTACGCCAAAAAGCAGGAAGAGGACCGCGAGAAGCTCGACAAGTTGCTGGAGAATCAGACCGAGATCGCGTGGGGCAACCAGATACGCTCCTACGTTCTCCACCCGTACAACATGGTCAAGGACCACCGTACCGACGAGCAGACCTCGGACACCCAGAAGGTGCTCAACGGAGAAATCGACTCGTTCATCGAGGCGTATCTACAT
>CBDUWU010000003.1:0-40855 GCA_965371015.1 uncultured bacterium | reverse complement strand
AGCCGGCTCCCGCTACTGCCATGTCGGGGGACCAGACTTCGCTGATGATGTACTGATTGCGGCTGTTCTCGTAAGGTACGGCAGTCTGGGCAGGCCAGCCACCGCACGAGTAGTCCACGGTCGATCCCGTGTAGAAGGTCCACATACAGCTGTAATCGCTGCGGCAGGGATCTTCCTGGACGAGAGTCAGACCTGGATACAGCGCTCCGTAGTCTCCGTAGCCCGGAGGCGTACAGGAAACCCAGTCGGTAGCGTCGGTGTCGCCGACGGCTTCGCCTTCGAAGTCCTCAACGGCGAGGACGTCGCCGCCCGCGTCGGTGATACCCAACTCGTCGATGAGGACAGCGCCATCCGTGTTCCAGAGGCCGTCCTGGTCAGACCAGGCGCCGTCCGCATTGAAATTGAAGCGCACACGGAGCGTTCCTGTGTGCAGAGTGTCGGAAATAGCGACGGACATCGTGTCGGTGCCCATGCCGTCCCAGACGCCGATGCCGCCGTACAGGTCGACCCATACGTCGTCGCAAAGGTCCATCTGGAGCGTCGTGGCGTCATAGTCACCCTCTGAATCCCAGAAGATGCTGAAATTAACCGCAACGCCTGTAGTGACAACCAAACAGTTGGCCGTACAGAACGCCTGGTTCCAGGTGTTACCATATCCGGGCATGGTGGCATAACCACAGAGAATCAAGCTGGCTAAATTCTCGCGGACGCCGCACCAGAGAGACTGGGCGCCTTCGAGGGGTACCAGCAGGCCCGTAACACCGCCGCCGAGACCTGCGAAGTCATCGACGTGAAACCAGTCACCGGTCTGGGCTGTGATGTCAGCCGTCGCAAAGCCCTCCGTGACGCAGTTCGGACCAGCATCAAACGTGTAGTATGCCAGGACGGTCGTGTCCGCGGCCGCAGCCCGGTGCACGCCCAATCCCAGATTCGCCATTGCATTGTTATCAGTAACGGCGGTCTCGCTCCGAATCTTGAGATCCGTCGTTCCCTTGTCTACGTTCCGGGCCAGCGCAAAGGACGCGACCAGAAGCAGGCACAGAGAGATAACCAAAGTCTTCTTCATACGTATTCCCCCATCGTTGCTGAGAAGGAAAATGAATACGCGAAACCCAATTTACGGTCGGTCAGAGGCAGGGTTATACATGAGCCTGAAACGTAATTGCTTCCTTCACCACCTTCGTCCGTTTCAGCGAGTAAGGCCATTGTGTTACCGTCGGTCGAAATCAGGTGTCGGGTAAACGGTTAACACCAACGGTGGTCGGCGAATTACGAGCGCAAACGTCACGCCCGATGAGATGAAGTCATGCAAGGGGTTTGCGGGTGAAACCCGCGAACTTATAACCCTCTGCCCCTAGTCCGTTGGGGAGGATACCACAGGGGGTCGGGCACTGTCAAGTGTTGATATACAACGCACGTAGCGCAAATCAGCAGGTATGGGTCAGGAATCGCCCTCTTCCACTATGCAGGAAAAGTCCGCGTATCGAGAAAATACGAGAAAAACCGCCGCCAGAAAATTGTGCCGGTTTTCCCGGACCGCGGTATCGTCACAGTTGACCAGAACGTCGTCGAAATAGGTGTCGATCGGATCGGCAAGTCCTGACAGAATGTCCAGAACCGCGGCGAAATCGTGGCGGTCATCGCACTCGGCCATTCGGGGGACCGCAGTGGTAACAGCCTCGTAGAGCCCGTATTCGGCGGTTTCGACGAATCGGCCGGTGGTAAATGCCTCCCCGGTGACAGGTTGGCGTGACGCGTCGAACGCCCCGCGTATCGTGGCCCAACCGGCCCCATACACGCGTTTGTCGCCGGACAGGATATTGCCGACGCGCTTGACACCCGTGACGAGGCGTTCGAACCGCGCGTCACCGCGGAGATCAGCTATAGAATGAGCCCGGATCAGGGCCACACCCGGGCGCATCCACGATACGCGGGTTACGGCGGCGACAACGTCGTAGGCAACCCCGCGTTCCTTGAGAAATGTCTCGCAGCGCGCTGCAAAGAACTTCGAAACCGCCGCCGAGGCCTCCCTGGCGGAGTCGGCGTCGGCCAGCCCTTTCTGGAGATAAAGGTCCAGTGCTTTGTCGATCAGGAAGTCGAGCGCGACTTCGGGCTGATTTTCCAGTATCCGGAGCAGACCGTTCGCCTGGCGGCGCAGCGCGTAAGGATCCTGCGAGCCGCTCGGAATGAGTCCGGCGAGAAAACACCCGCAGATCGTGTCAATACGGTCGGCCACACCGACGGCGGAAGCGGCGGGCGAGCGAGGCACACCATCCGCCGGGGTCCGCGGCAGGTAGTGCTGGTCGATCGCGTCGACGACGGCGGCGTCTTCGCCGCACTCGCGCGCATAGTGGCTCCCGATCAGGCCCTGGAGCAGCGTGAACTCTTTGCCATCCTTGATCATCTCGCTGGCGAGGTCGGCCTTGGACAGTTCGGCCGCCCGGTCGATGACGTCTGCCGGCTGGCGCTCGCCTTCTCCACGCTGTCCGTTCACGAGCCCCGCGAGTTTTCTGATGCGGTCGGCTTTCTGGCCGATCGTCCCGAAGCCCTCGATGAACACTATCCGGCTCAATTCGCCGGCCAGCCCCTCGATGCCGCGTTTGAGATCCTCGCGCCAGTAGAACCGGGCGTCTTCGAGCCGGGCACGCAGCACCTTCTCGTTTCCCCGCTTCACATTGGCCGCGCCGAGAACGCGGCCGTCGGTGAAGGTGATGAACTTCGGCACCAGACGGCCCTTCCCGTCGACCAGCGCGATGTATCGCTGGTGCGAGCGCATGGCGGCAGTCACCACCTCGGGAGGCAATTGTAGATAACTGTCCGAAAACTCCCCCACGAGCACGCGTGGATCTTCCACCATGAATGTCAGTTCGTCGAGCAGCCCCGGGTCCTCGACCGGAAAGAGCCCCCTCCTCCCCGCTTCCCGCTGCGCGAGCGACCAGATCCGCTCCCGCCTCTCCTCATCGTCGACGATGATACCGAGCCGCCCCACGTCGGACAGAAAGGTCGCCGCGCTGCGGACGCGAACCCGTTCGCCGGCGTACCACGGGCGCCCGTAGCTCACGTTTCCCGCGGGGACACCGGCAAATTCGAATTCCACCGTCCTGGCCCCGTACAAGCAGACGATCCAGCGGACGGGCCTCGCGAAGCGCGCGCCGGAAGATTCCCATTTCATGACTTTCGGGAACCGCAGCGACGCGATGAGCCCCGGCAGCCGCCCGGCGAGCAGCTCCGGCGCGGGCCGGGTCTCGAGGCGGCGGGTAAATCCCAGGAACTCGCCCCGCTGCGTGGTCACCGGTCGGAGTTCGTCCACGGCGATCCCCTTCGACCGCGCGAATCCTTCCGCCGCCTTCGTCGGCCGCCCCTCATCGTCCAGTCCCTTGCTCAACGGGGGGCCGGTGACGGTCTCTTCGACCGACTCCTGCCGCTCGGCCAGGCCCCGGACGAACAGTACGAGTCGCCGCGGCGTTCCCGTGGCGTACAGCTCTTCCCACGGAAGTCTCAACTCGTCGAAGAGGGCTTCGGCGTCGGCGGCGAGTTGCCGGAATGCCGGCTCCACGTACGACGCCGGTATGTTCTCCGCTCCGATCTCGAGTACGAAATCCTTCACGACGCCCCACCCCCTTTCAGCAGCGGAAATCCGAGGGCTTCCCGTTGTTCGATGTAAGCCAGCGCGGTCCGCCGCGCCAGTTTACGGATGCGGCCTATATAACCCGTGCGTTCGGTCACGCTGATCGCGCCCCTGGCGTCGAGCACGTTGAACAGGTGCGAGAGTTTCAGCACGTAGTCGTAAGCGGGCAGCACCAGGCCCCGTTCGAGCATCGCGGCGACTTCTTTTTCGAAATCCGAGAACATCCTGAAATAGAGCTCCGTGTTGGCCGCCTCGAAATGGAACGCGGAAAACTCGCGCTCGGCGGACAGGTTGATATCCCCCCACGTCACGCCCGCCCCCCACTCGATGTCCATGACCGAATCGACCTCCTGGAGGTAGAGGCAGATCCGCAGGAGCCCGTAGGTGAGCTCAGCCGTAATCGGCTCCAGCTCGAGCGACCCGGCCTGCTGGAAGTATGTGAACTGCGTGATCTCCATGCCGTCGAGCCACACCTCCCAGCCCAGCCCCGACGCGCCGAGCGTCGGCGCCTCCCAGTCGTCTTCGACCAGCCGGATGTCGTGCCGCGCCGGATCGACCCCGATGTAGCGCAGACTCTCTATATAGAGGGTGACGACGTCGGCCGGCGGCGGCTTGAGCACGACCTGGTATTGAAGAAACTGTTGCACCCGGTTGGGGTTTTCTCCGTAACGCCCGTCCTTGGGGCGCTTGGACGGTTCGACGTAGGCGGCGGCCCACGGCTCGGGTCCGAGCGCGCGCAGAAACGTGGAGGGGTTGAGCGTGCCGGCGCCCACCTCGGAGTTGTACGGCTGCAGCATCACGCAGCCGTGGTTCATCCAGAAACCCTGCAGCCGTGCGATGATTTCCTGGTATGTCGGTTTCGTTTTTTTCTGTCGTCTGGTTTTCACGGAGATCACTTCCACCGTTCGGCCGCCACACGGCAGCGGTACGGCTCTTTCATACGTAGGTGTGGAGTCAAATCAGACTCAGTGATTTGGGCAGGCTGTATCCCTGAACGTGAAAAGTATACGTCCAGTGAACGAGCTTCCCCAACTGTTTTCTCGTTCGTTTCTCCAGTTCGACGGCGGCCACGCTGGCAAGTGTCCCGGCGGCACAGAGGTCGATGGCGTCGAGCAGGTCAGCCGGCAGAGGCAGCGAGTCCCCCGCCAGTCCGGCGTGTTCGCGGCAGTAGGCCACTCCGTTGCGGGCGTCGAAGGCGCCGCGTGCGATGGCGCCGCCACAGTCGGCGCACCCGCTCAGGTCGGGGATGGCCCCCAGCGCCCCCAGCAGTTTTACCTCGAACGCGAGGAACACGAACAGCGGGTCGGACCCGGCGTCGGTGCGCAGATACTCGGCGGCGAGATCGACGATGGCCGCGTCGGCGCTGCCCGGGTAGCATACCTGGTCGAGTAGTTCCATCGCCGAGAGGCACGCCGCCATGTGCGGCAGCGAGTCCCGGCCCGAGGCCGGGGACGACAGCAGCGATACCTCGCGGAGGTAATATACGCTGCGGTTCTCCTTGTAGTAGTAAACGACCTCGATGTGGTTCCCCGACTCGAGCAAACCCCGCGACGGGTGCTTCGGCGACAGCACTCCCTTGGCTATCAGACGGACCTTGCCCAGTTCGCGACCGAGAAACGTGACCAGCAGGCTCGACTCGCCGCTGCGTGCGACTCTCAGTACCACGCCCTCGTCTTTTCGCAGCATGAGAGTGCCCCCACCGGCCGATCAGGGCGTCCGGAAACGTGTCAGATAAATGGTGGCCAGCGACAGGTAGATCGCCAACCCGATGATGTCGTTGGATACGGTGATGAAGGGACCAGTCGCGATGGCGGGGTCGATCTTCCATTTCTCCAGCAGGAGCGGCACCGACGCGCCGATGAACGCCGCCATGACGATCACGATGAGTAGAGTCCCGAGCAGAAGCACGGAAAGGTCGATGTCGCGCTGCCAGACGTACACGGCCACAAACAGAATCGATCCCAGGATCGCCCCGTTTATCAAGGCGACCTGCAGCTCTTTCCACACGCGGCGCCCCATGTGGTAGACGTCGATCTGTCCCAGCGCCAGCTCTCGTACGACGACTACGGCGGCCTGGATCCCGATCGATCCCGCCGTCCCTACCACCAGCGGCACGAAAAACGCGAGGACGAACCACTTCTGCAGTGGTGCCTCGTAACCGCTCATGATGAAGGCGGCGACGAACTGACCCGCCAGCCCCGTGATGAGCCATGGAAGCCTCGTGCGCGAAATCTTGATCGGCGACGGCTCGCCCAGTTCGTCTTCGGTGGTACCGGCGATGTGGGCGATGTCCTCGCTCGCCTCCTCCTCGATCACGTCGATGATATCGTCGACGGTGATCCGCCCCACCAGCTTTCCCGTTTCGTCCTCCACCGGCAGAGTGAACTCGTCGTACTTGCCGAACAGCGCCGCCACATCCTCCTGGTCCATCGTAACGGGCACCACCACTGTGTTCTTCTTCATCGCGTCGCGGATCGGCGTGGATCGCGGATAAATGAGCAGGTCGAGCACATCGATGTAACCGAGGAGGACGCCATTGTCTCCGACGACGTAGATCTTCTGGAGATTCTCGATCTCGTCGGCTCCGGCCCGCGCCAGGTCGATCGCGTCGCGGATGCTGGCGTCCCCGCGGATCGCAATGTTCTCCAGCTCCATGATACCGCCGGCGGTGTCTTCCTCGAACTCCATCAGTTCGTGGAGCTGTTCGCGATCCTCGCTGGGCAGCAGCGCATCGACACGCTCGGTCCTGTCGGGCGGGAGCGCCGACATGATATCGGCCGCGTCGTCGGTGGGCATCTCGCCCAGCAGGGTGACGAGATCCGTGTCGGAGAGAATCCGCAGCAGCGCCTGGCCCGAAGCTTCGTCGATCTCCGTCAATACCTCGGCGGCCCGATCGTTGTCGAGGCGCTTGAGGATGTCCGCCTGGACCTCCGGTTCCAGCGCCTCCAGCACATCGGCGATGTCGGCGGGGTGGAGGGCCTCGAGGTGGTGCAGGAGGCCCTGGAAATCACCCGAATCGAGCAGCCGCTCGACGGCGGCTACGTCTTCGCTGCGTGAATGATCCATAGAGGGCATCCTAGTGAATGACCCCGGCCGGTGGCAAGGTAGAACTGGGGGGGGCGGCTCTAGCCGCCAACGGCAGGCGGCACGGCGTCGGCCGAAAAGGCGCCGCCCGAAATTACCATTTTCAGCCCTTCCTCGACTTCGATGGGAACCCGGATGACGTCATCCTCTGGTATGAGCAGGAGGAACCCGGACGTCGGGTTTGGAGTGGTGGGAACGAAAACGTTGAGCATCTTCTGGTTCGTCAGCTCGTTGAAGAAATCAGTCCCCTCGCGGGTGACAAACGCCAGCGCGAACGCGTCCCTGTGCGGATACCGGATGAGGACGACCTCGCGAAACACGGTCGTGCGGTCGGTGAGAAACACCTCGCTGAGCTGCTTGACGGCGGCGTAAACCCGCCGGATCATCGGGAGGTTGTAGACGACTCGTTCGCCCTGGCCGATAACGCGCCGGCCGATGAAGTTCCCCGCGAATATGCCCGTCAGCAGAATAAAAAGAACGACCACGACGAAACCGACACCCGGCCAGTCGATGATGGGGAAACGTTCCTGGAGCGGCGTCACCAACTTGTCGATGGAGATGAAAATCTTCCAGAAAAGCCAGCCAGTCACGACGAGGGGCGTCAGAATGAGGACGCCGGCAAGAAATCGCCGCCGAAGATACTTCATGGACCCTGTACTCCCGGATAAGAAGACCGTCTATGCCGCCGGACCTGCGCCGGCGTCACCCGGAACCGTCCCGCATCTTGTCGCCGGACGAGCTTAACCCGCGGATCACGACTTTGTCTATCCTCTGACGCTCGACCGACTGGATTTCGAACTCGATATCGTGCAGGGATACCTTGTCGCCGACCCTCGGCACCCTCCCGATCATCTGGTACAGCAGTCCTCCCAGGCTGTCCGGCGCGCTGTCCAGCGCGTCCCCGGGAAAGCCGACCCCCAGTTCTTCCGAGAGGTCGTCGAGGTGGACCTTCGCGTTGCAGACCGCCGTGTCGTCGTCGAGGCGCTGAACCAGCGCTTCTTCGGTGTCGAACTCGTCCTGAATGTCGCCGACGATCTCTTCGAGAACATCCTCCAGGGTCACGATCCCCGCCGTCCCCCCGTACTCGTCGACAACGATCGCCAGGTGCTGCTTGCGTACACGGAACTCGGTGAGCAATTCGTCGATCATCTTGCTCTCCGGCACGAAGAACGGCTCGCGCGCGATCCCGGTCAGCGAAACATCCTCGCCGGCGATGATCTTGCGCAGCAGATCCTTGGTATAGATCGTCCCTACGATGCGATCGACGGTTTCCTCGTAGACGGGAACGCGCGAGTGCCCCGCCTCCATCAGTACGCTGATTGCTTCATCCTTGTCCATCGCGCCGTTGACCGCCACGACGTCGATGCGCGGGACCATGACTTCGCGCACGCGGGTTTCACCAAAGTCGAGGATGCTCTCAATGAGCTTCTGCTCCTCGTCGGGCGGTTCGCCGTTCTGAACCCCGAAGACCTCGATTTTCTGCTTGAGCGGAATAATCTGGAACGCGAGCATTCGGCCGAGGCCCGGCGATATCTTGCGGATAATGGCGCCGACGACACCCGCCGACGGACGCAGGAACATCACCGCCGGCCACGTGAATACCCTCGTCGCGGCTGCGAAACGCTCGGCGCCTCTTAACGCGAGCAGGCGCGCGCACAGCGGAGGCACGATGAGCGACGCAAACACGAACAGCGCTGTTTTCAACAGGACGTGGTCGGTGCCGGGAAACAGATAAATGAGCGAGACGCGCAACGAAGCGGTTACCGCGAAACCGACGGAAAGGGCACGCGCCACGTTCAACGCGATACTGTTGCGTACCGGATCGTCGAGGAGACCATCGACGAATCCCCGTTCTTCCGAATCGTCCTCTACGGAACGGTCCGACGTGCTGAGCGAAAGTAATTCCAGTGCTACGTATGCGCCCGAATAAACCCCGAGCAGCAAAACGGACAGCGCGTACAACGCAAAATCGAGTTCGATGCCCATGTACCGGCCGGGGGCGACACCCGTCAGAACATCGCGTCGAGTTCGTTCGACGCGACGATACGGGAGAGGATCGTTCTTTCTTCCCGCTCCATGCGCGCGGCGTCCTCATCGCCGGCGTGGTCGAAGCCGACGACGTGCAACAGGCCGTGCACACCGACGCGCAGGAAGAGCGATCCAGGGTCAACCCCCAGTTCTTTCGCCTCCTTTTCGATTGTCTGGTGAGAAATGTAGACTTCGCCGGCGACGTCTTCGCCGCCTCCGGGTACGGGCCCCGAGTCATCGATGTAGGAGAACGAGATGACGTCGGTAACCTTGTCGATGCCCCGGAAATCGCGATTGATGCCGCGGATATAGGGATCGTCGACCACCACGATGTTTACCGTGACGGCTTCAGGGTTCAACGATGCGCCCGCCTTTCGTATCGATTCGACGACGTTCTCGTCCAGCCAGGGGAGTTCCGCGTCGTCAGACCGGTTTAGCGACAGATTCACTGGGCGCTTCTTCCTCCTCTTCCTGTCCCGGATAGGCGATCCGCTTGTGGTAGATGCCGGTGAGAATGGAAATAAACTTTTCCTTGATCTGGCTCAGGTCGTGCAGCGTCAGCCCGCTGTTATCCAGCTCGCCGTCGTGGGACCGGGCGTCGACGAGCTTGGTGACCATATTGCGAATGTGCGCGGGCGTAGGGTCCTTGAGCGAACGCACCGCCGCTTCGACGGTATCGGCCAGCATGAGCAGACCCGATTCCCTGGACCGCGGACGCGGGCCGGGATAACGAAAGTCGTCTTTCTTGAGGCTCGAGTGCGAGTCCGTCTCGAGCGCTTTCTGGTAAAAATAGGCCATCACCGTCGTGCCGTGGTGTTCCTTGATCGCGTCGATCACAACGTCGGGGAGTTTTTCCTCCCTGGCCAGCTCCACGCCGTCCTTGACGTGAGACACGAGGATGAGAGCGCTCATCTGCGGCGTGATTTTTTCGTGTTTGTTGAACCCGCCGTTCTGGTTCTCGGCGAAGTACTCCGGCTTGAAGATCTTGCCGATATCGTGGGAGTAGGCCATGACGCGCGCCTTGAGCGAGTCGGCCCTGATCGCCTCGGCACCCGCGTCGACGAGGTTTCCGATCAACATCGAGTGGTGATAGGTGCCGTGCGCCTCCATGTTGAGACGCTTGAGGATCGGTTTGTTGAGATCGGTCAGTTCCAGCAGGGTAAAGCGTGAAGTCCGGCCGAAGATGCCTTCGAATACCGGCAGAAGGAACATCACCGCGGCGCTGGAAAACAACCCGTTGGCGATACCCCACGTGGCGTGCTTGACGATCTCGGTCACGTCATCGATCCGCCCGAGCTCGAGACTCACAATGCCGAGCACGTATGCCGCGGAGATATGGAGGAACATCGAGAATACGTGGCTCCTCGAACGCATTCGTTCGATCCCGATCACCCCGACGGCGCCGGCGAGCATGGCGACGAATCCAACGTTGGGCTCGTAGTTCGTTACCAGCGGAATCAGGGCGGCGGCGAACACCGCCGCGATCAGGCCCAGGCGGTATTCGAACAGCGCGGCCAGCATGATTGCCACGAACGGTACCGGTATGAGGTACGGGCTCAGATCGAACCGGACGACCACGGCGAGGAGGACGACGTAGAGCAGCATCACGGCGAATACCGCGGAAACGGACGTAAAATCCTTGTAGAGCCGGCGGTGGAATACATAGAGGTATCCGCCGAACAGAAGGCAGAACAGCATGAGCCGGATCGTTTCCGCCGTGTAGAGGCTGAACAGGGTCAGCGGCGCCTTCGAGGTTTCCTGCGTGGCGCGCGCCTTCTCCAGCGCCGTCAGGATCCGTTCCTGCTCTTCGGTGACCTTGTCGTGTTTGTGGATGATGCTCTCGTTCTTGGACACGGGGAAGTAGTCCTGGACCTGGGCAATGGCCGCGTCGCGGCGGCGATTGGTCTCATCGAAGTCGAAGAGGATGTTCGGCAGCACGTGTCCGCGCACGAGTTCGAAAAACACCTGCGCCTTGTCACGATCGGCGCCGAAGCGAGCCAGGGCCTCTTCACGGATCACCGGGTCGAGGCGGCTCTGCTCAAGGACGTCGGACACGTTTCGCTTGTGTTCCTTCGCGCCCTCTACGACGGTAATCTCCTTGTAGTTATTCCGCCGGATCAACGACGCGTTGTCGACCAGCCCCCTCGTAAATATGTCGCGCTGGTACTCCCTCGCCGCCTTGTTGATGGCTTTGAAATCCCGCGGCGACGCGGCGGTCCGCAGGGTGTTTGCCGGCAGGCTGGGCAGCCAGGAGCCAACCATCCGTCCCTTTTCTTCGGCGTCCAGGGTGTCGATGTTGACGATCGTCGTCAGCGTGTCGAGGAGCACGGTGAGGTTCCGGCTCAGGTCGCGCTCCACGGTGCGGTCCCGGACGTACACGGGCGGGACGGCGAGCGAAGCGCTGGCCCGCCGGAGATTCAGTTCTTCGGGTGACAGGGGAACGTTGATATTGAACGGCGCTATAATGTCTTTGTCGGCCACTTCGCCGGCGGTAAAATCGACCTCTTTGCTCCGCTGGGTAGGCTGCAGGAGGACCACGGCGCTCGCCGTGAAAAGAACGCCCAGAATAACGCGCGGGACGAGCCCCTGCGAATAGTCATTCCGCAATATGGTCTTGCTGGAGAACTTGCCCGCGCGCTCGTTGCGCGAGACCTTCTTCTTCCTGCGGAAAAATCTGGATAAGGGCTGAATATCCATAAAGGCCTATTCCGCGTCTTCCCCGGAGGCGTCGCCGTCGAAGGCGCTGAGAATCCTCCGGACCAGCCGGTGACGAACGATATCGTCCCGGCCGAGGTATACGAAACTGATCCCTTCGAGATCCTCCAGAATCCGCTGCGCGGCGAGCAGTCCCGAACGCGAGGAGGGCTCGAGATCGATCTGTGTGATGTCGCCATTGACGATCGCACGAGCGTTCTGGCCGAGCCGCGTCAGGAACATCTTCATCTGCAGTTCGGTCGTATTCTGGGCCTCGTCGAGTATGACGTAGGCGTTGTTCAGCGTCCTGCCCCTCATGTAGGCCAACGGCGCTATCTCGATCGTCCCGTTTTCCATCAGTTTCGTCGTCTTGTCCTGACCCAGCATGTCGAACAGCGCGTCGAGCACCGGCCGCACGTAGGGGTCGAGTTTCGCCTGAAAATCACCGGGAAGAAACCCGAGACTCTCCCCGGCTTCCACGACGGGCCGTACCAGAAAAATCCGGTCGATCGTACGGGCCTTCAGGGCCGCCAGGGCACAGGCGACGGCGAGGTACGTCTTCCCCGTGCCGGCCGGACCGATCCCGAACGAAATATCGTGGGCCATGATCGCGTCCACGTAGCGTTTCTGTCCCGGCGTGCGAGGCTTTATCTGACGGCCTTTGCGGGTCGAGAGAATGATCCCGCGATCGAGTTCCTCGAACTCGGTTTTCGCCTCTTCGCCGTTTTTCTTGTTCAGTATATACTCAAAATCCTGTTCCCCGATCGTGCGGCCACCCCGGGCGACCTCGATCAGTTCGCCGAAGAACCCGGTCAGCCGTTCGATCTGCGGACCGTCGCCCTTGAGGATGATTTCGTCCCCCCTGACGACGACCACACCCGGGTATCGCTTTTCGATCAGGGAAAGATGGCCTTCCCCGGCTCCGAACAGATTGAGAGGGTCCACCCCCTCGAAAGACAGTACCCGCTTTTTCGTCTTCAGGCTGATAATTCCTCCAATTACTCAGGGACCCTGAAAAGATAAAACTCCTGTCCCGGCGGATCAACCGCCCGGGGCCAAGAGCTTTACCTGGCTTTGCAATTTAATCATCCAAGGTCCCCACAACCCAGTAGCCTGTAACAAATTATAGGCCAAAAACCATCCCCGGGGCGATTTTTTACCTCGGGACCTTGAGAACCTGTTCTGGATAAATAAGATCCGGATCCTGCACCATGTCCTTGTTTGCCTCGAACAGGCGGGTCCATTCCATGGGGCTCGAGTAAACTTCCCAGTAACTCGCAATAAGAGAAAGGCTTTCGTCCAGCTCCACCATGTGCTGGCGCGGCCAGTTCCTGGGAATAACCAGGACGGTGTCCGGGTAGATCCACTCCGGATCGTCGATTTTGTCAATATTGGCCCGGAAGATCCGTGGCCATTTAACCGGGTCCGAGTATATATCTTCGTATCCGGCGATGTTCCAGAGGCATTCGCCCGGCTGGATAATCCACTCGGGCGCCAGCGCCTCCAGGTCGTCAACCTGGTTCGAGAGGGACCGGATATCCGAATCGATCCGCAGGAGTTCGCGCTCAATAGGCGTAATCTGGTTCTTGAGCGATTCGATCTGCTTGCGGGTCGCCGTCAGTTCGCCGCGTTTTTCGTCGACTTCGCCCTGGAGCATTGTGAGCTCCTGGTTGAGCGTGTTGCAGTAGGCTTCTTTTTCCTTGCGGGAGAGCTCTTCGTATTCTATTTCCGAATAGTACTCGCCAGATTTTACGTCCACCTGGCGCCCCTTGGAGCCTCCGCAGCCAACCGAAGTCGAAGCGGCAACGGCAACAACCAGAGAGAGCCGGAGAACCGCGGCGAGGGCCATCCGGCCGGTCAAACTTGTTCTTGTGATGTTATGCCAACGCATGGTCAGGCCGTCTCCTTCTCGTCCTTGTCTTTATCTCGTTTTTGACTTTCGTGCCGGCCGCTCCCCTTCTTCAGGTCGTCCAGTTTCTTGCGCAGTTCCCCGGGCTTGTCCTTTTTGCCATCGAGTTCGGCCTTCTTCTTGGCCAACTCATCGCTGAGTTGACTGGCCCTCGTCCGGGCCGAGGCAAGGTTGTTGTCGAGGATCTTGACGTCTTCGCGGATTTCTTCGATTTCGATCGGCGAAACGGTACACGGCGGCACTTTGGCACACCCTATGGACCCCGCCACAAAGAAAAAAGCCGTCCCGATCACCCATCGGCGAATCGTGGTACGCAACCTGTACTCCTTTCGGAAATCCTTCATATTATTAAAATTTGAGCGTTAACTTAGCAACCCGTCCCGGTACTGTCAAGACGATTCTGGGCGCCGGTATCGGTAAACGGGGAACCCTGTGGGGGAGGTCCGTATCCGCTCTATTCTTCAATCCTGATCTCGATATTGAGCTCTTCCAGCTGAACGGGATCGACGGGAGACGGGGCGTCGTCCATCAGCGAAGTGGCCTTCTGCGTCTTCGGAAACGCTATCACATCCCGGATCGAGCTGCAACCCGCCAGGACCATTATAATCCGGTCAATGCCCGGGGCGATGCCGCCGTGGGGTGGAGCGCCGTATTCGAGCGCCCTGAGCAGGAATCCGAACCTGCGCTCGGCGTCCTCCTTCGTTATACCTGTCACGGCCATAACCCGTTCCTGGAGGTCCCGGTTGTGAATACGGATACTCCCGGAGGCGAGCTCGGTTCCGTTACACACAAGATCATACAAATGGGCCCTGACTTTCAAGGGCTCTTTTTCGAGGTGCTCGATATCCTCCTGGTACGGCATCGAAAAAAGGTGGTGCGATGCCGTATAAGCGCCTGTCTCCTCGTCCTGCTCGAACAAGGGGAACTCGTTGATCCACAGGAACTCGAAACGGCCCGGTCTGGCCAGTTCGAGCAGTCGTCCCACCGAGAGCCGGAGTCTGCCCAGTATCGTCGACACCCGGGGGGTCCGGCCGACCACGGCAAGCAACAGCGATCCGTCATCCATACCCAGGAATTCGACGAGCCGGCTCTTGGCATCGTCGACGAGGAATTTGGCCACCGGCCCCGAAAACTCGCCATCGGTGAGTTTGAGCCGGATCAACCCGCCCGCCCCCTGCGATCTGGCATCTTCTTCGAGCTTGTCCACCTCGCGCCTGGGGATGGAGGCTCCGCCGGGCACGACGAAGCCCCGGACCGATTCGCCACGCCCCAGCGCGTCGGCGATCACGCGGAATCCGGTACCCTCGAAGAGCGGGTCGAGTGTCTGCAACTCCAGCCCGAACCGCATGTCGGGCTTGTCGGTCCCGAACCGGTCCATGGCCTCGTTCCACGACAGGACGCGGAACGGCGTTTCGAGTTCGATGCCGGCGCCCACCCGCCAGATTTCACTCATCACTCCCTCACACACCCCGAAAACATCGCGCTCCTCGACGAAGCTCATTTCCATGTCGATCTGGGTGTGTTCCGGCTGGCGGTCGGCGCGCAGGTCCTCGTCGCGCATGCAGCGGGCCATCTGAAAGTAACGGTCGAAGCCCGCCACCATCAGGATCTGCTTGTAAATCTGCGGACTCTGCGGGAGCGCGTAAAAACTTCCGGGGTGGAGCCGGGACGGTACGAGATAGTCGCGGGCACCTTCGGGTGTGCAGCGCACGAGCATCGGCGTCTCGATTTCGAGGAAACCCCGCCCGTCGAGATGGTTCCTCACCGCGAGTATCACGCGGTGGCGCAGTTCGATATTCTCCTTCATCGGCCGGCGCCGGAGGTCGAGATACCGGTACTTCAGCCGCAGGTCCTCGTTCGCCTTGACCTCGTCTGTAATCGTGAACGGCGGGACCTCCGACTTGTTCAGAACGACGAGTCGCGTCGCCGCCACCTCGATGCCGCCGGTGGGCATGTCGTCGCGTTTCATGTCGCCGGGACGCGCGTTGACCGTCCCCTCGACGGCGATCACGTCTTCCATGCGGAGGTGCCGGGCTGGCTCCGCGAGATCTCCGTTCTCGGGGTCGACGATAATCTGCGTGAACCCGTAGCGGTCGCGGAGGTCGACGAATTTCACGCCGCCCAGGTCGCGGACCCTCTGCACCCACCCCATCAACCGCACCGTTTCACCGGCATTCGATTCCCTCAGTTCGCCGCACGTATGCGAACGCTCGAAAGGAATCCAGTATCCCTGCGTGTTCACGCTTCAGTCCTTTCCCGCCGCCGCCTGCGCAACAGACTCGTCGGCGATCATTTCTTCGCTGTGGTCCCGAAGGTTCTTCCACAACACGGTGCCGTCGTGCTCCGACGAGACCACCACGGCGAAGCGCGCCCGTTTCCTGCCTGCCGCCTGCAGCTGCTTTTTCACCGACCTGCCGGAAAGGTCTGTTTCGGCGTTGCCCGTGGCGCGCAACCGGGTCGCCGTCGCCAGCGCACGAGAAGCGGCGCCGTCATCGGCGCAAACCACATAATAATCGACAATCCCGTCCTTTTCCGCCAGCGCCGGGCTGTCTTCCGGAAGCGCGCCGAGCAGCCGCTCCAGTCCCACGCTGAAACCGATGGCCGGCGTCGCGGGCCCTCCGCACTGCTCCACGAGGTCGTCGTAGCGCCCGCCCCCGCACAGAGCGCTCTGCGCCCCGTGCTCCCCGTGATGCACCTCGAATACGGTCTTGGTATAATAATCGAGTCCGCGCACGAGGTACGGGTCTACCTGGTACACGATTCCCGCTGCCGCCAGGAGTTCCTTCACCGTCGCGAAGTGATCAATTTCAACGGCCGGCAGGTGATCGGTAATAACGGGCAGCTTGTTTTTCAACGACTCGTCGCAATCTTTGGAATCGAAAATCCGGAGCGGGTTCTTGCGGTAGCGCTCCAGCGCCGCCGGGGAGATCCCGGTGCCGAGACCGTCGATGGCTTCGAGCAAAAGTTCGCGGTACGGGCCCCGCGAAGCGGCACTGCCGACGGTATTGAGCTTCAGTTCGACGTTCCTGAATCCCAGCGACCGGAAAGTCGACACGACCACGTCGATCAACTCGACGTCGAGAGCCGGATTGAAACTCCCGATGGCCTCGGCGCCGACCTGGTGGAACTGCCGGTAGCGTCCGGCCTGTGGCCGGTCGTACCGGAACATGGGACCGAAATAGCACAGCCGCTGGATGCCGCCCAGCCGGTGCATGCCGTTTTCGAGAAACGCGCGGATGACGGACGCCGTGTTTTCCGGTCGCAGCGTAAGGCTACGTCCGCCCCGGTCGGTGAACGTGTACATTTCCTTCGAGATGATGTCCGTTTCCTCGCCAACGGCGCGGACAAACAGGTCGGTGGACTCGAATACCGGTGTGCGGATGCCCCGGTACCCGAAGCGGTCGAATGTCGTCTGGAAGGCGTCCTCGACGAACCGCCACTTGTCGATTTCCGGGGGCACGATATCCTGCGTTCCCCTCGGACGTGTGTACTTCATCTTTTCTCCTCGCTGCACGGCCCGGCGACCGGGGCCGTCAAGCGGAGGGCCGGCCCCCCACCGCTTTTTTTCTTCTCGTGCCGAGGCCGGTCAGTATGCCCATCCCGACCCCGACCGCCACACCCGCCGCGTCGGCGAACCAGTCGTACAGATCCATGTTGCGCCCCGGAATGTAGCTCTGCAACAATTCGTCGAGCGCGGCAACGCTCACGCCGACAGCGAACAGGAACAGAAAGGTGATGAGTCCCGAGCGACTGACCGTCCAGCCGATTCCGACGAAGAGCAGCAACCCGAGGACGAAATACTCGCCGAAGTGAGCCAGCTTGTCCTTCATGACAAAATCGGGTCCCGGCGGCGTGATCCCCGATCGCGACGACACGAAGAATATCAACAGCACGTAGAGGATCAACGTGAAAATTCTGAGACGGGTCATGGTGTCCTCACATCGAGCCGGCGCGGCGCGGCGGTTCCATCGCCGGATCGGTGTCGGTCACGGGAATGACGAATCGCGCCGGGGGGCAATTGATTGCTACTTGTCGCCGAAACGTTTGAAAACGTTCAGCACCGCTTCGGCGTCGGCTGCTTCGCGCAAATCCTGGCGAAAGTCGCTGTGATTCAACAGACGTGATATTTTGGCCAGTATCTTGATATGATCCCGGCGGCTTTCCTTGGGACCGAGGATGATGAAGAACAGGTCGACAGGGTTGTCGTCGAGCGCTTCGAAGTCTACCTCGCTTTTGGTGCGGCAGAAACTCGCCACCAGCCGCTCCACCCCGTCGGTGTACGCGTGCGGAATCGCCACGCCATTACCGATCCCCGTACTCATCACTTTTTCTCTCTCTTTGAGGTCCCTGGTCACCTGTCCGCGGTCCTTGACATACCCCTTCTCATCGAGGATGGAGACCATCGCTTCGAGCAATGTGTCTTTTTCGGACGGTTCGAGATCGACGACGATATTATCGGCACTGAATAGTTCGGACAGTTTCATAACCAGTCTTTTCGGATTCGGTTAAGGTCAGGCTTGTGGTGGCTGTTAATGCGTGAAAATAGTGATTTTGCGGCGACGGTGTCAAGCCCTTACTACGGATCTGGAACCCCCTGTCCGACGCGAGCTTCCGGCTTTGCGGTCCCGTCCTTCAACGGGTTTTCGGCCCTGCCAGGTGGCCGGCTCCCGCCGCCTCGAGCCTCTCGACGGCCGCAAGCACTCTCTCATCGCCCCCCGGAGACCTCACGCGGGCCTCTGTACGGCTCACCACTTCCCCCAGATAGTCGGCATCATCCGGCCGGGCAACAATAACGATCGCTTCCGTCAACCGCTGGCCGTCTTCACCGAACATGCCCATGTACCCCGCCACTGACGGGTACGGCTTCTTCTCGAGCAGTTCGCCGAATTCAGAATAGGGCATGAGGATTACATCGCAGTCGCCGCTGCCGTCTCCGGACTGCTCCACCACGCGCACCGAACGCCCCGTTTCAATGGCGAGGAGATCACGAAGCGCCGCCCCGATCGCCGGACCGTTTTCAATCCGCGGCGAGACCGCGATCCTCAGCGGCAGAAAATCGCGCACGCCGCCGCCCGCCAGAAGGGCGAGGGCGGTGACCGCCAGCACGAGCGCCGTGACGACGAGGGTCAGGTACCTTCGGCCCATCGAACTGGAATCGCCCCTGTCGTCGGTCTCGGTCGTTTCTTTGGTCATCACGATTCAACCGGGGAGCTCAGGGCGCGTTCCTGATGATGTCGACGGTGAGGCTGTCGACGCTCGTGTGCAAGAGCGAGACGCCCGGCGGGAGGATGATCTCGGGAGCCATCCGGTAGCGCGCCTCCTGGAGCCCGCCGAGGTTGAGCAGCACCGACACGTCGCCATAACGGAGGGTGTCCAGAACGGCGCGGGGTCCCGTCACGGTCAATGCAACCGTGTTCGGTACGATTGTGACCACGAAATCCTCGGAGTCGACGAGCACGGTCGGCGGCACGTTGGCCAGGACCCGCTCCGCGCGTTCGTCCACCCGTACCGATACCGTCACGTGGGCCGGATCGCACTGAAACCGTTTGTCGTCGAGGGCGATCGGAATGTCCCGATCGAACGACTCCTTGATCCTGGACAGGTCGAGGGATTCGGTGGTCACCGAATTGACGTGCTGGACGGCCGAAGAGGGACCGCTGATCATCACCCAGGACGGCGTGATCGACAGGAACCCGTCGAGCAGGACGAGGTCTTCGGGAATGGCGCCGGCGGTCGACAGAGTCACCTTGACTCGTTTTGCGACGAGCCGCTCCAGCCGCAGGTCTATCGCCATCGGTTCGTGAACCCGGACGTTACGATAGTCGAAGCCGGTCGGCAGCTGGATCTGGCGCGGATTGAGCGATACGCGTTGCCGGCCCGGCACCGCTTCGGACAGGTCGACGGAGAGGTTCAGCCGTTTGAATCCCATCAACATCAACTGGCGTTTGGTGCCCATGATACTGACCTCGACCTCGGCCGGCACATTGCCCGTCACCACGAGCGAGTCGGGAAGGTTTTCCAGCGTAATGGGGATCATCTTGAGCCAGACGACTTCCTTGTGTCCGCTGGCATTGAACCAGATGAACAACGCGACGAACACCGCGATGAGCTTGACTCCAAGATTTTCTGTGAGTGTATTTTTCAGCCCCATGACACAGGATCGACTGGAAACCCCGTCAATAACGGTTAGTGATGATCAGTTCTTGTCCCGGACGCAGCATGGAGGAATTACCCATGTTGTTGGCGCGCCGTATACTGGCAATAGACGTATTGTATTGTCTGGAAATCTTCCACAGCGATTCTCCCCGTCTCACTTTGTGCACGACGACCGGATCATGCCGCCCTCTCGGCGGCGGAAATTCGGTGAAGTACGACACGATCCCGTTGGCGACCGCCTCGGCGATACGTTCGCGACCGCTCTCGCTCTTCAGGATTTTCGCGTCGCTCGAGTTGCTGATAAAGCCGGTCTCGACGAGGACCGACGGTGTTTCGAACGTTCGCAGCACGGCCCATCCCTTCTGCTTGAGGGAACGGGTCGGGGGTAGTCTCTTCTTGTTCATGGATTCGAGGATCGACTCGGCGAGCAGTTCGCTTTTGGTCATGACCGACTGCTTGTGGACGTCGACGAGCATATGAATCACGTCGGAACTCTCCCGACCGGTCAGTCCGAACTCGTTGGCCGCGCGTTCGGGATTGGACAGCATCTTTTTACTCGTCCAACTCGCCCCCTGGGGCGACAGGAACCACACCTCGGACCCGCGGACCGACCGGGCCTTCCCCCAGTTGACGTGGATGCTGACGAAGACGTCGGCGTTGTGGGAAGCCGCTATTTCGGCCCTCTCGTTGAGGCCGAGAAACACGTCGCGGTCCCTCGTCAGTATCGCCCTGTAGCCGTCGATGGCGTTGATGCGGGCGGCGATGATTTTACTCATCTGGAGGTTGAGGGTCTTTTCGACCTTGCTCGTGCCTGGTTGGTATCCGCCGTGCCCGGGGTCGATGGCCACGATGTAGGTGTCGCCGGCGGTTCGCTTTCGCGGGACCGGTTTGCTGCCGGACCGGCCGGGCGTCTTTGCCGACGGAGAGTCAAATACGTCGAGGACGATCCGGTCGGGCAGGTTGCCGTTTCGGGCCAGTACGAAGTGCTTCATTTCGGCACTGCGGGACAGGTCGAGAACAACCTGGGTCCCCCACGACAGCCGGTTGACGCGAACACGCCTGACCACTCCGGTCTTCAGCATCAATCCCGAACACGACTTCGACGCCCGGACATCCGGGATGTTGATTGCGATGCGTTCGGGGTTTTTGTGCCGGGTGATTCTGTAGCCGGCCTTGCCGCTGAGATCGAGGACGACGCGTGTTTTCGCGCCCTGCACCGAATAGCGGGCGCGCTGAACCTGCGTCGATCGCGCAGCGGAGACTCGCTCCACCACCGCCGTCGTCGCGGCCAGCGCGAGCACGATCACGGCGGCGGCCTGCATTGACGATCGCCAGTTCACCCCATCCAACTCCTTGATTGCGCCTGGAAACACCGCGCCACACACGACACCCGATTGGTCTGTGCACGGGTATAGTGGCGGAACTTTCTATGTTGCAAGGCGATAAGCCTTTTTATTCATCCGGATTGAGAATAGAACAGGCTTAAAAACTTTGGCAAGTAAAATTAGGAGATTTTCCACCGTCCGCGCTATCGCGAAACGATGTATTTCAGGGGGTCGACCCGGTTGCCGTCGGTGACGACTTCGTAGTGGAGGTGCGAAAAGGTGGATTTTCCGCTGGATCCGACGCGGGCAATCACGTCACCGCGCTTGACTTTCTGGCCCTTGCGGACGAGCTGTTTCTCGAGGTGTGCGTACCGGGTCACATAGCCGTAACCATGTGATAATTCAACAACATTGCCGTAGGTTTTCCATTTGCCGGAAAAGGTCACCACGCCGTCCGCCGGTGCCACCACGGGTGTGCCCTTGCGCGCCGAAAAATCGATCCCCCGGTGGACGGTCCGGCGTCCGCTGATCGGATCCATCCGGCGGCCGAAATAACTGGAGACAAAACCGACGTTGACAGGCCGCAATGAGGGCGTATGCCGCTGCAGATCGCTGACCTCTTCGAGGTTCTTGATGATTTCGGTATAGCTTTCATTCTGTAATCTAGCTTGCCGCAACAGCTTATCCATATCCTGATGGACATCGAGGACTTTTTCCCTGGTCTCGGGGTCGAGGTAAGCGACGGACTGGATGTAAGCATAATCGGGCCCGCCGATGCCGACTTGAGTCACGTCATCGCTCATCTCTTCCAGCTGGGCCAGGATACGCGCCTTCTTCTGGAAATCGAAGTTCTGGGCGACCTGGCGCTTCAGTACCCCGACTTCCTCTTCGAATCCGAAGACCCGTTCTTTGAGCTGTGCGTTCTCTTTTTCGAGCGATGCGAGCAGGTAGGTCCGCTTGATTTCGCCGGAAAACTCGACGACGGCCCATGTTGCAATCAACAAGGCGACGGCGAGGCTGGAAAAAATGGCATAAATCACGGCGCGCCGCACCCGGAATTGCCTGGGTTCGGCGTTGATCGCTGGTATATATAGGAAATTGAAGTACTTATCTCTCATGGTGCTGAATGCGCCTCGACCGCGAAAATGTTACGGTACCTTAATTAAGAACGGATCCGTTGTCAAGGGCATATTCCTGGCCAACGATTGCAATATCCATACCATACCCGACCGTATTTCTTGTTACCGTACAACCACTTACATGGCATTGCGATATAGTCGGTTAACGAGAGTGCAGGCCCCTGCTACCGGCGGCGTCAATCGGAGATGTATAGAGAGAGCGCCGCGGCGTGGTGCCGCGGCGCTCGATAAGGGCCAGACAGAAAGCTGGTCGAGACTAATCGATATAACCCTTCAGGTACTTCGCGCGGGTCGAGTGGCGCAGGCGCTGGATCGCCTTTTCCTTGATCTGGCGGATGCGCTCCCGGGTCAGCTTCATCTTCTTGCCGATGTCCTCCAGTGTCAGCGGGTCTTCCCCGCTCAACCCGAAGTACAGCGTCAGAATCGATTTTTCCCGGTCGGTAAGCGTATCGAGCGCGCGTTCCATGTCCTCCGACAGAGCGTTGGTGTACGTTCCCTCGTCCGGAGGAACCTGGTCTGCGTCCGTCAGATAGTCGACCAGTGCGTTGTCGTCCTTGTCGTTGGAATAAGGGTCGTCCAACGACACGTGCGTATTGGCAATTTTCATCGTGTCCCGGACCTCTACCACCGACAGGCCCAGCTTGTTCGCGATCTCTTCCGCCGTCGGCTTCCGTCCGAGCTCCTGGTCGAGCTTGCGCGACGTCTTGCCGATCCGGTACAGCGTGCCCGCGCGGTTGAGCGGCAGGCGCACGATCCGCGAATGCTCGGCGAGCGCCTGCAGCATCGCCTGGCGGATCCACCAGACAGCGTAGGAAATAAATTTGAATCCGCGCTTCTCGTCGAAGCGGTGTGCCGCCTTGATCAGGCCGAGGTTGCCCTCATTGATCAGGTCCTCCAGCGAGAGCCCCTGATTGGCGTACTGCTTGGCGATGGAAACGACGAACCGGAGGTTGGCCTGAACCAGCTGGTCCAGCGCCTCCTGGCTGCCGGAATGGATCTTCCGCGCCAGCGACTGTTCCTCCTCACGCTTCAGCAGGGGGGTTTTGTTGATCTCGTGAAGGTATACGTCCAAGCTGCGATTGCCGCTCAGACCACCCTGACTCCTTGTCTGTCTCACTGTCTTCCTTCCTTTATCGTCCCCGTGGTCGAACATCTGGATCACCCTTTCCTGGGCACGCCGATGGTCCTTTCCCGGAGGGGTGGAAACCGAACCGGGCGCTACCGCTTATCCGGTTTGACCGGAATGTAAGTGGTACTTCTCCCTCGTTTGACCAGGAAAGCGATGGGGGCTTCCCTCTCTTTGAGATTCTCCGCGACCTTGCGATATCCATCGAGGTCATCGACCGAAATCGAGTATACCTCGGTGACGATATCGCCCTCGCGGATGCCAGCCTGATCAGCCGGACTACCCTCGTCAACCTCCAGCACAATCACACCTTTTTGTCCGCGCGAAACGTTGTATTGACGTCTCACGTCGCGCGAACCCAGATCGTCTACGTGCAGGCCGAGCCATGCGTCCTGTCCGCTCGGCTGCGTCGATGCCACCACCGCGTCGTCGGGTCGTTCACCGACGGTGATCTTGAGATTCTTTGCCTTGCCCTTGCGCCACACGACGAGCGGCACCGTTTCGCCGATTTCCGTCCTGCCCACCAGCAGCCGGAACTTGTCGGCGTCTTTGATCACTTCGCCGTTGTATTCGATAATAACGTCCCGGTTCTGGATCCCCGCTTTTTCCGCCGGGTATCCTTCGAGCACGTTCTGGACGAGGATGCCGTAGTCGATATCCAGATCAAACCCCGCCGCGAGGTCCTTGTTCAATTCCTGCAGCGAGATGCCGATGAAACCGTAGCGAACCCTGCCCTCGGCGATCAGCTGCCCCATGATTTCCTTGGCCATGTTGATCGGAATCGCGAAACCAATTCCCTGGCCCGAGGGGTTGATCGCCGTGTTGATGCCGATAGCTTCGCCCTTCATGTTGACCAGCGGCCCGCCGCTGTTGCCGAAGTTGATCGACGCGTCGGTCTGGATGTAATTCTGAAACCCGTTCGGGTCGCTGCCCATGATCCTCAGGTCGCTCCGTCCCTTCGCACTGATGATACCGGCCGTGACCGAGCCCTGGAGCTGGCCGAACGGCGTTCCGATCGCCATCACCCAGTCACCCACGCGGCACTTGTCCGAGTCTCCCAGCGGGACCACGGTCAGTCCGTTGGCGGGCAGATCGATCTGGATGATCGCGATGTCGGTTCGCGGATCAGCACCGACCACGGTCGCTTCCATCTCCACTTCGCCCTCACTCGTCTCGAGCACGACGATGATCTCGTCGGCATCGCGAATGACGTGGTGGTTGGTTATGATGCGGCCTTCGTGATCGAAGACGAATCCGGAACCGCCACCGGGAATCCGGCGCTCACGGTGCGTCTCATCGTCGGGCAGGAATTCCCGGAAGAACTCCGGGATCCGGAACCCGTCACCCTCTCCCGAACTCGACGCAGACCTCTCGGTCTTGATGAAGACTACGCCGGGGCCGACCGCTTCAGCGACGTCGGCGAATATCGAGCTGCCGTCGGAGCGGATCGGTACGTTTCCCGTCGCGGTCTGGGCCGTGGAGTCCGACATCAGGAGCTGGCCGGCGGCAAAGCCGGTCGCCAGGACCAGCGTCCCGAGTATTAGCGTCTGCAAGGATCTACTTCTCATATTTGCTTTCGTCCTTCATCATCCACCCGTTGACAGGTCGACCGGTGGCTCCGGCCACACGTGCGTATTGTGCGATCTCTACTAAGTATTCGTTTGAACCCGGAATTCCTTACGCGGAGACCACGGGAATTCCGCTGGTAGGGGAGGGGTGACCTGACTGGTTTTGAAGCGTTGCCGTTAACTGGTTACCACACTTAACAGTGTAGCTCCCGCTGGCGGCTCAGTCAACAACCGTGCTCGCTGTTCCGGCCGCCGAGTGGGTCCTTTCCCTTTGCCATCTCGGCACTTACCGGAGGTGATGATACCATGGGCGGCTGATTCGTGTCAACTAATTTTTAACCGCCCCGGGGGCGCTACCCCGTTCCCCTACTCGCACTTATTCTACGTTCAGGGTCCCGGAGAGTTCCGGTACAGAGGCGATCGGCCGGTAGTTTTCTGGAATTTTGTTGCATTTTCATCAGTTGTCCTTTAATAGATACCGGTCGATCCAGTATGGTGTATACAAGAATAGTGCCAAGACTGCCGTAGTTCCTCATATTCTCAACAGGTTAACCGGGTTGACGGGCCCGCGGAGCGGACGGGTGACATGACCGACTTCAAAGCCATTTCCAACAACGATATCCGGTTTGTCGCCGACACCCACTTTCGCAGCCGGGAGGTCCCCGGTGAGGCGCGGCGCCGCGACGTGTTTGTCCGCTTTCTCCGCAGCCTCCCCGAAGGCACGGCACTGTACCTCCTCGGCGACATTTTCGATTTCTACTTCGAGTACCGCTCCGTGGTCGGAAAGAGGTTCGTCGACCTGTTCGCCGAATTTCTGGCCTGCGGGGAACGCGGTATCGAGATGCACTTTCTCGGCGGAAATCACGACTACTGGGTCGGCGACTTCATTACTAAAGGTCTCGGGATGACGATTCACTGGAACGAGATCCTCATCTCCGCCCAGGGGCGCAAAATTGTCTGCGCTCACGGCGACCTGGCGATGCCCGGCGACTGGGGCTACAAGCTCGTGCGCCCGTTCATCCGGAACCGCCTGCTCATCGGCGCGTCGCGGTGGATCCACCCGGACATCATGGACGCGATCGCCCGTTCGGTGGCGACGGGAAGCCGCAAAATGAGCAAGCAGCCGCAGGAAGCCAACGCGCGCCGGGTTGCAGAAAGGGCCCACCGGCAATTCTACGCCCGCGGAAACGACGCCTTTATCATGGGGCACGTGCATTACCCCCTCCTCGATTCGCGAGACGGGAACGACTTCATGCTCGTGGGTGACTGGTTTGAAAGCTTTACCTACGGCAGGCTCTCGGACGGAGAACTGACTCTCAACTGCTTTAAAGACGAAGTCCGAGACTGATCCGGTGGTTGTCGCCGAGGTCGTTCTTGACCAGCAGGAACGCGTAATCGATCTGCAGGCTCTTGTAGTTGATGCCCGCCCCGAAGGTCCCGCCGTAGGAATCATACCCCGCCTTGTAACCGGCTCGCAGCGCGAGTGTGCGCTGGTACATGTACTCTGCTCCCAGGTGCTGCTTCGGATCGCCGTCGTTGACCCACACACCGTCCAGGGTGAACAGGAATCGGCCCCGCAGCACGACGGTCTCTCTTTCGTAGGCGCCGCCGACCTTGATGTAGCGCGGCAGCGCGTATTCCTCTTCGATGAACTTCATGGGGGCGCCGACGTTGCCGGCTACGGCGGCCAGCTTGAGGCCGTTGATGCGGGACACGTGGAAGATCCCCAGATCGAAAGCCCACCCGGACGCCGACCTCTGGTCGATCTTCTGATAGACGGGCTTGACCGTCGCGCCGAGCGAAGTGTTCGGCAGAATATAGCGGGCGAACCCGACGGCGAATGAAACGTCGAAGACGGGGAAGGTCCCGAGCGGGATTTCCGTCGGGATGTTTTCGCGGCGCTCCATGTCGTCCAGGTACATGCCGGTGAATGACAACCCGAGGGTTCCGTATCTGGTCTCGTGGGTCAGGGCGATTTGTTCGAGGCGCGCGGTGACCATGTACTCGTCGTGGGTAAACTGTATGTTGGTGCCGAGGACAGCCGCCATGGCGGCCGGATTCCAGTACACCGACGAAGCGTCTTCTGCGACGGCGGCGTAGCCGTTACCCATCGAAGCCGCCCGCGCACCCATTCCGATCCGCAGAAATAGCGCTCCGGCGTCGCCTGGATCGCCGGCTGCTGACGCCGGTTGCGACGCCGAAAGAAGAACGATCGCCAGAAGGGCGCCGCTGCACGTTCGCCAATTGATTTGCCTGAGTCTTGCTCCGAAAGCGGACATGTCAACTCCTCCTCATCGCCGGATCGCAAACGGCTTGACCAGTTTTTCCGTCCCGCCACCGCTGTCGACCTCGAGGCGGAGGAAATACACACCGCTCTTGAGACCACTGACATCGATGAGCTCGTCGAAAGGGGTTCCGATCAGACCGCCGGGGTTGGCGGCGAATTCCTGTGAGTACGCGCGTTCTCCCTCAAAATTGTAGATCTCGACGACGACACGGGCCGACTCGTTGAGAGTGACCCGAGCGTGCACTTCGCCACCGGATACCGGATTTGGATAGATCATGAATGTTTCTGCCTGGACACCGGTCGCCGTTTTCAGCTGCACTCCCTCGGTGACGATTCCCTGCCGCCCCGAGGACGCCTGGAACGCCGGCCAGAACAACCGGTCGGCCGCATCCGATCCGGGCAGCGTCTGTATGGAGAGCGTCATAACGGGCGTGGTCTTGACCGTGTCGCCCACCGTATCGAACGACCCGAGGGCGTCCAGGAACCCGGCGGACAAGAAGCTCAGTTCCCCGCTGCCCGCCAGAGCGACCACGGTGGGCGTGGCGCCCGCGCCCGAAGGCGCGACGCGCGGGAAGCCCGCGACCGGCGTTCCATCGAACTCGTAGCCGTAGGCGGTACCGTCGCGGCGCAGAAATATGGTTTCGACCCCACCGTCGCCGTCGAAATCCCCGACCACCGGTCCTTCGAGCCCCCGGGGGACTTCCGAAAGGGGCTGCTCGCCGGCGTAACCGGACAGGACGGAGACGGGCCAGTTGGTCAGGTCGGCGCCGTTCCATTTCTTGAGATACATGTATTCGTCGTCCCAGAGGGCGATCTCGAGGGTGCCGTCGAGGTCGACGTCTCCCAGGGCCGGACCCGAGGGCTGCGTCGATCTCAATTGCGTGGCATTCGGCGCGTTTTCTCCGGTCGCGTCGTCAAACGCCAGCAGACGTCCCGACGGAGTCGTCAGCACGACCTCGTCGTTGGAATCGGCGTCGACGTCGCCGGCGGCGGGCGCCGACGGAACCTGGTCGGCGGCCGGAATCCCGGAATCGAGCGCCCACGAGTACCACCATCCCTCTGCGGCGGGCTCGCCGACGGGCGCAAAGTCGCCGCTCCACAGCGCCGGGTTGAATACAATACTCGCCTGCGAACTCAGTGTATCGACGGCCACGAGGACAACTCCCGTCTGGCCGTCAGCCGCCCCGATCTTTGTGCGGGCCATCGACAAGGGCGCCGCGTACTGGCCCGGGACCACCAGCGGCCACAGAGGCCCGAACGTCTGCCCGGTGGGCACGAACGGGGTGCCGTCCGGCGCGATGAACACGACACGCAGCGAGTCGTTCGCCGACTCGACGACACCGACGTCATTGGCGCCGTTCTTGTTGAAGTCGATGAGCAGCGGTCCCGCCGCCATCGGCAATCCCGCGAACAACACACCGTTGGTGCCCGGGTCGTTGTCGCCGTCCACCACTTCCGTTCCGTCGCCCTTCCAGGCGAACAGGCGGCCGTCCAATGCCGCCGCGACGATCTCGGCGCCGGGTTGCAAGTCGAGGTCACCCAGCGCGGGCGGGCCCGCCCACACGGCGCCGGGCGCCGTGATGTACGGTTCGATGGTGGCCGGGTCGCCGTCGGTGTCGTCGTACTCACTGCCGTCGCCGTTGAACACGTATACCGCTCCGGTGTCTCCGAGGACGACGATCTCCAGGTCGCCGTCGCCGTCGATGTCGCCGGTGGTCGCCGGCTGGTTTTCTCCGAGCCCCGTCCAGCGAGTGCGGATTTCTCCGTATGGAATCGTGCGTGAGAGATCAAACGTCATCTCGGCGCCCATCACCGACACATCGGCGATGGTGATCCCCGTCATCGCCCCGGAGTTCGAACTGGAAGAGGGACTGGTGAACGGGCCAAAGGAATTGGTGTTGCCGTCGCCCGAGCGGAACGAATCGAAATGACTACCGAATATAAAACCGATGAAACCGCCGGCGTCGAGGTCCTGCACGCCGTCTGCTTCCTCGAGATCGACACCCTTGCGGGCGACGAAGTCGTTGGGCAGATAACCGGCGTCGAGGTTCTGTCGGATAACATTTTCATCGACGTGCCAGACATAAACGCCTGAGCCCGTAAACTGGAGCTTGATCGTGCCGCCGTAGTTGTCGTCGTAGCGAAAACTCGTCGGATTGGTGAGCATCGTGAGGTGGAAGTCGAACTCCGCCCCCTCGAACGAGTCGGTGTTGTCCGGGATCATGTTGCTGTCCACGTCGCCGAACGTGAAGAGGCTGTCGAAATTGGCGTCGTGAACCCGGTTGACGACGAGGTAGTATTCGTTTTCCGTTATCGGGATCCGCACCGCGGTCATATCCGTCGGCGTACCCGTGTTGACGTCGGTCAGCCTGATCTCGCCCGGTGCCGGCCCCGGGCCGGCGTCGATCACCGGCGGGTCGATCCACCCTGATATGAGGCGGTTGAACGCGCAGGGAAAACCGGGCACGAATCCGTCGAACCCTTCGGGCCCGATCCACAACCCCCAGGCCATCACGCAGAAGTTGCCCGTACCCTGCGAGTCCTGAAACCCGGGAGGCGTGCTGTCGAACATCGGCAGCAGCCCGAGACGGCTGCCCGTCTCGAATACCCAGATGCCGAGGGTGCCGATTATCTGGAAATCCTGCGACGCGTTCTCGGGAACGATAGAGAAGTTGTTGACGTGGAACGGCTCACCGTCGAGCGAGTCGCCCGTCGTCAATCCGGCGACGAGGCTGTCCGCGGCAAACTGTATGTCGCCCAGGTCGTAAAAGCTCGACCATATCTGTTCGGGTGAGTTCCCCGCGATATCCGTTTCCTGCCCCGCACCCGCGTGTACAATGAATACGTTGTCATAGAGCGAAAAATCGACGTCGGCGTCGGCCGAGTCGATGACCGTTTGCGCGAGTTCGACGACCCGTGTTTCCTCGTAGCGGTCGTCGCCGTAATACCCCATCCCCTCCGGCAGGTTATAGAGGCGGCCATCCACGCGCCACGCGATATTCGTCGTGGATCGCGACGCCCCCCGGAAATATTGCTCGACGTGCCGCATCTCGTTGGCGAACCACGTCGAGTCGCGGACCTCGGGGCGCAGGCTGCCCGGCTGCCCGCCCATGAGACTGTCGGCGAACTGAACCTGGAGCACGATCACGCGCAGCGAGTCGATCGGCTCGGTGAATCCGGCGAGGTAATCCCGGAGTTTCTGTTTCTGGAATATATTGAGGGTGGCGCCGGGTGGCGCGGCCACTGAGCGGGGGACCTGCGGCTTCTCTGCCCGGATCAACGCGGGCACCCTGCCCTTGGAGAATGCGGTGGAGCCCGCGGTCACGCACAGGATCAGGCACGCTAACAGGGGTGCGACGTAGACTTTAAACCGTTTCCGCAATTTCTGGACTTTCCGGGGTAGTACAAGGGATGGACAATGCGCTAGAATAACTCGCTATAATAATGTATAATTAGCCGTCTTTTCGGTCAACAGGAAAGGGGAGTTGAAACGTTTGTAAATCGCCGCCCCTGAATTCGACGTCTACGCCGCCCAACTCCCCTCACACAGACCGTTATCCGGTATATTTAGTTAAGGGGAGCTGGGACTTCCGTAATCGCCGCCCCTGAATTCGACGTCTACGTTGCCCAACTCCCCCATTCGGTTGGCCGTCTTAAGTCAGTAAAGGGGAGCTGAAGCTTCCGTAATCGCCGCCCCTGATCGGCTTTCACTCTGCTCAACTCCCCCCTACCTGGTCGGCAATGAACCAGCCTGCTCGATTACGCTACCAGCCAACCAAACCGTGTGCGACGGGGTTATCGCGTCGTTAACAAACGTATCTATCTATTCACCCGGCCTTTTTTGTAGGTCGTCTTCTTCACGGAGTGCCGGGGCGCCGTATTCGAAGCGGTCTGCTTCGCCGCGCCCGCGCGTTTCGTGACCTTCGTGCGTCGTCCGGCCGTCGCCGCGGTGCGGTCCCCGGTACGTCCCGCACTGACGATTCTCGCGTAGCTCTTTGAGCGCCCCGTGGTCGTCGTAACGCTTACGCGCTCCGCGCTCTTGTTGTCGCGAACCATCCGGTACTGCTCTGCGCCGGCGGCGCGCTCGATCGTCGTGTTCGCGTACGAGTCTCTGTACGTGTCCTTGTATCGCGGCGCCCTCTGCAGTACGACCCGCGGATCGTTCACGTGCACGCGGTACGTGTCGTACGCCGAATCACATTGCTGGCACCGGCCTGTCCTCACGTGCGAGCCGCGTCCATGATAGCCGTGGCACAGGTACACCGGATACCGCGCCCATTCCCGAACGTAGAACCTGGCGAATCCGACGCCAATCTGGTCCCATTGGCAACCGGCGGGCAGCAGCGAAACGTACAGCTGCCGGCAGCCGACGTAGGGATCGCCCTGGATCCGGTACCCGTAACGTCCCACGAAGATCGACTCCCCGTAGGGTGAATAGTCGAACGGATACGGACTGCCGATCGCAAACACGTGGGCGATACCGCGCCCGCCAAAACCGTCGAGGCCCATTTCGCGCCCGCTGAAACGATACGTGTGGCCTCCGTGGATCCACGCGTCTTCGTCCGGCGAGAACGGGTGGACGACGTGGACGAATCCGTACGTGTCGACCACGAATACGGTGGCGAAACAACCGCGTGTCGCCTGTACCGATATGACGACGTCGTCATACGATGCGTAAACTCCCTGGGCCTGCGGCTGATCGAACCACACGTGAATGCCCGCAGAGCCCGTCACCGTGACCCGGCCGCCTGCCGGCGGGTCCGCCATCGCCGCGGGCACTGCCGTGGCCAACACGGCGGCAATCGCGACGAGAGCCATTATGATCCCCCGGACCCGGACGGGCCTGGATGTTGTCATCGCGAAGCACCTCCCGAGGCACCAGCCGAGGCTCCAGAGACGAGTTCCGGGTTGTCCGGATCTTCCTGGTATGCCCAGTCGAGTGTCACCTGGTCTCTGGTCGCCGATTTGACCCAGATCTTCGCGTAGTTGTTGTGTCCGTTGTTGACCCTGACGATGTAGGCGTGGTGGTTGACCGCCTCCACCCGCCCGAGGTTGGACCACCCCTGCACGGGCGCCCAGTCGACGAACACGGCAAACTCATCCGCGTCGGCTATATAGCCGTAATCCTGGATATCTACTCCGGCAGCCGTAAACACGTAGCTCACGTCACCTGCCGTTTGCTGATCCGTCAGCGTACCGAAGTAGATATCCGTCGTGATGTTGTCCCACGCCCGAACGGACCGGGACACGAAGTCCCATCCACTCGTGGCAGGGTTTTGCCCCAAATAATCGCTCAACACCACATTGAACCCCTCAGGTCGAGGCGTGTCGAACACGTCCTCGTAACTCAATTCGCTTTCGTGGTTCCTCGTATCAAAGGCGAGGACCGCGTAGTCGTAAGTCCTGCCGTTTGTGACATCCGTATCCGTGAAGCAGAGCGACGTCGGGTCGACATCCGCTAACCAGTCAAATAGTCCATCATTATTATCATCTCTGTAGACGGCGTACCCGGCCAGGTCGTCTTCCCAGTTCTCCGACCAGCAGATTTCCACCTGGCCGTCGCCCGTGATACTGAATACCCCGACCGGCGGGAACGGGGGGGCGTTTGTTCCCGCCGGATCGGAGCATTCGATGCACTCGCTGGTGCAACCAGCAACGATTGGGAATACGATGGCAATTGCCATTGCGAACAGAGTACCCGACACCTGTTCGAAACGACCGATTGGGTTTCTTATGTTGTTTTCGTTAGCCATCACGACATTCCTTAGCGCAATCAACGTGCCACGTACCGGTCGGAGCCCGGGAGGGGCCGGAGCTTGTCGGGCTAACTATATTGCTTAAAGATAGTTAAGATTACCAGAAGGGTGTGTTCCGAGGCGGCGGAAGGGGATCTGGGGGCCTCTGGCGGCCCCAAAAGCGTGTTCAGAGAACGACAGCGTGTCCTCTTTCAAGGACACGCTGCAGGACCGTCCCGGAAGGCCGGACGGGGTACAAAAAAAAGCTGACGTCCGTGCCATCCTTTGTCAATGTTCGAGACCCCACCTCTCGAAATCAACTTTCTCCGCAAAGCCAGCAGCTATGCTCAGGATGTGCTCGAAACGTCAGCTTATTCAGATGACCTTTCGGTCGATTCCAATGGAGAAAAGCCCCTATTCTCTTCTCCGCTTCAAAACCAGGTTCCGGAATCCCGGGGAAGTGTTAGTTCCCCAAGATTCCTCCCCCCACCAGATGGAAGTTCTCAAATACGCACGGGATGACTTCCTGACCATGTGTATGGCAATAGACGTGCCAGAGGCGGATTATGGCCTTCGCAAAAACTGAATTCACAACTTATATGATAACAGGACGTTGCGGCATCAATTTGTCGATTGCTTCCACGTTGTGAAGTCAGCTCCCTCGACACTGTTAAACCATTTGTATGTACAGGGTGCGTACGCTCAGTCACAAGCCTACAACCTGAGACACAACAGGGCATTAGGGGGAATACAAAAGTTTTATAAAATGTTTTTATAAAACAGGGAGGATTCGCTACTGGATGTTGTAGCGCTTGATCTTGGAGAGAAGATTCGGATAAGAAATACCGAGGTAGATCGCCGTCTGCGACTTGTTCCACGAGTGGAGCTTGAGCGCTTCGTGTATTTCGATCTGTTCTACCTTTTCGATCCGCTGCCTGAGCGTGACCGGTACCTCGGCCTTGTCGGCCTTGTTGCCCCGGCGGGCTTCGACAACCTCGGGTGCGAGGTGCTCGAGCGAGAGGCTGTCACCGTCGTCGGCGAGGATGATGGCACGCTTGATGACTTTTTCGAGCTCCCGGACGTTACCCGGCCAGCGGTAGGCGAGGAGCCTGTCGGCGAACTCGTCGGTGACGCCGTCGACGTCCATGCCCATCTCGCGCGAAAGCTTTTCGACGTAGTGGTGCATGAGCAGAACGACGTCTTCCGGACGGTCGCGCAGCGGCGGCACCGTCAGAGGAAAATCGTTGATGCGATAGAAGAAGTCCTCCAGAAAAGTCCCTTCGTCACACTTCTGGAGAAGGTTCGTCTTGGATGCGCAGATGATGCGGACCTCGACGGGCAGCAGGTCGTTGGAACCGACCTTGCGGATTGTCTTGCTATCGAGAAACTGTAGTAACTTGCCCTGCATCGCCAGCGAAGTCTTGCCGATCTCGTCGAGGAAAACCGTTCCGCCGTGAGCTTCTCGCAGCAGGCCGTCCTTGTCGGCAAACGCACCGGTAAACGCTCCCCGCACGTGGCCGAACAGCTCCGACTCGAGCAGCTGCTCGGGAAGCGCGGCGCAGTTGACGTGCATGAATTTGCGGTCACGGCGATCGCTGAGCAGGTGAATCGCGTAGGCGATCAGCCCCTTGCCCGTACCCGTCTCGCCCTGGAGCAACACGGTGGCGTCCGAATGGGCGACACGCTCCGAGAGGTTGAGGAGCTTGATCATTTCCTTGTTGTCGGTGACGATATTTTGAAAGCCCTTGGACGTCGTTTTTGAACGGTCCCGCGACTTTCGCTCGGTACGGACGATTTCATAGACCGACAGCGAAATGAGACTCGAATAGGCGCCGACGAAGTGGAGCGCGTCCTGGCCCATCGGGGGCCGGGCCGGCTCGAATCCCTGCCGCACGCAGAGAACGCCGAGATCTTCCCCTTCGAATCCGAGAGACTGCAGGAGCAGCGTCCCCCTGGGGTCGTCGAGCCTGGCTCGCAACGGCGCGATCTCGGGGTTGTTCTCGACGTCAGTGACGAGGATTCCGCTGCGGGAAGACTTTTCGTTTTTTTCTGTTTTGTTATACCAGGAAAGGATCGCCTGGGCTTCATTACGGCTCATACCGTCACGCGTGGCGATCTGAAAACTCCTGCCCTTCGCCGCGGGAATGGCGACGAACCCCGCGTTTGCGCCGAGCCGCTCGAGGATGAGCTCCAGTGTCGAAGCCAGCCCCTTGACGAGATGGTCCCTCGACCGGGCGCCGCTCTGGATGTCACCGAGGACGGAGAACTGGTCGAGTACGTTCGTGGTCGAACAGGACATCCGGTCTTCGATCTTGTTTCGCAGCGCGAGGAGCGCTTTGCGGAAGTGCTCGTTGCCCTCCTCTTCCACGATCCGGTCCGCCTCGTAGACGGCCAGCAGGGCGTCGTCGTGATTTCCGAGTTTCAGCTCCACCGACGTCAGCAGGATCTGGGATACGATCTGTCCCGGGCCGTCGTCGAGCTGGTTGAAACCGAGCACGCTGTCGGCGAGCGCGTGTTTCGCCTTGATTATCGACGTCTCGTCCCCTGCTTTTATATAGAGTCTGGCCAGGATCTGCTGGGAAATAGCTTTGTCATACGGGTTCTCGTACCGGTCGAACATCTCGATACTCGTCTTGAGGCTCTTGCGTGCCGGGTCGAGGTCTCCCAGGCGGCGCCGGCACATGCCCTGGGTCCGGTACAGGTAGCCGAGCTCGAATACTTCCCCGCAGGACGTGGCGATCTCGATGCCTTCGCTGATGTGCGCCATCGCTTCCCCGGGGCGGTTGAGTCGAAATTCGACTTCGGCGATTCTCCGCAGGTTTTCGGCGGCGAGATCGCCCTGGGGGGCGATCCGCTGGGCACTCTTCAGCGCCTTGCGATAATTGATCAGCGCTTCCTGGTTCCGTCCCCTGGCAAACATGAGATCACCGAGCGACTCGTCGACGAGGGCGGATTCGCGCGCGTAGCCGAATTCATCCGCCATGGCCTTGGCGCGGACGATTGATTTCTCGGCTTTCGCGAATTCGCCGGCACCGGTAAAGGCCCGGCCGATCATGAACAGAGCTTTGGTCAGACGGAAATTATCCCCGAAACGCTCGGCGCCCGTGACAGCCTGCTGGAACGAGCTGATCGCCTCGGGGAAGCGCCTGAGCTTCAGATAAACGACGCCCAGGTTGATCTGCAATCTGATGAAGTGCTGAGTCAGCCCCAGCGACTTGGCGATGTCGAGAGATTTGAAAAAAGAAGCCAGCGCCCGGTTCCACCGGCACGCGTTCTTGTGGAGTAATCCCAGGTTGTTGTACGCGTAGGCAATGCCGACGCGGTCCTCCACCCGCCGGAAGCACGAGAGGGCATCCTGGAAAAACTCCTCCGCTTCGGACAACAGGCCCAGACGCAGATAACAGTGCGCGATGAGTATCTGGATACTCGCGACTTCGCCGTGCTCATCGGAGTTCTTCAGCTTGCGATAGGAATTGAATCCCGTCTTGAGCGCGTCGTCATACTGCCCGCGCATCAACTGGAGAAACGCCTCCCGGTACTCGATCTTGCCGAGCACTTCCCTGGTGGCGACTTTTTCGGAGATTTCTTTGGCGAGGTCGAGGAACTGCTGCGACTCGGTGTAGTTGCCCTTCTGGCGGTGACAGTCGCTGATTCGAAGTAAAAGCCTGAATCTGTCGGGGTCGGCGGTTTTTTCGACAGATTCGAGGGCCTTGTGGAAGTACTCGAGGGCCGTAGAAAAATTCTCCGAAGAGTAGTGCATGCTGCCTATCTCCTCGGACGGTGAATAGACTGATTCCCGGGCGGGCATGTCACCCTCCGAATTATTCTTCAGCCAATCTCTGTCGTCCCGTGCGTTGGACATTATCCATCCTTGAGATTAACTCGTGATTCCACGGAGGCGCCTAACAAGCGCCTCCTCGCCACTCTACCGAATCCAGATCATAAGATTCCACCACATCTTGTACGCAAGGCCGACACTGATGGGACCAACCAGATCTCTACCCGGCGAAACACCGCCCGGCTTCGTTCCCCGGTCGCGCCAACCAGCAACATCGTCTCCATCCCCGTCGTCGGAATCACCGCTGTCAGTGTAAGTAATAGGATCGCCATCCGACTTCGGAGTGATCACCGAGGGGCCGTAAATGGTCCCGGGAACAGGTGATTTGGCGTAAGGATGGGTAGAAGGATAGATACAGAGTACAAGTAAAGCGACAATCATTATAAATATTGCCCGCTTCATTTCCGCCTTCAACTCCTTCCAGAATGGAAAAAAACAGCATGTGTTAACGTGAATCGTGGGGAGTAACACACTTATAAAGATAGAAGCACTTTAGATTTGTGTCAAACGTTTAATCGGCTTCGACTTCCTCCGTTTCCGAGTCCTTCCCCGGTTTGTACGGTATATCGTATTTTTCAAGCTTTTTGTACAAATTGCTGCGCTGCATACCCAGTTTTCGAGCCGTCTTGCTCACATTGTACCCATACAACTGTAGCTTGCGTTCAAAAAATTCTTTTTCCATGGCGGCCCGGAAATCCCCGTAGGATTCCTTGTCGAAAAACAAATCGTCGACTTTTTTACCGCCCGCCTGTTCCGGCAGGTCCCGGGCCTCGATTGTCGTTCCCGGCGCCAGAATCACGACCCGTTCAATCAAGTTCTTCAGTTCCCTGACATTACCGGGCCAGGAGTATTCCTTGAGCCGTTCGATCGCCCGCTTCGACATTTTTCTGGGCGGTTGACCCAGCTCACCACCGGTCAGCCGCAAAAAATGATCCACAAGGAGCGGAAGATCGCTGATCCTCCGACGCAGCGGCGGCACGACGATCGGCACCACATTGAGTCGATAGAAGAGGTCTTCGCGAAACGTCCCCTCCTGGCTCGCGGTCAGCAGATCCATGTTGGAAGCGGCGATGACACGGACGTCGACCTTGATCGTCTCGGTCCCGCCGACACGCTCGAAAACCGACTCCTGCAGGACGCGGAGCACCTTGGCCTGGGCGTTGTGGCTCATGTCCCCCACTTCGTCGAGGAACAGAGTGCCGCCGTCGGCCATCTCGAATTTACCCACGCGGCGCGACACGGCACCCGTAAAGGACCCCTTCTCGTGGCCGAACAACTCGCTTTCGATCAGTTCCTCGGGGATGGCGGCGCAGTTGACCTCGACGAACGGCTCCTTCGCCCTCGGACTGAACTGGTGGAGGGTTCGGGCGACCATCTCCTTACCCGTGCCGTTCTCTCCCATGATGAGCACGCGGGCGTTCGTCGACGCGACCTTTTCGACCGTTTCCAGGATCGCGAGAATCTCGGGATTCTCGCCGATGATTTCGCTCGAACGCTGGAATTCACGGCGAAACGACTGGTTCTCGACCCGGAGTTTGCTCTGTTCGAGACCGTTGCGGATCACCAGCAGAATCCGGTCGGCGTCGATCGGTTTTTCGATGAAGTCGTACGCGCCGAGACGGGTGGCCTCGACGGCGGTCTGTATGGTGCCGTGCCCCGAAATGATCACGACGGGGGTTTCGGGCTGTTCCTTGTGGATGTGGGAGAGGACCTCGAGGCCGTCCATCCCGGGCATTTTAATGTCGAGAAGAATCAGGTCGACTTTTTCCCCACGGGCCTTCTCGAGCGCACCGGGGCCGTCGGGCGCCAGCAGAACGTGGTACGACTCGAATTCGAGCAGGCGTTGAAGCGCGTTGCGGATCCCCTGTTCGTCGTCTGCAATGAGAATAGTCTTTGGCATGATCGAAGTAACTCGCGTGTTGACAATTTCGTCCGGCGGTTTTTCTTTCACAGGAATAACACAACCGATACCATGGGTACCAGCGTATTTTCCCCGGCATGGAGCCGGGGCCATAGCAGGAGCACCCGGAAGGAAAACGTGGCCACGAACGAACGCATCCATATCCGGAATCTCGCCCTCGCCGAGATTCGTGAAGCCCTGGCGGCACGCGGCGAACCCGAATACCGTTACCGGCAGCTGTGCAGCTGGCTTTACGGGCGACTCGCCGCCGGGTTCGGTGAAATGACCGACCTGTCGTCGACACTGCGCGAATCGCTGGACGAGGAGTACCGGGTCGCCAGCGCCACACCGGTGCTGGCGCAGTTCTCCCGGCTCGACGGAACCCGAAAGTACCTGTTTGACCTCGGCGGCGGCGCCAACGTCGAAGCGGTGGTGATGTGGTACGAGAAGCGGACCACACTGTGCATCTCTACCCAGGTGGGTTGCCCGCTCGACTGCGTTTTCTGTGAAACGGCGACCGGCCGTTACCGCCGCAACCTCACGTCGGGCGAAATCCTCGACCAGGTCTGTGAGCTCAAGCGAGACGCGGGACTCGCCGACAAGAAGGTCAACGTCGTCTTCATGGGGATGGGGGAACCGTTCTTGAACTACGACGGCCTCGTCGGCGCCATTCGCACACTGAACGATCCTCTCGGTCTGGATCTGGGCGCGAAGCGCATCACCGTATCGACGTCGGGCTTTCCAGACCGAATTCGCCAGCTCGCCGACGAGGATGTGAAGTGCTCTCTCGCTCTCTCGCTGAACGCCACCACCGATGAACAGCGCCGGGAGTTGATGCCCAAAGCGTCACGCGAACCGATCTCCGAGCTGCTCGCCGCGGCGCGGTACTTCACCGGTCACAAGAACCGGCGCGTCACCCTCGAATACGTCATGCTCGGCGACGTGAACACATCCGACGACGACGCCCGCCGACTGGGCCGGCTGGCGCGCGACCTGCCTTTCAAGGTCAACCTGATCCCGTACAACCCGGGTCGGACCGGCCGTTACCGTCTCATAAGCGAAAAGGAGTTGCAGCGCTTCGTGCGTATCCTGCTCCCGTTCGCCCCCACCGTTACCGTCCGCCGCAGCCGGGGCGCCGACATCGACGCCGCCTGCGGACAACTGTGGACGCAAAGCCTGGGCAAAAAAAATCCCGCGGGAGGGGCGCGCTAGCTGGATGGGGAGGATTATCCATTTGCCCTTCCCGCGGGATAAAGCAGCAGCCCGCAAGTGTATTTTACCGTCGTCGTCTGACCCCCGATTACTTGAGCAACATTAGTTTGAGCGTCGTTCGCGCTTCTCCCGCTTCGATCAACGCAAAGTAATTCGCGCTTGCCACCGCCGTGCCGTTGTGGTCGCGGCCGTCCCAGTGCATGTAAAGATTTTCTCCGGACGGGACGTCGGAATACAGCTGCTTGACCAGGGCGCCGGTCACGTCGTAGATACGTACCGTCACGCGCTCGCGCGCCACCAGAATGTTATCGGGAACGACGATGCGGATCTCCGTCTCCGGGTTGAACGGGTTGGGGTAGTTCGTCGCGCGGACTTTTGGCCCGATCACGACCGCCACGCCGCCGATGTTCGCCATGAAATCGAACAGACCCGCAACTTCCGCCGGCGCGGGCAGGCTGGTGTTTTCAATTCTTCCTCCGAACGCCGCGTCCTCACCGCCGAACAGCACGCGAAAATCCTCCGCGAAAATCTCCTTGGGGCGGTAAGCGTGGGCCGCCCCCGCAAAGTAAATGTCGGAGTCGGTGATTCCACGGACCCAGCGATAGCGGTTCCACAGCGGTGAATCGTCCGTCATATACGCGTTGTGGAACACGTGCCCCAGCTCGTGCGCCACGATGTAGGCGCAGACAGCGGGGTGGATATCGAGTACGTGCGGACTGAGGAAAACCGAGTTGCCGGTCGTCGAGCTGACCAGCAGATTACGGCGCGGAAACGGCAGAATATACACCGTCACGTCGAGGTCCATGCCCGGGTGTGAAATCCGCGACAGGACATCAATCACCCACTCCTCGCGGAACGGATGAAAGTCACCGTCCCCTTTGTTGTATATCGACGGATCGTTGATGTCGGTGATGACGCTCACGTAGCGGCCGTCGTCGAGCGTGATGACCTGCTCGCCGGCCAGCGTGGTGAGTCTCGATGCGAGTTCGGCGCTGCCGTAAATGGTCACGTCGAGACCGTTCGCCAGGTGGTATCGCGATAACGCGAGCGACGATCGGCCGGGTACCCCGGGGGTGCGGGCTGCCGGCTCCCCGGGGACACGAACGCTGACCGTGGTGGGGTCGTGGCCTGGCAACTTGTGCAGTTCCGGAGCCTGCTGGGCCGCCGCCGGCGTAATCGCCAGCAGAACCGCCAGGGCCAAGCTTCCGGTAACCATCATATTCAAG
>CBDUWU010000002.1:0-46442 GCA_965371015.1 uncultured bacterium | reverse complement strand
AACAAGACGCCGGTGCCGCGGTTCGCCCGGAAGTTCTTCGAATCGGGCGAGCCGTTCATGCGCATCGGGGATGGTGGGCTGGGTGGCAAAGCGACCGGGCTCGTCCAGGGGCGCGACGTACTCAACGAACACTTCGAGGCCGGCGAATTTCAGGGAATCCGGATCGACATCCCCACGTCCACCGTGCTCACGACGGACTTGTTCGACGCCTTCATGGAGCGGAACGGGTTGTACGAGATCGCGCTCTCCGGAGTGGCGGACGAGCGGATCGCGCTTGCCTTCCAGAAAGCGGACCTGCCCGTCGAGCACGTCGGTGACCTGCGTGCCCTGGTCGAACAGACCAAAGGTCGGCCGCTCGCGCTCCGTTCATCCAGCCTTCTTGAAGATGCACTGGCGCATCCCTTCGCGGGTATTTACGAAACCAAGATGATTCCGAACAACCAGGCCGACCCTGACGCCCGGTTCAAGAGCCTTGTCGAAGCGATCAAATTTGTCTATGCGTCGACATTCTCCCGGGCCGCGGCGAGTTATATCCAGGCGACGGACAAGACGGTGCGCGACGAGAAAATGGCGGTCGTTATCCAGGAAGTCGTGGGTGAACAGTTCGGAAATCGTTTTTACCCCCAACTCTCCGGCGTGTGCCGGTCGTACAACTACTATCGAACGGGCTCCGCGAAACCGGAAGAGGGCGTGGTCAATCTCGCCCTCGGCCTGGGGAAGACGATCGTCGACGGGGGGGTGTCGTGGGCGTATTCACCCGCGCATCCCCGGTCGCGGCCGCCGTTTGCGACGACGGGTGAGCTGATGAAGAACACGCAGCTTCGTTTCTGGGCTGTCAACCTGGGCAAGCCCCCCGCTTTTGATCCGACGATAGAAACGGAATACCTCGCTGAAAGCGGCCTCGAGGATGCCGACTACGACGACACGCTGCGGTTCGTCGCGTCCACTTACGATCCGGGGCGCGACCGGCTCTCGCCCGGTGTGGGCATCAAGGGGGCGCGCGTGCTGGACTTTGCCCCGTTGCTTGATTTGCAGACCTGGCCCGTGAATGCGGTGATCAAAAAACTTCTCGACGTGTTCGGAAACGCGACGGGCAGTGCGGTGGAGATGGAGTTTGCCATGACGTTTCCACGTCGGGAAGATGGAGACGCCCGGCTTGCCTTCCTGCAGGTACGCCCCATGATGGTGTCGAAGCAACGTGTCGAAGTGCCGGAAATCGTTGAAGGGACCGGCGACCTTCTGCTGGCGTCGAACCGTGTGATGGGAAACGGTGTCGAGAATGCGATTCGGGACGTTGTATTCGTCAAACCGGATGTGTTCGAGGCGCGGCTCACGCCGGTAATCGTTGGCGAAATAGAGACCTTCAACCGCGGACTGTTCGACCAGAAAAGACCCTACATGTTGATAGGATTCGGAAGATGGGGCAGCTCCGATCCGTGGCTGGGCATACCGGTCAACTGGGGGCAGATCAGCGGAGCCAGAGTCATTGTGGAATCAACACTGGAAGGAATGACCGTCGAACCCAGCCAGGGCGCACATTTCTTTCACAATATATCGAGTTTCCGCGTGAGTTACTTTACGGTGCACCACGAGAGTGCCACCCCCATCGCGTGGGACTGGCTGTCCCGCCAACGCGTCGTCCGGGAAACGGATTACGTTTGTCACGTCGAGCTCGATCAACCGCTGCTGGTCAAGGTGGACGGACGCTCCGGGCGAGGGACCGTCTGTTACGGCAAAAAGGACTGAAGATGAAGGAACAGGAAAACCCTCTCGGCGAAATAATGCATTCCCTCCAGGAACGCGCCAAAGAGCTGAATTGCCTCTACCGGGTCGACGAATTGTTGAGTCAGCTCGACCGCCCCGAGGACGAGATCATGAACGAGCTGGCCGCCGCGCTGCCGCCGGGATGGCAGTATCCCGACGTGTGCCAGGCGAGGATCAGGATCGAGGAGGACAAGTACGAAAGTGACGGTTGCGAGGAGACCGAGTGGCGCCAGCAGGCCGACATCGAGTTCGAGCAACGTGTTATCGGGGAGGTGGTGGTTTGCTACGGAGAACAGCGGCCTGCGGCCGACGAGGGCCCGTTTCTAAAAGAAGAACGTCGGCTGATAAACACGATAGCCGAGCGCATCGGCCTGTACGTTCTCCAGAAGCGACTGCGTTCCGATCACGAAAACTGGACGAACGCAGTCGAAAAAGCGTCGAACGCGTCGAGCAGCGAATGGCAGGTCATTATGGCGTTCCTCAGGAGAACGGATCACGCCCTGCTCGCCCGAATCACCCGCAAGATGATCAACTATCTCTGCTGGACGGGAGCCGGAGACGCAGGAGATCTCTTGCGCGAATTCGTCTCCGAGGACGTCGAGACGGCGGGGGAGGAGGACGAGAACCGGCCGGCCCGCCGATCCGACCTGCGCGACGTCGCGGCCCTCGCCGACAAAACGTTCACCATCGCGGCGGAGCATTGCAGCGACGAGGAAATGATCGCCAATATCCGCGCGTGGATTGAAGAGGACAAAGCCAGCGGGCTGATAGAGACGCTCGAAACGCCCCACAGCAGCCTTTCCGACGTCGCCGCGGCCCTCGACCGGTTCAAGTCTTCAGAGATCGAGGAAGACGAGCTTCCTCCGGCTCTCCAGAAGAGCCTCCACGTCTCGCTGCTCCGCCGATTCTTCAGCAGCGACCTGGAATTTCTCAATATTATGAAGAACCAGGTGCGGGTCTCCGATTTTCACGAATTGCTCAATCACATCGTCTACCCCGCGCAGAGCCACGGGCGCCTGGGCGGCAAGAGTACCGGGTTGTTTCTTGCCTGCACTCTTTTGAAGAATTCCCTGGGAAATCGCGAGATGTTCGATCAGATCAAAAACCCCCGGACGTGGTACGTCAGTTCTGACAGCCAGCTCGAATTCATTCGCCACAACAATCTCGACGATATCTACGACCACAAGTACGCCGATGTCGAACGGATCCGTCGCGACTACCCGCGGATCGTACAGGTATTCAAGAACTCCCGATTCCCGGCCGAAATGGTCAACGGATTGGCGGTTGCGCTGGATGACTTCGAGGACAAGCCCCTCGTGGTGCGCAGTTCCAGTCTCCTGGAAGATCAGACGGGAGCGGCGTTCTCGGGCAAGTACAAGAGCCTTTTTGTTGCCAACCAGGGAAGTAAACGCGAACGGCTCGAAGCGCTCCAGGACGCGATCGCCGAGGTGTACGCGTCGATTTTCGGGCCGGACCCGATAGAATACAGGGCCGAACGCGGCCTTCTTGACGTTCACGAGGAAATGGCGGTGATGATCCAGGAGGTGGTCGGACGGCGCGTGGGCCGCTACTTCCTGCCGGCCTATGCCGGAGTGGCTTTTTCGCGCAACGAATTTCGCTGGTCGCCGCGGATCCAGCGCGACGATGGGCTCGTCCGCATGGTTCCCGGGCTGGGGACGAGGGCCGTCGACCGGATCAGCGACGACTATCCCGTTCTTCTGGCGCCGGGTCAGCCCGGACTCCGCGTCAACGTCACACCCGACGAAGTCATGCGCTACTCTCCCAAAATGATCGACGTGATTGACCTCGAGCAAAACACCTTCGTTACGATTGAAGTCCGAAAGTTGCTCAAGGAGGCGGGGGAAGACTACCCGGCGATTCGTGATCTCGTTTCGATCGTGACGCGCGAGCAGATCCGGCGGCCGAGAGGGCTGGAGCCCGACTGGGATTCCGACGATCTCGCGTTCACTTTCCAGGGGTTGATCGAGGACGGTGAATTCGTTTCCAGGGTCAAGGCCGTTCTGGATTTTCTCGGAGAGAGTACCGGATACCCGGTCGACATCGAGTTTGCGTCCGATGGACAGAACCTGTATCTCCTGCAGTGCCGGGCGCAGAGCGCGTCTCCCGATTTCGAACCCGCTCCGATCCCGCGGGACCTCCCCCGGGAAAGGGTGATCTTTACCGCCAACCGATATATTTCGAACGGTCGGGTCCCAGACGTCTCCCATGTCGTCTACGTGGATCCGGAGCGGTACGGGGAACTACCGGAACTGGGAGACCTCAAGGACGTCGGGCGTGCAGTGAGCCGGCTCAACAAGATACTTCCCAAACGTCAGTTTGTGCTGATCGGTCCGGGGCGTTGGGGTAGTCGAGGTGATATCAAGCTGGGTGTGGGGGTCACTTACTCTGACATCAACAATACCTGTGCCCTGATCGAGGTCGCGCGTCAAAAAGAAAACTACGTGCCCGAGTTATCATTCGGCACCCACTTTTTTCAGGACCTCGTAGAAGCGGATATCCGCTATCTCCCGCTTTATCCCGACGATGACGACACGGTGTTCAACGAAGGGTTTTTGCGACGAAAAAAGAACATCCTGGCCGATTTGTTGCCGGAGTACGAGCGCCTAAGTGACGTTATCCACGTCATCGATATCCCCGATGTTGCGGACGGGCAGATACTGAAGATTCTCCTCAATGCCGATCTGGACGAGGCCGTTGGTGTTCTTTCACAGCCCGGCGTGCAGACTGTTGATGAACAACCCGCCGGACAACTCCGGAAGGAAAGCCGGTCCGAAGATCACTGGCGGTGGCGTTTGCGTATGGCCAAAAAAATGGCGCGGATGCTGGATCGGGACGTTTTTGGCGTCAAAGGGGTCTACGTGTTCGGGAGCGTCAAAAACGCCACGGCCGGGCCGGGAAGCGACCTCGATCTCATCGTCCACATCGATGGCAGCGAAGAGCAGCGTGAGAAGCTGTCGCTGTGGCTCGATGGCTGGAGCCGGTCCCTCGCCGAGTTCAACTACCTGAGGACGGGGTACCGTTCGGACGGGTTGCTGGACGTGCACTATGTGACCGATGATGATATCGAAAAGCAGACCAGCTACGCCTGCAAGATCGGGGCGGTCACCGACGCGGCCCGGTTCCTCGAGCCGGGTGGGGACGGTTGAGAGCGGCGGTGAGACCTACAACAATTCCCGCTCTGCCCCGGCGGGGTCACTCGGATCAAAACGAATAAGAGAGAGCTCCGGACCGTCGTGTGCCGCGTTGAACGAATGGGTGCGGCCGATTCTGTCGCGCCACTCGCCCGTCAGGCGCGTAGACTCGTGGATATGGCCGTGGAGTGTGATCAGAGGTTGCCTTGCTTCGATGAAGCGGCGCACGGCGATGCTGCCCACGTGCACGTCGAACGGAACGTGGTCGATCATCTTGCCGTCGAGTGCGGCCCGGTCGAGGCGAGTTTCGTGCGGGGGGGTGTGGAAGAGAAACAGGGCGTTCGTAACGTCGTCCGTACCCGCCAGTTCTTCGAGATCCTGTTCGATGGTGGCGTGGCGGATATCGCTCGGGTCGACGGGCACGCTGCGGTATCCCTCTTCGGGTGAAACACTGCCGTGCGGCGTATACCTCGATACGTCGTACTTTTCCCAGTCCTTCAGCAGAAACGGCGACGGCGGGACGCAGGCATATCCATAGACCTGGTGCCGTCCCCACTCGTATCGCCGCCGGTGGGCGTAGTGCCACAGACCGCGGTCGGCAATCGTCTTGACGGTGGCCTCTTCACTCTTCGTGTCGTCGTTTCCGAGAATCACGAACACGGTCGGGTACCGATCCTTGAGCTGCTGTCTGGTTTTTTCCAGGAGCGGACCGAGGAACTCACCGAGAAAATCCGACGGGACGCCCTCGTGACCGGCCATGTGGGGGAACAGGTCTCCCCCGATGAAGATGGCAGACGGGATTTCGGCCCCGATGGCTTCAAACAGCCGCTCGTATCGGTGCGGCTTGCCGTGCAGATCGCTGACGAAAAAGCAGTTGGCCATTGGAGAATTATAACTCAATGCGGTTATCTGATGCGAACGAGTTTGGTGGAAGCAACGCCATCCGGCGAGACCGCGCGCACCAGGTAAACCCCGCTGGCGACGGGCCGGCCCTTGTCGCTCCAGCCGTCCCAGACCACGATCCGCTCCCCGAAGTCTGCCTCGCCTTCCCACAGCTTCCGGACGCGCCGGCCCGCCGCGTCGAATATCTCGACTTTCAGGTGTCCGGCACGCGCCATGTTGACTTTGATGCGGGTGTCGGTGTTGAACGGATTGGGATACGCCGTGATCGTTACTCCGGGGACCGATGACGCCTCGTACTCCGCCGACACCACGTAGTCGCCGTCGCGCCGCGTACGCACGGGCGAGCCCTGGTAGAGGACTGTTTCGCCCCCGGGCGCATAGATGCGGAATGCCGCATCGCGCCGGTCGATGTGGATCTCGCCGCCGCCGTACGACACACCCAGCGGGCCGTCGGCGACCGTCACCCAGGGAAATTTGCCCCACTTCAGCACGGTCGCACCTGTTATGACGAAACTGGTCAGCGACCGTGACGCGCTCCGCGTCAGCGTCATGGTGGCGTCGGTCACGAAATCGTGGAACCCGATCCGTTCGCCCGAGTGGTTGCGCGCAAACGAATCGACGACGCTGTCGGCTCTTTCGATCACGAACGCCTCGCCCCACGAGGCGTTCGTGATCTCCGGAGTGAGGACCGGGGTGTTGCCGTCTCGCATCAGCAGTAAAAAAATGAAATGCGCCGCGTCATCCGTCGTGGAAAGAGAGATCACCGTGGCGTCGGGGTCTTCGTGGCCGTTGTCGAACACCGACGTTTCCGCCGTCAGCGATCCGAACGCGGGCGCAACGACGTGGACGTCCATCCACCCGCCGGGGCCGCCGATAACTACCGGATTTTGCGACACGTCCACCGTATTGGACGCGTCGGTGTGGAGCCGCCACTCGTAGTCGTGCGTGGCGCCGTCCTTGTCGATGTCGTCCATCAGGATCACGTACGGAAGCGCCTCCCGGCCGTGGACGACGAGGAGCCGGCGGTGGGCGTAACGGACGGGATTGGCGCCCCGGTATCCGTACGACCAGTCGTTCTCGGGAAAGGGATATCCGGGCCGGTTGAACTCGCTATAGGTGGTATACGCCGCCGTCGCGTCGCCCATGATGTAGTCGGCGAGTCCACCCGGAAGGTATTCGGCGATCCTTCCGTCGGTGCCGACCGATGCGCCCGAGTGATGCTGGCCGGCGCCGTCGATGAACACCATGTTGTGCGCCGCGCTCGTGCGCCCTGGCTCGCCATACCCGTGGTCGATGACGAACCGCGAAAGGTAACCGTAGAGGGTGAAGTTGTTCTGGTCCTCCTGCGAATGCCCGCCGTGGAATTTCCCCGAGTAGAAGCTCAGTACGATGTCATCCGACGAAGATCCGTACAACGGCCACCCCGTGCGGAAATAGTACTGGCCGCGGTCCGCCCACAGCACCCTCGTGGGGGGGAGTATCGACTCCGGGTCGACGGGGACGAGGGTACGGTGCCACAGCATGGTGGCGGTCGGGTCGGCGAGCTCGCCCGAATCGTGTCCATACCACCCCAGGATATATTCCCACAGCCACGCCGACAACCCGCTGTTCCACTCCCACTGCGCCCAGTCGAAGTAGGTGTGGTGCCGCGACCAGGGGAAGTTGAGCGTCGTCGCGTCGCCAACGTTATTGACCCACGCGTTGCCGATAGGCAACAGTGTGTGGGCGACCCAGCGCTCGATGTTGCGGATCCGGTCCTCGTTCGAGTAGTCGAACCCGTCGAAGCGCTTGCGCGCCCAGAAGTAGTAGCAGAGGTTGCGCATGCACCAGCCGGCGTACATGGCGCCTTCCTTGTAGGAGCCGCCGGGGTCGAGCTGGTACTCGAGCCACTGGTCGATGTACTCGTACGACGCCGACAGCGCCGCCTCGACGCGGGCGGGGTCGGTTTCGCCGTCGAGGCAGATCGCGGCGAGCCCGAGCGCCGACGCGATCATCGTGGAGATGTTGGCGAGGTAAGGGCGATACTTCCAATACTCGTACGTGCGCGTTGTGACCATGGTGTCGATGTAGGCTTCCATTTCAGCACGCACGGCGGCGCGCTCGGGCGCCGTCGCGTCCTGGTAGAACGAGTCGTATCCGAGCGCGAGGAGGCGGAGGCGAAGTGGCGCGTAGTAGACGTTGTCGTCGGGTCCGTAGGCGGCGATGGTGTGATCCACCAGGCGGCGCCCCAGGTTGATCGCCGCCGTGTCGGGGACCGCTTCGAGCCAGGCGAGCATGCACACGGTGGGGAACGTCCCCACGCCGTAGGAGTGGGACAGCATCTTGTCGTTGTCGTATCCGGGAAACACGTCGTCCATCAGGTGGCGGGCGTAGAGGTACGCCTCTCCGTCGCGGGTCCCGTCGCGGACCTTCGCCCGCAGCGCGGGGAGTTCCCCGCGGGTAAGGAGCAGACGCGGGTGGTTGGCGCGGTAGAGCGAATCGGACGCGGCTTCACCGCGCGCCGAAGCCGGTGGGATCACGACGGTTAGCAGACAGATGATGGCGATACAATGACGCATGGCACGGCGCAATCGCAGGGGAAGTACGTGCTCTATTATAGCGGATGAGAAGCCATGCGGCCACGATAAGCTGGTGATTCGCGGACAGGCACGGGGTTTCCGCGATTCGAGCCGAAGCCGGGGTCCCTGTGTCCGGTGCTTCTGGCTATCCGGTCCAGGACGGAGTCCCGGTCAATCCGCGTAAAGCGAGTCGATCTGGTCCTTGTACTTGCTCTCGATGATCCGGCGCTTGACCTTGAGGCTCGGGGTGAGTTCGCCCGACTCGATGGTGAGCGGTGTCGCGAGAATCGTGAATTTCTTGATCTGCTCGAACCCGGCGAACGGTTCGCAGAGCCGTGCGATTTCGTCGGTATAGAGCTCGAAAACCTGGGCGTGGGCGACCAGCTCATCGTCCGAGGTGTGGGCGATGTGATGGCCGACGGCGAACTGACGCAGGTTTTCGAAGTTGGGGATGATCAGCGCCGAAACGAACTTGCGACCGTTCCCGATCACGATCACCTCGTCGATGAATCTGCTGTTTTTGAGGCAGTTCTCCATCGGCTGGGGCGCGACGTTCTTGCCCCCCGCCGTGACGATGATGTCCTTTTTGCGGTCGGTAATGGAAAGAAAACCGTCCTCGTCGATATGTCCGATGTCGCCGGTATAGAACCAACCGTCGACGATGGCCTCATTGGTCTCATCCGGCTTCTTGTAGTAGCCCTGCATGATGAGGTCGCCGCGCACCAGGATCTCGCCGTCCGGGGCAATCTTGACGTCGACACCGGGGAGGGGCTTGCCCACCGTTCCAAATCTGAGGTGCTCGAATGTGTTGGCCGAAATCATGGGTGACGTCTCTGTCAAACCGTAGCCCTCCAGCAGCGTTAAGCCCGCCGCGTGGAAAAACCGGTTGATTCCCGGGTTGAGCGGAGCCCCGCCCGATACGAAGAAGCGGATACTTCCGCCTGTTCGAGCCTTGAGTTTGCGAAATACAAGAGCGTCGGCCAATCCGCGTTTGCGGCTGGTCATGAAACCCACTTTGCCGGCGAGCGTTTCCGCCACGTACTTATCTCCCGTCTTCATCGCCCACTTGAACAGACCTTTTTTCATCCCTGAACCCTGCTCGACCGCCGCCATGACGCGCCCGTGAATCTTTTCGTAGAACCGGGGGACGGCGATCATGATCGTGGGGGATATTTCCAGCATGTTGTCGGCCACGGATTCCATCGTCTCGGCGTAGGCGATCGAAACGCCGGCGGTGAGCATGGTGTAGTATCCGGCCGTGCGCTCGAAGACGTGGCTCAACGGCAGAAAAGACAGACACGAGTCGGTCGGTGTGATGCGGAGGACCGACAGCGCCGCGTTGACGTTGCTGAGAAAGTTCCAGTGCGTGAGAATCGAGCCCTTAGGGACTCCCGTCGTTCCCGAGGTATAGATTATGCTCGCCCAGTCGTACTTGCCGATCGTGGCGATGAGGTCCTTGTAGGCGGGCTTGTCCGCGACCATTTCGCCGCGGGCGACGAGCGCGTCCAGGGTGATGACGCCTTCCGCGTCGCATTCCGGGTCGAATGAAATAATGTGCTGCAGCTTCGGCAGCTTGCTCCGGCTGGCTTCCACCTTGGCCAGCTGATCCCGCGTCGAAACGAACACCGCCCTCGCCTCGGAGTCGGAGAGAATATATTCCACCTGTGGCGCGGGCAGCGTGGCGTATACCGGGACGTTGATGCATCCGGCCGACAGGATGGCAAGGTCGGCCACCGCCCACTCCAACCGGTTCTCGGAGAGCAGTGCCACGCGGTCCTGTTTGGCGAGTTGAAGCGCGTGCAATCCGAGGGCGGCGTGGTAGACGCGCTCGAGCGCCTCCCGGTGTGACACGTCGACATAGCGACCGCCCCCCGGGGGTTTGTACCGAAAAGCGTCGGGCTTGTTGAAGGTCTCGACAACGTGGAGAAGCTGCTGGGGAATCGTTTCGATAGGCATGGGGGGTCCCCTGTCGGAATCTGTTTGATCGTTCGGAGGGCGGACCCCCTGAGTATCCCCGTGATCCGCGATGACTGTCAACGACTTTCGGGATAACGGTGTCCCCTGAAAGGAATTCTCTTTTAAAAATACTGGTTTGCGATTACAGTGGAACGTTGAATGCAGTTACGACGGGCAGCAGGGAAGGGGAGATCCAACGGCTGCCCGATATTTCCCAAGGAGGCTCGGAGAGAGTGGCCAAACACATCGGAATCGTAGCCTGTAGTGCCGAGGGCGCGGCGCTTTGCTACACGACGATTTGCACAGAAGCGCCCGCATTGCTGGGCGCCCGTCACGCCCACCCGGAAGTGAGTATACACACGCACCCGTTCAGCGATTACGTAAGACTGATGGAGGCGGGGGCGTGGGACGGCGTGGCCGCGCTGATGCTGTCGTCGCAGGAAAAGATCGCGAAGGCGGGCGCCGAACTGGTGATCTGCCCCGACAACACGATTCACCGCGTCTACGATGCGGTGGTCGAAAAGTCGAGCCTTCCCTGGCTGCACATCGCCGAGGAAGTGGCAATGGCCGCCCAGCGCGAGGGGTTCAAACGCCTCGGCATCATCGGGACGACGTATACGATGGACGGACCCGTTTACAGCGACAAGCTGTCGGAGGTCGGCATCGAGAACACGATACCGGGCGCCAAGGATCGCGAGCTGATCAACAAGATCATATTCGACGAACTGGTCGCCCACCGCTTCACCAAAGAAGCGCAGGAGTACTTTACCGGGTTAATCGGCGAGATGGCGAATGACGGTTGTGACGCCGTCGCGCTCGCCTGCACGGAAATTCCGCTGATCGTGACGCCCGAGAATTCACCGCTGCCCGTACTCGACTCCACACGGCTGCTCGCCAGGGCGGCCCTGCGCGCGGCGCTGGAGTAACCCCGGGGGCGGGGGGCGAATACCGTCAAACAGATTTGACAAGAAACCGCCCGGATGGAATTCCGGGCGGCTTTCGTTGATAACGTCAGTTCTTCTGAAAATCCGACGAGTCGAGGAAATAGAAGTGATGCCCGGGGCCGTGGCCGGCGCCGATCTCGAGTTGGTGCTCGATGGTGCAGGTGACGTACGTCTTGGCGTTGGCGACGGCGGTGGTGAGGGGTTCCCCCAGCGCCAGGCGGGCGGTGATCGCGGCTGAAAACGTGCACCCGGTCCCGTGGACGCTCCTGTCGAACACTGCGTCCGCCGCGAATTCATGGAACTCTCTGCCGTCGAACAGCACGTCGGTCCCCGGGCTGAAGTCGGCGTGTCCGCCCTTGACGATCACGTTTCGCGGACCCGAACCGTGAATGATCCTCGCCGCCTCTCTCATGTCGTCGAGTCCGGCGATTTCGATTCCAGCGAGCAGCGAGGCTTCGTGGAGGTTGGGAGTGGCGACGAGCGCGAGCGGCAGAAGTTGGTCGCGGAGTGCCGTGACCGCGTCGGCGGCGAGGAGGGAATAGCCGCTCTTCGAGATCATTACGGGGTCTACGACGAGGTCCCGAAAACCGGTTTCGGTGAGAAACGAAGCGACGGTTTCGATGACGCCCGTCGATGCCAGCATGCCCGTTTTGGCGGCGGTGATGTCGAAGTCGTCGAATACCGCTTCGAGCTGGGCGCGAATCGATTCGAGGGGCAACTCGACGGCGCTGCGTACCTCGACCGTGTTCTGCGCGGTCACCGCGGTGACAACGGATGCGGCGAAAACGCCGTTGGCCTGCATCGCCTTGATATCGGCCTGGATGCCGGCGCCCCCTCCGGAGTCGGAGCCGGCGATGGTGAGCGCCTGCTTAATTTTTGTCATGATGCGTCTCCGTGGCCCTGGGCGATGCACGACGCGAGGGCGCGCGCGGCGGCCTCGGGATCGCTGGCGGCGCAGACGGCGCCGACGACAGCCACCCCCCAGGCGCCGGCGGCCAGGGCGCCGGCGGCGGACTCTCCGGTAATACCGCCGATGGCGATGACGGGAATTTCGATTGCCGAGCACGCGAGCGCGAGTCCATCGAGCCCCACGGGCGGCCCCGGTTTGTTCTTGGTCGAGGTCGGGTATACGTGGCCGAAGCCGACGTAGTCGGCGCCGGCCCGGGCCGCTTCCACCGCCTCGTCCACCGTTCCCGCGCTGCCGCCGATGACCGCATCGGCGCCGAGCACTCGCCGTGCCTGGGCAATGGGCGCGTCATCGTGGCCGAGATGGACGCCGTCGGCCCCCGCCCGTGCCGCCACCTCGATGCGGTCGTTGACGATGAGCGACGCTCCCGCGGCGCGGCAATCGGCAAGAACGCGTTTCGCTACGGACACGAGTTCCGCATCGGTCAACTGTTTGTCACGAATCTGGATGACGGTGGCGCCGCCCGCGACCGACATGCGCGCGAGCTCGACGTGGTCGAACCGGTCCTGGATGCGGGTGTCGGTGATGACGTGAAGCCGGCCGATCGGGGGACGCGCGGGAATCACAGCGATCCGATTGCAGAGCGGAAACGGCCGACGACGTTGCCGATGTCCTCGGCCGTCATTACGGCGCTGACGGCGGCCACTCCGTGGGCGCCGGCGGCGATGCAATCGGCCGCATTGTCGGGCGTGATGCCGCCGATGGCGAACACGGGGACGGTGATACTCGCCGTTACTTTCGCGAGGGCGTCGAGTCCCTGCGGCGGTCCGTAGGTCTTTTTGGACGGTGTCTCGAACACGGGGCCGAACGTGATAAAGCTGGCGCCTTCCGCCGCGGCGGTAACGGCGGCCCCCGCCGAGTGGGTGCTCATGCCGACGAGCACTTTCGGAAACCGCGCGCGGAGTTCGTGCGGAAACGTCATTCCCTCGGGGAAGTGAAATCCGTCGACGGTGAGGCTGGCTGCGAGATATGCGTCCTCGGCTTCGCGGATGGGTTCCTTGCGATTGAGCAGAAGCCGGGTGTCCCGGTCGTGTGTGATTTCGAGGAGCCGTGCGATGTACTCCTCGACCTCCCTGGGGGCGAGGTCTTTTTCGCGCAACTGCACGGCTTTGACGCCGGCGTCGCACGCCTCCCTGACCATGGACTGCAGTGACCGCGGAGCGCATTGCTTGCGGTCCGTAACGAGGTAAAAGCGGAAATCTATCACTTCAATCGCCTCCGATCATGCCTTCCAGGGGGCTCGACGCAGTCGCGTACAGTTTACGGGGTATTCGCCCGGCACGGAAGGCCAACCTGCCGGCTTCGACGCCGAGACGCATGGCCCGGGCCATGTCGACGGGGTGCTTGGCCTGGGCGATAGCGGTGTTGAGGAGGATTCCCTCGGCGCCGAGTTCCATGGCGATGGCGGCGTCGGATGCGGTCCCGACCCCGGCATCGACGATGAGCGGAACGTCTACCATTTTCCGGATGATCTGGAGATTGTATGGATTGCGAACGCCCATTCCACTGCCGATGGGCGCGCCGAGCGGCATGACGGCGGCGCATCCGATGCCGGCCAGTTTTTTGCACGAGATGGGGTCGTCGTTGCAGTAGGGAAGCACGACGAATCCTTCGGCGACGAGCTGCTCGGCGGCCTTGAGGAGCTCGGGAACGTCGGGAAAGAGGGTCTCGTCGTCGCCGATGACCTCGAGTTTGATCCAGTTCTCGCCGAGGGCTTCTCGCGCGAGCCGGGCTGTGAGCACGGCTTCCCTGGCGGTGTAACAACCGGCGGTGTTGGGGAGGATGAAGTAGCCGCGTTTGCGCAACAGCCGCAGGGGGCTCTCTTCGGAGGGGTCGTCGAGCTTGACGCGCCGAATGGCGACGGTGACCATCTCGGTCCCGCTGGCTTCGAGGGCGTCGAGCATGGTCTGCGGGTCGGGATACCGCGACGTCCCGACGATCAACCGCGAGCCGAATTCTCTGTCTGCAATCTTGAACTTGTCCATACTGATTCCTTGATCGTATAAGGCCGACAGATATCAACCGCCCTGGACGGCGTGGATGATGTCGATCGTGTCGCCGTCGTCCAGCTTCGCCGAGCCCCACTCCGTCTGCGGTACCACCGCGCCGTTGAGCGCCGCCGCGATGCCGGGCGCGTTGAGCTCGAAGCCCAGCTCGACCATCAGTTCGGCGACCGTCGCCGCTTCGATCGTCCGGGGCGTGCCGTTGACCGTCAGTTCCATGTCGTTCATCGCCTCGAAAAACGCGTCGGAGCGAACGGCGCCAGGTCATCCGGTACCGCGCCGTCGACAATCATGTCGCACAGCGAATAAGCGGTGATCGGCGCCAGCAGTATTCCGTGCCGGTAGTGTCCCGTCGCGTACACCAGCCCCTCCATTCCCGTCTCACCGATCAGCGGTTCGTGATCCCGGGTGCCCGGGCGCAGGCCAGCGTCGATGCGCTCGATCGGCAGGTCGTATATCGACGGAACCGCTTCCCACGCACGTTCGATGAGCCTCATCACAGGGCCCGCCGTCGGCGTCGTGTCGAATCCCATCTCCTCTTCCGTCGCGCCGATGAGAAGGCGCCCGTCGCCTTTCGGCAGTATGTAAGCGTCCGGCGCGCGGATCACGCGCTTGAACTCGTACGTCTCGTCGGTGAGGAGGGAGACGATCTGCCCCTTGACCGGGCGCACCCCGGGGGGGGCGATTTCTTCGGGGATACCTTCGATGAGGCCCGACCAGCAGCCCGCCGCGATCACCGTCGTTCCGGCATCGTGGATCAGGCTTTCCGCCTGATCGGCGGTGGAGGTGACGACGCCCGTGCACCGTCCTCTCTCCGTGCGGATCGCCTTGACCGCCGTTTCCTCGACCAGCTCGCCGCCCGCGCCGGTCAGCGCGAGTTTCAACGCATCGACCACGTCGCGGTTGTCGACCTGGTGGTCTTCGGGAATCCACATCGCCGAGGCGGCTTTGGGGGAGAGGAGGGGTTCGATTTCTCTCGCCTCGGTGCCCGTCAACCACGTGACCGGCAGGCCACGGTGTTCGCGGAAATTGTAGATACGGCGGATGCGTTCGGTATCGTCGCGGTGAAATCCCACCATCATCGTGCCGCGCGTATCCAGCTTCACCCGGCGCCCGCTGTCCTGTGCCAGTTCGTCGAGAAAGCGGGGGAAGAGTTCCAGACTCTTCTGCCCGAATCGTAGAAAATCTTCGTTCTCGAAGTCGAACTCCGACACGGGGGCGAGCATACCCGCCGCCACCCAGCTGGCAGCCCGTCCGGCGGTGTCCTTGTCGAACACAGTGACCGGGCGTCCGCGGCGCGCCAGCTGCCATCCCAGCCCCAGGCCGATGATGCCGCCGCCGACGATGGCGACGCGGTCTTTTTCTTCTTTATACATCAGTATGAATGATTTCGCGGTGGGTTTGATTTCAGCCCGGCCCGGCGGATGACGGCCGGGCACCCCCGTCTCGTTCCTACGATACCTCCTGAAATGCGTACTGTCAAGACGGGCCGGCGAGTGTATTATAATGACGGCTCCCGAGACAAATTCCACATACAGGAGGAGACTATTATGTCATCGAATCAACCGGTGCGGCAAAGCTGCGGCGTGTGCAAAACCGTAGCGTTGATCGCGTTCTCCGTGGCCGCCGTCTTCATGGCCGGGACGGTGTTCGACGCCGTCCATGCCGGCGAAGCCGGCGAATATAAATACCCGGAAGCCAACAAAGTCGACGTCGCCGACGACTACCACGGCACCATCGTGGCGGATCCGTACCGCTGGCTCGAGGACCCCGACGCCGATGATACGATCGAGTGGGTCAACGCGGAGAACGAGTTGACCCGCGGTTACGTTGACTCCTACGCGGGACGCGACAAGATCGTCGACTGGTTCACCAACATCTGGAATTACCCGCGCTATTCGCTCCCCTATAAACACGGGGACCGCTATTTCTTCACCAAGAACGACGGGCTGCAAAACCAGTCGGTTCTCTACATGCAGAAGTCGCTCGACGGACAGGCCTCCGTCGTGATCGACCCCAATACACTGAGCGAGGACGGAACGATCGCGCTCAACGCCAAGGAGTACAGCCACGACGGCACGCTGCTCGCCTACGGTCTGTCGAGCTCGGGCAGCGACTGGCAGAAAATTCACGTCCGCGACATCGACGCGGCCAAGGACTTCGATGAAGTCCTCGAGTGGTGCAAGTTCTCCAGCATCGCGTGGAAGCACGACAACTCGGGCTTCTACTACAACCGGTTTCCCGCCGAGGGCGAGGTGCCGGAAAAAGATATGAACAACTTCAGCCGCGTCTACTGGCACAAACTCGGCACTCCGCAGTCGGAAGACGTCCTCGTTTACGAGGACGAGGCCAACAAAGAGTACGGCTTCGGCCCGGGGATCACGGACGACGGCAAGTACCTGATTTTATACGCGTACCACGGGACCGACGACCGCAACGGTATCTACTACCGCAAGGTCGAGAACGACGGTGACTTTACCACGCTGCTGGACCTGCACGAAGCGCGCTACGTCTTCGTAGACAACATCGGGTCGACGTGGTTCTTCAATACGACGCTCGATGCGCCGCGAAGCCGGATCATCGCCATCGACGTCGACAATCCCGACCGCAAGAACTGGAAAGAAATCATTCCCGAGAGCAAGGACGTCATCGACTTCGCCATGATGGTGGATAACAAGTTCGTCGTAGGGTACATGCACGACGCCCACAATCAGATCAAATTGTTCGACAAGAAAGGCAAGCCGGCGGGCGACATCGAGATGCCCACGATCGGTTCTGTGTGGGGCATAACGGGAAAACGCACGGACAAGGAGATGTTTTACGGCTTTACGTCTTACGTCTATCCGACCACGGCATACCGCTACGACTTTGCGAAAAGCGAACTGTCCGTCTTCCGCGAACCCGAGATTGATTTTGATTCTTCCAAATACGTTACCGAGCAGTACTTCTTCGAATCGAAAGACGGGACGCGGGTCCCGATGTTCGTGACCCACAAGAAGGGGCTCGAGAAAGACGGCCAGAATCCGTGCTGGCTCTACGGCTACGGTGGGTTCAACGTCAGCATGACGCCATACTTCAGCGCCAGCCGCCTGCTGTGGCTCGAGATGGGCGGTGTTTATGTGGTAGCGAATATCCGCGGGGGCGAAGAGTACGGAGAAGAGTGGCACCAGGGGGGCATCCTCGGGAACAAGCAGAATGTGTTCGACGATTTCATCGCCGCGGCCGAGTATCTCATTGCCGAAGGCTGGACGAGCACTCCGCGTCTCCTGATCAGCGGCGGCAGCAACGGCGGCCTGCTGGTGGCGGCGTGCCTGTTACAGCGTCCCGAGCTGTTCGGCGCCGTGGTATGCCGTGTCCCGGTGACCGACATGCTCCGTTACCACAAGTTCACGGTGGGGCGCTATTGGGTGAGCGACTACGGTAACGCCGAGGCGGACCCCGAGCACTTCAAGTTCATGTACGAGTACTCGCCTTTGCACAACGTCGAACCGGGCGCGACGTATCCGCCGACGCTCATCACCAGCGCCGATACCGACGACCGCGTCGTGCCGTCACACGCGAAGAAATTCGCCGCGACGCTGCAGGCGGCGGACAGCGGCAAGAATCCGCTCCTGTTGCGCGTCGAAATGAAGGCGGGACACGGGGGCGGCAAGCCGATGACCAAGGTCATCGAGGAATACGCCGACATTTACTCATTCGTCCTCAAGACGATGGGTATTTCGAGCGAAAGTCTCTAGATGAAACAGGCCGGGCCGGATTTTTCGATCGTCGTGCCTGTCCTCTATGAGGAAGACACGGTCGCCGGTCTGCTGGAACACATCGGCGGGCTCGACGGCGCCGGTCGCTGCGAAGTGATCGTCGTCGACGGTGACCCCGCCGGCGGTACCATCGGAACCATCCAGGACGATCACGTCGTTACCATGACGTCTCCACGGTGGCGGTCCCGACAGATGAATGCCGGGGCCGCCGCCGCGAGAGGCGCGACGTTGATATTTCTGCACGCCGACACCCGGCTTCCTCCCGGCGCGCTTTCCGATATCGACGCGGCTCTCTCCAGCGATGAAATCGTCGGCGGGGCGTTCCGGCTGCGATTCGATTCCGACCGGTTCATTTATCGCCTCATGTCGGGCTTCGTCACCATTCGTTCGCGCTGGAACCGGCTTCCCTACGGGGACCAGGCGATATTCCTCCGGCGCGCCCATTTCGAACGGATCGGGGGGTACAGCGAGATTCCCCTCATGGAAGACGTAGAGATTGTCCGCCGCATCCGCCGGCTCGGCGGGCGAATGAAAATATTGGATAGTTTCGTCCGGACCTCGCGCCGCCGACTGGAGGCGGAAGGGATCGCCCGGCGTGTGCTCCAGAACTATATGATATCGATTCTCTACGCTGCCGGCGTATCACCTGAAAAGCTGGTCAGGTTCTACAGTGAAGACTACAGGCTCAAAAACGGCTGATTCGGCCGCGATCGCCCTTGCCCTGATACCAGATCGAACGTAAGTTATCTCCCTGCCCGGCGACAAAGCAGACAATCAATCCGGGGGCGCGGCACGTGTGCCCGCCCCGTTGAAACGAAACCGTCCATTTGCAAAAACAAGTTCCGGAGATTGCCCGATGTCGGTACCGCTGAAACACAAAGAAGTAAAAGAGTACTACGGGAAAACCCTGACGGGCGCCCGGGACCTCAGGACAAACGCCTGCTGTCCAACGGAAGGACTTGGGGCCGAACACAGGGAGATACTCGAGAATATTCATCCCGAGATCATCGAGAAGTTCTACGGTTGCGGATCTCCGATCCCGCCGTTGCTCGAGGACAGGGTTGTCCTCGACCTGGGCTGCGGGACGGGCCGGGACGTTTATATCGCGTCGGCGCTCGCCGGCGCCGGCGGCCGGGTGATCGGCGTCGACATGACGGAAGAACAACTCGCCGTCGCGGTCCGTCACGCGGAAGGCCAGGCGGAGAGATTCGGTCTGGAAAGGCCGAACGTCTCTTTCCGGCACGGATACATCGAGGACCTCGCCGCCGCCGGGATCGAAGACGATTCCGTCGACGTGGTGATCTCGAACTGCGTACTCAACCTATCCCCCGACAAGCCGCGCGCCTTTGCCGAGATTTTCCGCGTTCTCAAGCCGGGCGGTGAACTGATCTTCTCCGACGTGTTTGCCGGACGCCGCGTGCCCGACCACCTGCGCGACGACCCAGTCCTCTACGGAGAGTGTCTCGGGGGCGCGATGTACATCGAAGACTTCCGGCGGATGCTCCGCGGCATGGGCATCAACGATTATCGAGTTATTTCGCGCAGCCCGATCGAGCCCGGAGATCCGGAAATAGAGGCAAAGGTCGGGGGTATCGACTTCTACTCGATGACGGTGAGGGCTTTCAATCTGGACACACTCGAGGATATCTGTGAAGACTACGGACAGACAGCCACGTATCGCGGGACGATTCCGGGCGGGCCGCATCGGTTTGCGCTGGACGACCACCACGAGTTCGTCACCGGCAAACCGACGCTCGTATGCGGGAACACGGCCGCGATGCTCTCCGGAACGAGATACGCGGGCCATTTTCTCGTGACGGGTGATCGTGGCACGCACTACGGGCCGTTCGATTGCGACCCCGCCGCGGCCGGCGCGCGTGACGCCGAAGGAACCGGGGGGGCGTGCTGTTGAAAACTACGGAAATGATAAACGAGTTCGATCAGAAAATTGTCGATTCCACCGGCGGGCCGCTCCTTGCCGATCGGATTTCGATCGTCCAGGTCAACGTGGGGCTGCGTTGCAATCAGCAGTGCGTCCACTGTCACGTGGCCGCCTCGCCGAAACGGACCGAGGAGATGGACTGGGAAACGATGGACCATGTTCTCAGGATCGCCCGCGACGTCGGCTGCAGCCTCCTCGACGTCACGGGAGGCGCTCCGGAAATCAACGCGAATTTCGAGCGGTTCGTCTCACAGGGGCGGGCGCTGGATATTCCCGTCCAGGTCCGGACGAACCTGACCATCCACCTCGAGCCGGGATACGAGGGCGTGGCCCGGTTCATGGCGGAACAAGGGGTCCGTCTCGTCGCGTCGCTCCCGTGTTATCTCGAGCAAAACGTCGACCGGCAGCGCGGTGAGGGCGTGTACAGCGGATCGATCGAGTCCATCCGGAGGCTCAACGAACTGGGATACGGGCGTGACCCGGGCCTTCCGCTCGATCTGGTCTACAACCCGGTGGGGCCCTACCTGCCGCCCGACCAGGCCGCGCTGGAAGCGGACTACCACCGCGAATTGCGGGCCCGTCACGGGATCGAATTTTCACGTCTGATCACGATAACCAATATGCCCATCGGACGGTTCATGGGCGGCCTTCGCCGGCAGAAGAAGGCGGACGAATACCGGCAGCTTCTTCGCGACGCGTTCAACCCGTCGACCATAGAAGGGCTGATGTGCCGGCACCAGATCAATATCGACTGGGAAGGCAACATGTACGACTGTGATTTCAATCTTGCGCTGAAACTCAAGGTCAACCACGGCATGCCGACGCACGTCAGCAATTTCGACCCTCAACTCCATCAAAGACGCATCGAGACGGGCGCCCACTGTTTCGGCTGCACGGCCGGCCGGGGTTCTTCGTGTGGCGGCGCGCTGGCGTAACGGCCTTCTCTCTTGCGGAAAACGTACAGTTACAAATACACTCGGTAAAATGAATACGCTCGCGTCAATTACGGTTTATGCATATTTCGGTATCCTGGCGATGCTCTCCATCTACGGGATCCACCGGTATTTCATTCTCTATCTGTACTTCCGGCACTACAAGTTTGCCCGCCGGCCGGCACCGCCCCGGATGGAACCCGCCGACTACCCGGCCGTCACGGTCCAGCTGCCGCTGTATAACGAGTACTACGTCGCGCGGCGGGTGATCGAGGCGGCGGCGGCGATCCGCTACCCGAAGCACCTCCTCAGGATCCAGGTCCTCGACGACTCGGTCGACGACACGCGAGTCGTTGCCCGTGAGGCGACCGACGACCTCGTGGCGCTCGGGTTCAACGTCGAATACCGGCACCGCGAAAACCGCGAGGGATTCAAGGCAGGCGCGCTCAAGGAAGGCCTCGACGAGTCGCCCGACGAACTGGTGGCCGTTTTCGACGCTGACTTCATACCGCCGCCGGATTTCCTCGAGAAAACCGTGCCGCACTTCGGGGATCCGCGCGTCGGGATGGTGCAGACGCGGTGGGGGTACCTCAACCGGAACTATTCGCTTCTCACGCGCGTCCAGTCGCTGCTGCTCGACGGTCACTTCATCCTCGAGCACACGGCGCGTCACCTGTCGGGCCGGTTTTTCAACTTCAATGGCACCGGCGGCGTGTTTCGCCGGCGCGCAATCCTCGAGTCGGGTGGCTGGCAGGGCGATACGCTCACCGAGGACCTCGACCTTTCGTATCGCGCCCAGCTTTGCGGATGGAAGTTTGTATTCGTGCCGGAAGTCGTTTGTCCCAGCGAGTTGCCGGTCGATATATTCGGGTTCAAGACCCAGCAGCACCGGTGGGCGAAGGGCTCGATACAGGTCGGCAGGAAGCTGCTGGGACGGATATGGCGCAGCGAAGTGCCGCTGCGAGTCAAGCTCGAGGCGACGTTTCACCTCAGCGCCAACCTGAGTTATCTCCTCCTCGTTCTGCTGTCGGTACTCATGCCGTTGTCGGTGATTCTGCGCTCGCACGCACTGGCGCGCGGATCGCTCTTCTGGGAAATGGCGATCTTCGCTCTGACGACGCTGTCGATCTTCCTCTTCTACCTGACGGCCCAGCGCGAGTTGTACCGGGACTGGCGCTGGCGCATCAAGGACGTCCCGTTGATTTTCGCGCTGGGAATCGGCATGTGCATCAACAACGCGTGGGCGGTCACCGAAGCGTTGCTCGGCAGGCAGACACCGTTCGTGCGCACGGCCAAGTACCGGATCGAGTCGTTCAAGGACCGGTGGAAGGGCAAAATCTACCGTTCGATGCGCAAGCCGACGTTAGTAGCCGAATTCGTGCTCTCGGTCTATATGTGCGCCGCGCTGGGTGCGTTGATCATCACGCGAAACTGGGCGGCGCTGCCGTACGTGATGTTGTTCGTGTCCGGATACCTCTACGTGTTCGGACTCTCCGTTATTCACGCGAAGCGATGACATGAGCCGAAACTCGCGATGGATCGTTGCAGGGGCCGGCACCGCCCTGGCGATGCTCTTCGCGGCTCTTTCGCGAATCGAGGGACTCAACGACAAGGTCGGCCTCTTTCTCGCGCTCTATTTCGCTGCGTTCGGCATTTACCTGCTCACCCTGTTTGTTCTTGGCCGCAGTTGGGCCGCCGTCCGCGGACACCGGCTGTTCGTTCTCGTGTTCGCCGTGGCGGCGATCAGCCGGGGAGTCCTGATTCCGGCCCAACCGGTGATGTCCACCGACATCTACCGTTACCTGTGGGAAGGGCGCATGATCACCCACGGCTTCAACCCCTTTTCTCACGCGCCCGACGCCGAAGAACTCGAGCCCCTCCGCGACGAAAACTACGACGACATCAACCACAAACACCTCGAAACAATTTATCCGCCCGTATCGCAGGCGGTATTTGCCCTGGCCGCCGGAATTCGACCCGACGTGCAGACCCAGAAGCTGCTCTTCGTGATCTTCGATCTGGGGGTGATCCTCCTCATCGGGGCCATGTTGCGGCTCCGTTCGATTGACCCGGCGGCTGTTGTCGTCTACGCCTGGAACCCGCTCGTGATCTTCGAGACCGGGCATTCGGGGCACGTCGAGCCCGTGGGGATTTTCTTTCTCCTGCTGGGGCTGTTTCTGGTTGCACGGCAAAAGAACATCGGGGGATTCGCCGCGCTCGGTTTGTCGTTCCTCGCCAAATATCTCTCCGCCGTTTTTGTGCCGTATTTCCTGGCGCGCAGAAAGTACGCCGCCTGGGTCGGCGTCATGACGGCGGTGGTGGTGGCGGGTTACCTGCCGTTTGCCGGAGCCGGAGCGGGGCTGTTCTCCAGCCTGAAGCTCTACAGCGCCGATTGGAACTTCAACGGGCTCGCATACAAGGTCGCCGATTCCGTCCTCAACGATCCCGTGTGGACGCGGCGGCTGCTCACGCTGGCCGTCGGTGGTGTCGTGATCTACCAGGCGTTCCGGCAGAAAGACCCGGTTCGTTTCGGCTTTGTCGCCGTGGCGACGGGTCTTTTGCTCGCACCGACGCTGTACCCGTGGTACGTAGCGTGGATCGTCCCCTTCCTCTGCTTCTACCGCAACCGGGCGTGGATCCTGTTCACGGGGCTGGTGATGGTGTCGTACCGGGTGTGGGTCATCGACGCGGCCGGGGGAGAGTGGGTGCTCCCGTGGCGGATCTACGCGGTCGAATACGTCCCGTTCTACGCCCTGCTCCTCTACGACGCTCTCCGCGGCCGTCGGAAGGAGGCGGTGGGGTGAAGACAGTCATCGTGATGCCGGCGTACAACGAGGAACAGTCCGTGGGCGCCGTGCTCGACGAGATACCGCGGGAATACGTCGACCTTGTGATCGTCGTCGACAACGGGTCGACCGACCGTACGGCCGAGGTCGCCGATGCGCACGGGGCGGTCACGTTGCGCGAAGACCGGCGCGGGTACGGAGCCGCGTGCCTGAAGGGTATCCGCCACACGGGAGACGATACGGACGTGATCGTCATCCTCGACGCGGACCACTCGGACTACCCGGAAGACCTCCCCGACCTCCTGGCGCCGATTCGCGAGGGACGCGCCGACATGGTGATCGGGTCGCGCACCCTGGGGCGGGCGGAGAAGGGATCTCTCCCGTGGAACCAGCGCTGGGGCAACATGCTGGCCACTTTTCTCATGCGGGTGTTCTACGGATTTCGTTTTACCGATATGGGGCCGTTCCGCGCGATCCGGCGCGACCACCTGCTCTCTTACGGCATGTCCGACCCGACGTTCGGCTGGAACGTCGAGATGCAGGCCAAGGCGCTGATGGCGGGCTCGCGGATCGTGGAGGTGCCGGTGCGCTACCGGGCCAGGATCGGCCAGTCAAAGATCACCGGGACTGTAAGGGGAACGGTGCTGGCGGGGACCAAGATTATCGGAACGATATTCAGGTACTACCCGGCCTGGTTGAGGTCACAAAGAAGGAAATCATGAAAGCTTATTTTACAGTGTTGATATTGATCGCCGCGCAATATTCTACCCCGGCCACCGCGGTCGCGGCATTCGACAACGGCGGCTACGCGGCCATTCTGTCGGGATACGTCGACGACGGCGGACTGGTCGACTATGCTGGCCTCAAAGCGAACGGCGAGCTGCTCGAAGCGTGGACCGCGTCGCTCGCCGGGCTCGACCGGGAGGTCTATGAGGGCTGGACGGACGAAGAGAAGATCGCCTTCTGGATCAACGCTTACAACGGACTGACTTTGAAACTGATCGTCGATCATTATCCGATCGAGTCGTCCCGTCTGCGCTCGCTCGTGTTACCGAAGAACAGCATCATGCAGATACCTGGACGGTGGAAAAAAGTGTCGTTCGGCGTGATGGGCGAACCGATGACGCTGGACGAGATCGAACACGCGGTGTTGCGAGGGAAGTTCGCCGAGCCGCGGATCCACGTGGCGCTCGTTTGTGCGGCGCTCTCGTGTCCGGAACTGCGGGGTGAGCCGTTCGAGGCGGCCGTGCTGGACGATCAGCTGGACGACCAGGCGCGCGAGTTTTTGTCGAACGATACCAATTTCCGGATCAACCGGGGCAAAGACGTGGTGTACCTCTCGGCGATCTTCGACTGGTTCGGGGGTGACTTTGTCGACGGCTATGGAACGGGCGACCCGCCGGGCCGGCGCGGCGAAGAGAAGCAGGCGGTGCTGAACTTCGTGATGCGCTACGTCGACGATGCGGACGCGGAGTACCTGCGGACGGGCGACTTCAAGATCAAGTTCCTGGACTACGACTGGACTCTCAACGAGCAGCCTCACGCAGCCGCTGACTAATCTGACCGGCCGCCGCGCACCGGCACGAGGGCGCTCCGGCTCAGACAGGTGCTCGCTACGCCGCCCTCAAATGTTGATATCAGGGCGGCGCGCTGCGCAACTCGCCGTCGACCCTCGTGCCTGGGTGCGCGACTTACAATAGAAAGAGTAGTAAATGAGGCTTCATTGGATACAGCACGTCGAGTTCGAGGGGATCGGTGCGATCGGCGAGTGGGCCGAAGGCAACGGACACGAGTTGACGGGCACGCGGCTCTATGACGGTGAGCGGCTTCCCGGGGTGGATGCGTACGACTGGCTCGTCGTGATGGGCGGCCCGATGAATGTCGACGAGGATTCGAAGTACGCGTGGCTGGCCGATGAAAAGCGTGCCGTGCGGGCCGCGATCGACGCGGGAAAGATCGTCGTGGGCGTGTGTCTCGGCGCGCAACTCATCGCGCGGGTTCTCGGGGCGGTGGTACGCCCCAACCGGTACCAGGAGATCGGCTGGTATCCTGTGACGCTGACCGAAGAGGGTGCCGGCCACGCGATGTCGGGTGGTTTGCCCCGCCAGTTCGACGCCTTCCACTGGCACGGTGAGACGTTCGACCTCCCCGACGGAGCCGTTCAACTGGCTTCGAGCGAGGCGTGTGAGAACCAGATGTTCGCCTGGGGCGACCGCGTGCTCGGGCTCCAGTGCCACCTCGAGATGACCTCGGGGGGTGTGGCCGGGATCGCCAGACACTGCCGCGACGAGCTCGTCGCCGGGCCCTTCATCCAGGGAGCCGCGGATCTGGCGCCGTCCGAAAGCCGTTTACACGACACCCGTGCCCATCTACACTTTCTGCTCGATCGTCTGCCCCTTCACCCGGGTCCCGGAGGAACACCATGAAACAGATAATACTGCTGGCGGCCGTTCTTGCGGCGCTGCCTCTCGCCGCCGGGTGCGACGACGACTCCGTCGCTCCGGGCAGCTACATCTACCAGCTCGTCGCCGCCTATCCGAACCTCACGTTCGTCCAGCCCGTCGACTTCCAGAATGCCGGCGACGGCAGTGGCCGCGTATTCGTCGTCGAGCGGCGCGGCACCGTGAGAGTCTTCGAGAATGAAGCGTCCGTCGCGGCGGCCAGGACTTTTCTCGACGTATCCGGTAACGTCCATAGCGCCGGCCTCGAGCAGGGACTCCTGGGGCTCGCATTCCACCCCGACTACGCGACCAACGGGCGCTTCTTTGTGTACTATACCGTCGCAGGCGGGGACAACCGGCTCTCGCGCTTCGAGGTGAGCGCCACCAACCCCGATTCCACCGACCAGTCGACCGAGACTGTGCTCATGACGTTTACCAAGACCGCCGGCAACCACAACGGCGGGCAGCTCGCTTTTGGTCCTGACGGATTCCTGTACGTGGCCGTTGGCGACGGCGGCGGCGCCGGCGACCCCAACGACAACGCCCAGGACCTCACCAACGTGTTCGGCACGATCCTCCGCCTCGACGTCGATTCCAACTCGCAGGGGAACTACGGGATTCCCGACACCAACCCCTTTGTGTTTAACATCAAAGGATACCGGCCCGAAATCTACGCGTACGGGCTGCGCAATCCGTGGCGGTTCAGCTTCGATCCCGTCACCGGCCGGCTTTACGCGGGCGACGTCGGACAGGCGAGGTGGGAGGAAATCGATATCATCGACATCGGCGGCAACTACGGGTGGGACTGCTTCGAAGGAGCGCACGAGTACGACGCGGACGGCACCGACCCTGGCGCGCCCTCGCCTATGTGCGACACGCTCAAAACGGCGATTAATCCCATTTATGAATACCCCCACGACGCAGACGGGAACGTATCCGTGACCGGCGGCCACGTCTACCGCGGTCCGACCATCACCTCGCTCGAGGGCGTGTACGTGTTCGCCGACTACAACACGGGACTCATCTGGGGGATCGAATACGACGGGTCGAGCGCTTCGCCCGTCATCGATATCGCCGACAGCCCGGGGAGGATTTCGGCGTTCGGTGTCGACGAGGACGGCGAACTCTACATCTGCGATTTCGACCCCTCCGGTGAGGCAACCCGGGTTTACAAACTCAAACAAACGACGGAATAGAGCGCGGGCGGCGGCATGGTCGAAAAATCACAGACACCCGGGATGTTTTCGTCGATCGCGCGCCGTTACGACCTGCTCAATCACGTCCTCAGCCTCAATGTCGACCGCGGCTGGCGCCGCGCCCTCGTGGACATGTCCGGCGTGGACGCAGGGGGCGAGGTATTGGATGTCGCCACCGGGACCGGCGACGTCGCCATCGAATTTGCACGCCGCTCGCGGGCGCATCACATTGTCGGCCTCGACCGGTCCGCCGGAATGCTCGAAGTGGCCAGGGACAAGATCGGGCAGCTGCGACTCGAAGGGCGTATAGAAGTCATCGAGGGGGACGCGCTCGACCTGCCGTTCGGCGACGGATCGTTCGACGCTGTGACCATCGCGTTCGGGCTGAGAAACCTCCCCGACTACGCGGCCGGAGTCCGCGAAATGGCGCGGGTGCTCAAGCCGGGCGGCCGGCTGCTCGTGCTCGAGTTCTTTCCTCCCACCAGCGGCGCCTTCCTCCAGCTCTACCGCCTCTACCTCAAGACCGTCCTCCCCGTGGTCGGCCGGGCCGTATCCGGCTCGAAGGAGGCGTACGACTACCTGTCGTCGTCGATCCGGGGATTCGCCTCGCACGATGAAGTCCGGCGTTTCTTCGCCGACGCCGGTCTCTCGGATGTCCGGCGCCGCAAACTCGCCGGCGGGGTCTCGTTCATCTACCGCGGCATCAAGGAGTGACGCCACCGCGCCGGCCGAGCCGGCGCGCGGGGGGCACGTTTCGTGCAATTTATACAAACTTTACTTGTGAAACCCGTTGAAATTGTGTAGTTTTCTGCGGTCGGAAAGCTTCCGGCGGCCAGAATCATTCCAGAGGAATACCCCATGACGTCACCCGCAACCCAGAAGACCAAAGTGCTCTTCATCTGTATCGGCAACATGTGCCGTTCACCGATGGCCGAAGGGTTCGCCCGCGAAATAGGCGGCGACGTGGTCGAGGTGTGGAGCGCGGGGCTGCACCCGACGGGAGTTGTCAGCGAGGACGCGATTCTCATGATGGAAGAGCACGGCATCGACATATCCCATCAGCGGTCCAACGGTCTCGACGAAGTACCACTCAATGAAATGGACATGGTGGTGTCGATGACCGGTATCCCGGCCGTCGAGTTGTTTCCCGCCGAATTCCCGGGAAGACTGATCGACTGGGACGTCGACGACCCGATCGGCCGCCCCCTGTCGGTGTTCCGCCGGATCGGCGACGAAATCGAGGAAAAGGTCAAGGACCTCCTGGAAGAAATCCGGAAGGCCAATTTCTCGCCCCGGACCTGAGCCGGAGAGGCAGACGCCCGTTCCCGAACGAGGCCGCCTCCGAGACGGAGACGGCTTTTTTTACGACCCCCCCCCGGACGCCCCGAGTGCAGGTTGACCGTATCCGCGGATGTGGTAGGGTTGGGGAGGCTTGCAGCAAAATTTACGGAGGACATTACCAGTGCAATCGTTGGACGCTATTTTCAAACCGAAATCAATCGCCATTATCGGCGCTACCACCCGCCGTGGCAGTATCGGCAGGGAGATCATCCGCAACCTGTTCAACTTCGAATTCAACGGAACGATATTCCCGGTCAATCCCCGCTACCAGTACATACACAGCACCAAGTGTTATCCCACGGTGTTGAGTATTCCCGACCCCGTCGACCTCGCCGTCATCGTCGTACCCAAGGAACACGTGCTGATGGCGGCGGAAGACTGCGGCCGCAAGGGAATCAAGGGGATGGTCATTATCAGCGCCGGGTTCAAGGAAGTCGGCGGTGAGGGTATCGTGCGCGAACGCGAGCTCGTCGAGATCGCCAAAAAATACGGCATGCGCATCATCGGCCCCAACTGCATGGGAGTGATTGCGGCCACGCCGGAAGTGCACATGAACGCCACCTTTTCGCCGAGCACTCCCAAACAGGGCAATCTCGCATTCATGACCCAGAGCGGCGCGTTGGGGGTGGCGATCATACTGGCGGCGCACAAGCTCAACCTCGGGTTTTCCTACTTTGCCAGTGTGGGTAACAAGGCCGACGTGTCGGCCGTCGACCTGCTCGAATACTGGGAGAACGACGAGCACACCGGCGTCATCGGCCTCTACCTCGAGTCGTTCGACGACCCCATGCGGTTCACCGAACTGTCAAAGCGGATTTCGAAGAAAAAGCCGATCGTCACGGTGAAGTCCGGCACTTCGGCGGCCGGAGCCCGGGCGGCGAGTTCGCACACCGGATCCCTGGCGGGACTCGAGGTGGCCGCCGCCGCCCTGCTGCGCCAGTGCGGTGTGATCCGCGTGTCTTCCATCGAAAACCTAATTAATGTAGTGGCGGCGTTCGGACGCTCTCCGCTGCCCAGGGGCGACAGGGTCGCCATCGTGACCAACGCCGGCGGCCCCGCGATCATGGCGGCCGATAGCGTGGAGTCGCACGGGTTAAAAATTGCCGAGCTGAGCGAAGATACAGAAGCGAGCCTGACGGCGCTGCTCCCCGCCGAAGCGAGCGTACACAATCCCATCGACATGATTTCCGGCGCGGGTTCGAGGGAATACGCGGAATGCCTCGAAATCGTACTCTCTGACCCCGGCGTCGACATCGCTATCCCGATTTTCGTACCGCCACTGATGATCGAACCCCTCGACGTCGTCCAGAAAATCACCGAGGTGAGCCGCAACCACGACAAGCCGGTCCTCGCCGTGGTCATGGCGGAAGAGTCGTATTACGACGTCATCCCCGACAAGGTAGCGGACGTGGTGCCGTACTACCGGTTTCCCGAAGCGGCGACGGAGGTCGCCGCGGCGATGGTCCGGTACTGCAAATGGCGGACGATTCCGGCCGGAAATGTCCGGACGTTCAAGGTCAAAAAGAAAGCCGCTCTCGACGTGCTGGAGAAAAAGCACAAGAACGGCGGCGGTTATCTCGCTCCCGACGAAGTTCACACGGTGTTGAGCGCGTACGGTTTTCCCGTCTGCCGGCAAACGGTGGTCCCGCTCGGCGGCGACCTGGTGTCGGTGGCGAAAAAAGTGGGGTATCCGCTGGTATTGAAGGTCGATGGGGAAGCGATCGTACACAAGTCGGACATCGGCGGTGTCGAAGTCGGCATCGAGGACGAGGACGACCTGGTCGAGGCGCGCCAGCGCATCGAGGCCAACGTCGGCTCGTCGGGCATGTTCCAGCAGGTTGAGGGATTTGTCGTACAGGAAATGGCCCTCCCGGGCAAGGAAGTGATCCTCGGGGTTACCCAGGACCCGAAGTTCGGCCCGCTGTTGATGTTCGGTATGGGCGGCAAGTACGTGGAGATCGTGCGTGATATCGTTTTTCGCGTGCTGCCGGTGACCGACGTCGACGCGCAGGAGATGGTCCACGAGATCAAGTCGTTCCCGCTGCTCGAAGGGGTGCGCGGAGAGGTCCGCGTGGACATCGAGTTCATCGTGGAGTCCATCCAGCGGCTCGCGCAGTTGGTGACGGACACCGAGTTGATCGCCGAACTCGACATGAACCCCGTGATCGTGCGGCCCGAGCGGGACGAGTGCCGCGTCGTCGACGCCAGGATCCTCGTCCGCGGAGACGAGCACTAGCCGTCAGATTGCGTGGTAGTCGATGGTGGGTTGGACCGCTTCGGACGGCGCGGTGTCGAGCAGCAGCCGGACCTTTCGGGCCAGCGATTCAGGGGAGAACGGTTTGGAAAGAAAGCTGGTTCCCGGTCCCAACTCCGCGATTCGCACGCTGGCCTTTCCGATATACCCCGATATATAGAGGACTTTCAGCCGCGGGTTCGTCTTGCGTAATTCGGCGGCGAGGTCGCGGCCGTTCATGCGGGGCATGACCAGGTCGGTGATCAACAGGTCGATGTCCTCCTCCCCGGCGCCCGCGAGCGCAATCGCCTCTTCGCCCTCCCCGGCCCTCAGCACGCGGCATCCCTTTTCCCGCAGGAACTCGCAGACCGTGTCCCGGATGGACTGTTCGTCCGTGGCGACGACCACCGTCTTGAAACCCTGTGACGATTCGGCGGCCGGTTCCACCGGCGGCGCTGTCGGCTTGCGGTCGTCGGCCGCGGCGGCCAGGATCTCGTTGAAGATCATGATGCCGCCGATCTCGCCGTCGCTTCGCCTCCAGGGACGTACCTCCCACTTCATCGAGACGACGGATCCGTCGGGTCTGGCGATGGACTCGCCGTCGCACGTCTCGACGGCGCCGCCGAGGCAGCGTGCGTAGACTCGTTTCCACCGGTCGGGCAACCCGGGAATAGCCTGATAGTGGCTGCGCCCGAGGATGTCTTCGTTCGCCAGACTGTGCAGGGTGCGCCACCGCTCGCTCGCGACGAGGTAGCGCATTTCGGCGTCGAGCATGGCGATGGCCGCCGGGCTGTGTCGGACGAACGCGTGCAGCCGCTCCCCGGTCTCCTTCAACGCCACCTCCGACTGCTTCTGCTCGATCGCGATGGCGGCGATGATTGCCGCCGATGCAAGCAGGTCGCCGTCGCGCTCCGTCGGTGCCACGGGTTTTTTTATGTACAGGGTCAACGCACCCAGGATCCCGCCCTGGGGAGAACGGATGGGCTCGGACCAGCAGGCGTGAATGCCCGCCGCCGCTGCCTGTTCGATGTACCGCTCGTCGAAGTTGCTCTCCCCGAAATTGGCGACGAGGAGCCGGTCGCCCGTCTCGATGACGTGGCCGGCGCAGCTGACGTTGGACGCGGGTTCGAGCCCGTCGGACAATTCGACGAAGCCCTCGGGAAGGCCCGGGAACGCCCCGGAGTACACGCGTCCTGTTTCGTTGTCGACCAGCGTGATCGAGCAGATCGAGTCCGGGACCGTTTCTTCTATTGATATCGCCAGAGTCGTGAGTGCGTCGAGCAGCGAGGCGCCGGTCGCGAGTTTCTCGAGAACGCGGTTGCGTCCCGACTGTTCCGTGGCGCTGTACTTCCGCGTGGTAACGTCCCTCGAAACACCAACTATCCCGCCCTTGTTGCCCTTGACCCGGGATATCGTGGTTTCGATCCAGCGAACGGCGCCGTCGAAACGAACGATGCGGTACTCGAAACGGCGCCCTTCTTCCGGCACCGACGCCAACGATTCTTCAACAACCGGCCGGTCGTCGGGATGGACGACATCCTGCATCGCCCCGGGGTTCTCGAGGATGTAATCGGTGGGGATCCCGAATACGTCGTCGAAAGCCGGGTTGACGTATAGTACCCGCGACCGATCCGCCGTTACGATCCACAGTGCTTCGTGACTCCCGGCGGCGGCCTGCCGGATCTGTGACTCGATCTGCAGACGCCTCAAGACACTACGCAGACGCCCCGCCATCGGTCCGAGCAGGAGGATGCCGGCGTGCAGGGCCGGATTCACCTGGAAAGCGGCGAATGGGCCGTGGTAACCGAGCCCGTTGAACAAGACGGTGTGGACGACGACGGCGGCGACGCTGGCGAGCGCGCCGGCGCGGAATCCGAGGAAGTAACCCGCCGCGCCGACGAAGAACGGCGACAGTCTCATCGCATTGAGGCCGGAAAAGTATGGAACCAGAGTAATGGCGGCCCAGTATAGCAGCGCACCCGAGGCGAACAGCAGGGCTGTCTTCGCGCTTTGGTTGGACGCGCGGTTGGACAGCAGGTCGCTACCGTCTTCGCTGTTGCCGGTATTGGAGAGTGTCAGTTTCAAGAGATCTTCTTGTCCACAGTCGGGATGACGGTTTCTGGCAATTGTTCCCCGTTCGGCTGCAGAATATCGCGGGTGCGGAAAACGTGTCAATTACAGTTATTGGAGGGTAATAGCGTGTTCAGCCGACGACGTACGGGTCGTGGGTGAGGTCGCCCGACTCGAACCGGCTCAGGCTGAGGGAGTCGATGGGCAGGCTCGTCTCTCCGGTGGTGATGAGCTCGGCGAGCAGCTGGGATACGATCGGTGAGAGCATGAACCCGTGGCCGCTGAAACCGCACGCGTGGAAATAGCCGTCGACCCCGCTCACCGTCCCGACGATGGGCCGGTGGTCGGGCGACATGTCATACGAACCCGCCCACTGGCGGATGACGCGTGCGCTTCCCATGCCGGGAAAGACTTCGCGCAGCGCGGCGGCGTACTTGAAGAGGAATTCCGGGGAAGACTTCACCGTGTAAGAAGAGGGTTCGTCGTTGCCGCTGATCCCGCCGACGATTTCGCCGCGCATGCTCTGCGAAAAGTAGAATCCCTTCTTGGGCGAGATTATCATTGGCTCGAGGAACGAAACGAGCGGTTCGGTAACGGCGATCTCGTGCCGGAACGGCCGGGTCGGTATCTCGATGCCGAGTTGCGCGGCGATATCACGGGTCCGCGCGCCGGCGACGTTGACCAGTCGCGGCGCCTCGAACACGCCGCCGGGAGTTTCTACGCGGAATACGCCGCCACCCGGCCTGGTGACCGTCCGGGCTTCGGCGTAGTTGTAGATCGCGGCACCCAGCCGCCGCGCCGCTTCCGCGTAGCCCCACAGGACCGCGTACGGATAGGCCGTACCGTCGGTCGAGCAGAACGCGCCTCCGATCACACCGTCGAGGTTGAGCCCGGGAATAAAAGCGGCGATATCATCGGGTGAGAGATACCGCGTGGGAACGCCGAGCGAGTTGTGCATCGGGATCGTCGTGTTGACGAGTTCGCGCTCGCGCTCGTCATAGACGAGCATCAAATATCCGCCCTGACGGAAGAAGATGTTGAAGCCCAGTTCGGCCGAGAGGTTCTCGAACTTTTTTACGCTTTCGCGGGCGAGGACGACGTTTTCCGCCAGTCCCCACTGCTGACGAATGCCGCCTCCGCACCGTCCGGTAGCGCCGCACCCGGGGTATCCTTTTTCCAGCACAACGACGTTCCGCATGCCCATGCGGGCCAGGTTGTACGCCGTCGCGACTCCGTTGACGCCGCCGCCGATGATGATGATGTCCGCCGTCTTCGCCGCCATCGCGCGTCAGTCGTCCCTTCTCGCGCTACCGGTCAGCGCCTGCCCGAGTACCCGTCCGTCGACCGCGCCGTCCGGCTCCCGCACAGGGATGCCCAGCATGAGCTCCAGCGTCGGGGCCACGTCGATCGTGTGTACCTCGCCGTCGTAGACGCCGCCCGCCACGCCCGGGCCCAGGAAGACCAGAGGTACCCGGCGGTCGTACGGGTGCGGTGATCCGTGCGTCGTCCCTGTCGATCCGCCCGTCAACAGGCGATGTTCCCTGAACGTGACGTAGAGGTCGGGGGACCGGTCGGGATGAAATCCGTTCCGGTACAACCGGTAGAAGTTCCAGCGTCTCGGACGGGTATCGCCGGTAACCGAAATATTGCCCTCATCGAGTTCGTTGTACGTGAAGACGTCCTCGACGTAGGGGAACTTCCGGATCTCCGCCGCAAGGCGGTCGCGCAACTCGGACGGCGCGGCGGGGTCGAGAACGAGGCCGCGGCTACGGTGGGCGATGAGGGGAGTTCTGAACCCGTATTCGCGCGCGAGATTTTCCGCCACGCGGTCGAGGTCTTCGTAATAACGGCCGCGGTTGATTCGTTCGGCTCCTTCGAATTTTCCGGCGAGTTCCTCGGGGAGCGGATCGACGCCGTGATCGGACGTCAGCGCCACCACGTAGCGGCCGGGTCCGACCCGATCGTCCAGGATATCGAAGAACGTCGCGAGATAGCCGTCGAGCCGGAGGTAATAGTCCTCGACCTCCTGGCTGTAGGGTCCCCACGTGTGCCCGATAAAATCCGCCGCCGAGCAGCCCACGAATAACACGTCGGGGACGTCATCCATCCCGAGGTCTTCTTCGACGACGATTCCGGCGGCAAAGCGAAGCGTCAGTTCGTCGGCAAACGGTGTGCTGCGCAGGAAACCATAAAAATTTTCTTCCAGGTTTCCGGCGGTGGTTTCGACGGGATAGGGGAACGTCGTGTGTTCACCGTCGGATTCGGCCTCGAACTCGTCGGGGCGGGAACGTTCGTAGGCGGCCGCGGGCAGCGACCTCGTCCAGACCGCGCCGCGGTAGGCGTCCGCCGGCCGGACGGCGTTGAATGCCTCGACCCACGCCGGGTACCGGTCCATGTACCAGGTCGAGGAACAGTAAGTGCCGGTCTCGGCGTCGTACCAGTACGCCGCGTCGGGCCGGCGTCCGCCCATCAGCACCGAGGCGTAGTCTTTGAGGGCGACGGAGAACACCCGGCTGTCCGCCGACTGCTCCTTGAGTCGGTCTCCCAGTGCGTCACGGAGCAGTTGCCGCGGCGACGCGCCGGCGCGATCGGGGTGACCAACCAGGTGGGCTTCTTCGTCACGGGCCGAATAGGTGACGGCGAACTCGTTCGTGCGGTCGTACCACGAATTCGCGACGATGCCGTGGCGCCCGGGATGGAAACCGGTAGCAATACTGGCGTGTCCCGGAGAAGTGTGCGTCCTGGCGTGGTCGTGCCATGCGTTGGTGAAGACGGCACCGCCGGAGAGCAATCGGTCGAAACCGCCCGAGTACAGGTCGCGGAAACGGTCGACGTGGTGGTGGCACATCTGGTCGACGACGATCACGACGACGAGGCGCGGTGGCGGCGGTGAGTGATCACTCTGAGTGCACGTAATTGCCGAAAGCGCCGACAGGGTGGCGACGATCGCCAGCAGGCCGGTGCCCCGGCGCCAGAGTTCGGGTAACGCGGTCACGGCGAGTCTTCTCCTTCTTTGGCTTCGATAATGTCGTCGATCCTCAACGGGACCACCGGCTGCCGGATGGTGGGGAGGTGGATTTTCGCGTCCAGCTCGGCGGTCGTCGGAGGGGTCATGGGAGATCCCGGGCCGGCTCCCGTTCCGCCGGTCACCGCCATTCGTCCGCCGGGACTGTCCAGTTCGCGGAGTGTCTGGATGAGACAGCACTTGCCCTGGCACTTGCCCGTGCCGATTCCGGTGAACCGCTTGATCGACTCGATCTCGTTGTAACCCTGCTCGAGCGCCGAGTAGAAGTCTTCCAGCGAGATGTCTTCGCAGTGGCATACGATCGTCTTGCCCACGGGTCACTCCCTGCCTGCGGCGGCCGCTCCGGCGGCGGCCGCGTGTTCGATTTTTGTTTTCCAGTCGAATCGGCCCGACGCTTCCCCGACGAGGTATCGGCGCGGTCCATCGTCGTCGTCGATCAGGTCGGACACCGGCATCATCACCTTCGACGCGGTGTCGTCGCCCGGGACGGCGGGGACGCCCGGCGTCCGCAGCTCGAAGCGAAATCCGGCGTGCTGGGCGAGTTCGAATGACGGCTGGCCCGGCCCCGCGACGCACAACAGGTCGCATGGCAGGGTGACGCGGTCACCGCCGCTGATTTTGAATACCGCCCGGTCTATCCACTCGCGGCCTTCGGCTCGAACCAGCCTCGCGCCGCCGACGAACCGGAAACCGGCGGGAATGCCCGCGGGTCGGTCGGCGCCGGGACTGACCACCGCTTCGATCTCGACGCCGCGAGATGACAACATGGCGACGGTATCCGCCACGCCGGGGCCATCGGCGTACACGACGGCTTTCCGGCCGGGGACGAGGTCGTCGCGTTCGACGAACAGTCTCAGGCCGCGGGCTCCGAATATGCCGGGGAGATCGTTGTTTTCGAACAGCGGGATCAGGTCCTGCGCGCCGGTGGCAAAGACGAAAGCACCGGCGGCGATCGATTTCATTCCCGCGCCACCTTTGTTGCCTTTTGATTCGCGGCCGACGAGCAACCTGCCGGGTTCGTAATAGCCCTGCGCAGTCAATCCCGCAGCCGATTCGAAACCTGCGGCGGCGGTGCGCCGGATCAAGTCGTCCCGCGCGGTCTCCAGCCCGGAGTCGGCCACACGGCCGATCATGTGTCCGCCGGGCGCGCCGTATTCGTCGACGAGCAGCACACCGGCTCCGGCGTCCGAGGCAGCCAGCGCCGCCGTCATCCCCGAAACGCCGGCCCCGACGACGACGACGTCATAAGCGTCGGCGATCCGTGACAGGATGGCAGGCGGCACAGACAGGTCTCTCGGTGCCTGCGGACCCGCGTCGATCCGACCCGCACCGGCGACGCGGCGGACCGTCGCAATGAACGCCTCCCGGATCAGCCGCGGCCGGGTAAACATCCGGTAATAGAATCCCGCCGGAAACGGAACCCTGCGCATTACCCAGGTGAGAAACGAGCCGTAGAACGGTTTGTACTGCTGGCGGCGGATGCGCATCCCCGCGGCCAGGGGGGTGATACAAGACTCCACACCTGTGACCCCGTCGACCTCGACGTGGCACATGATGCACCGGCCGCGCCCGCAGTGGATGCCGCGTGGACGGCCGTATTTGATACTGTACGAAAAAACGCGTATCCCATTACAAAACAATGCTTTGGCAATCGATTCGCCTTCGAGGGCCGCGAGTTTTCTGCCTTCGAACGTAAAAAAAACCTCGCGGCCGGCCACAAAGCCGGTGTCGTGAGCGTGGGGGCGGGTGCGGGGGTGGGGCGGGTCTGCTGTGTGCGACATCATTATCCGCTAACGGGTTCCGTCAATGTAAATGCCTTGAAGAAAACCCATTCTAGGCCAAAAAGACCGCAACCGCAATTGAAATTGGTCCGTAGTATTGCATGAGTTACCAAGGCACAGGGGTTTTTGCTCCCCCCTTTCCGGGGGCTTGACCGGGGGGGGGAATTCAGGTACATATTGGTAATTACCCATTAGTGCTTACCCGGTCCCTCATACATTCCCGATGTCGATCCTGTCAAATTTGTGTATGCAACACTCGATCGGTTTCTGTTTCACCATCTCATCGGAGGTATCATGAAGCGTTTTATTCTGGTACTCGCTATGATGTGCCTGATCGTCACGGCTGGCCTGGCCGCCGACGAACAACCGGGGTACGTCGAATACAAAGAGTACAAACTCGATAACGGACTCCGGGTGATTCTCTCCGAGGATCATTCGGTGCCGATTGTAGCGGTCAACGTGTGGTATCACGTGGGCAGCGGTTATGAGGAACAAGGACGCAGCGGTTTTGCCCATCTGTTCGAGCACATGATGTTCGAAGGGTCCGCGAACGTCGACAAGACGGAGCACTTCAAGCTGGTCTCCAAGGCCGGCGGGACAATGAACGGTTCCACCACGGTGGACCGGACCAACTACTACGAGACGCTCCCTGCAAATCGCCTCAATCTCGGACTGTGGCTGGAAGCCGACCGTATGCGTTCTCTCGTGATTACTGCGGAAAAATTCGAGAACCAGCGCGAGACGGTTAAGGAAGAACGTCGCCAGGGCATCGACAATCAGCCCTACGGTGAAGCGTTTCTCGTTTCGGACACGCTCAACTTCGACTGGTGGCCGTACAACCACACGGTCATCGGCCGCATGGTCGACCTGGACGCAGCCGAAGTCACCGACGTCCAGGATTTCTTCGACGAGTATTACCAGCCGAAAAACGCGGTACTCGTGATCGTCGGCGACATCGACCAGAAAAAGGCGATGAAAATGGTCGAAGAGTACTTCGGCGACATTCCCGGCGGCAATGCGATTCCGAAACTCACCGGCGAAGAGCCGATCAACAAGGGAGAGCGCCGGCAGATCGTCGACTCGCCCAAGGCCAACGTCCCCGCGGTATTCATCGGCTACGTCACGCCGCCTCACATCGACTCGGACACGCCCGCGTTGCAGCTGCTCAACAGCATCCTCGTCGATGGGGAATCGAGCCGTATGCACAAGCGCCTCGTCAAGGACGAAGAGGCGGCATTCGGCGTATTCGGCTTTCACGACAGCCGTATGGGCCCGAGCCTCTTTCGCCTCATTGGAGCTTCGAACGCCGGTGTCGATATCGGCGTCGTCGAAAGCCTCATGCAGGAAGAAATCGAAAAGGTCCAAACCGTCGGCGTGACGGAAGAAGAACTGAACAAGGTCAAGATCCAGTGGAAGAAAAATTTTATTACGGGACGCCAGACGTGCATGCAGAAGGCCGAGGCGCTCCAGCATTACGCGTTCTTCCACGACGACCTCGCCGAAATCAACACCGACATCGACCGGTTCATGGAGGTAACGACTGAGGACATCAAACGCGTTGCCAACGAGTATCTCAAGGTCGAAAACAGGACGGTTGTTGTCGCGGCGCCGCCGTCGCAGGAAAGCTCTTAAAGGAGGAACGAACCGATGAAGATCTTCAAGACAATGTTCGCCGGCGTACTGGCGGTCGCGCTGTTGGCGATGTTCACAGGCGTTCCGCTGGCGAAGGAGCAACCTCCCGAGCCGGGCAAAATGAAAAAACTGTCTTTCCCCAAGTGGAAGGAATACACGGCGGACAACGGGATGGAAGTGATCGTGGTCGAACACCACGAACAGCCGATCGCTACCGTTTATTTCGTGATCCAGGCGGGGACAACCCTCGACCCAGAGGGCAAGTCGTCGCTGGCGACGTTCACCTCGACGCTGCTCAACAAGGGCACCGAGACGCGGAACTCGGACGAACTGGCCGAGTGGATCGAGTCGTACGGCGGCGATTTCGGAGCCGGATCGGGCAATGACTTCACCTTTATCAGTATCTCGATCATGTCCGAGTATCTTGACGTCGCCTACGAGTTTCTGGCCGACGTCGTGTTGAGGCCCACGTTTCCGGAAGACGAACTGGAGCAGGAGCGCAAGCGCGCCAAGACGGCTCTGGAATTCGAGCTCTCCGATCCCAACGCGATGGCGGACCGGCACTTCAAATCGGTCGTCTACGGCCACCACCCCTACGCGGTGTCACCGTCCGTCGAGACCGTCGAAGCGGTGACCCGCGAGGACATCGTGGCCTACCACAAGAAGAACTACGTGGCAAACAACGCCAAGCTCTTCGTCGTGGGTGACGTCAAACAGAAGGAAGTCAAGAAGGCCGTCGAGAAGTATTTCGGCGACTGGGAGCCGGGCGAGCCCGACCGCGTGACCTATCCTGACCCCCCCGAGCGGACGGCGAAGAACATCAGCCTTTATCACCGCCCGGGTTCCGTTCAGACCAACCTGTACCTGGGGCACATCGGACTCCGTCCCGACAACCCGGACTGGGCGTCGGTCACGGTGGCCAACAAGGTTCTCGGAGGCGGTGCCACGGGCCGGCTGTTTCTGAACATCCGCGAGGAAAAGGGCTGGACCTATGGTGCTTACAGCCAGTTCACCAAGCCGGTGGACGTCGGGTACTTCCGGATGACGGCTAATGTGCGCACCGAGGTGACCGACAGCGCGCTCGTCGAGGTGCTGGCAGAGTTCGAGAGGATGGTGGAGGAGCCGGTTTCCCAGCAGGAACTCGACGACGCCAAGTCGTATCTGATCGGCAATTTCCCCACGACGATCGAAACACCCAACCAGATCGCCGGGCAGATCAGTCAGGTCAAGATGCTCGGCCTGGGCAAGAAGTATCTCGAGGGCTATCGCAAGGAAATCGCCAAGGTCGAAGTAGAAGACGCCCAGTTGGCGATGCAGAAATACCTGCACCCCGACCGGATGGCACTCGTCATGGTGGGTGATGCCATCGAAGTGATCGACATGGTCGAACCGATTGCGGCACTCGCGTTGTACGACATCGAGGGTAACGAGATGACGCGCGACGAACTGGCGATCCAGCCCAGTGACTACGACTTCGATACGTCGCTGATCAAGGATCACGAATCGGTGTTCGCGGTGATCGTCCAGGAGATGAACCTCGGAGACATGAACGTTTCCGTCAAACGCATCGGCGAGACGATCGAGTCATCGTCGGAGATCTCGGGGATGATCTCGATGACGGAAGCGGTCACCGTCGGAGCGGGCAACTTCGAGCCGATGCTCTACGACTTTTCGATGGCAGCCGGCCCTCAGCAGATGAAGATCGTCTACGAGATCGAGGACGGCACGGCGACGGGCAAGATCGAGGGAATGCCCGATGGACCCAAGGACGTCGCTCTCGATCTGGTCGGCGGCACGCTCATCGATGGTGCCCTGGATCTGGTGATCGCCGTTCTGCCACTCGAGGTGGGCAAGAGCTTCAAGTTCCCGTTCCTCGACAGCCAGTCCGGCTCGCTCCAGAGCTACAAGATCGAGGTGCTGGGCGAAGAGGAATTGATGGTGTCGGCGGGGTCGTTCTCCGTGTACAAGGTTGAGGTCAACCGGCCTGATGGCAACCTGATCATGTACGTTCGCACCGACGCGCCGCATTACCTGGTCAAGCAGGAGATGCCCGCGCAGGGACTCACCATGGAACTGAAGAGCCACGCCGAATAATCTCGCGCGCGCAAGGCGCTTCTGAAGACTCTGTGAAGGCCGCCCGCAAGGGCGGCCTTCGCGCGTCCGGGAGGAGGCCACGCTTGACTCGGGGAGCAAACTTGTTGTACAAGAGTGAGTTCCGGGAAGAGGTCGGCGAAACGGCCGGCCGGGGCCCCGCGCCGGGGATTTCGGGTGATTTCTCGCAACGATCCGGGTCGGCGATATTTGATTGGGGAAGAAGGCCCGGCTTGTGAATTACCGGAAAAACACAGCTATATCGAATCCGTTGTGCTTCTAAGTTGTTTGATTCCAGAGAGTTACTGATGCGGTATTTCCGCGGAACACCGGTTCCGGGCATGTATTGTGCTTTTATATCTTATGCTGAATTGCATCCAATCAAGACTATCAGTATCGAGAGGCGCGATGATGAAGGGTAGAGTGTTACTAATTGCTTTTGGCGTCCTGGCGCTGTGTGCGTTCCAGACCCATGCATCCGTGTTTTCCGGCTCCGGCGGCGGATCGCTCCAGAACGTGTTCAACAGCCTGGGCTACGACTATATCGACGTCGCCAACTACCAGACCGACCTCAACTTCCGGCTGCAGGGCATGATGGAGTTCCAGTTGATGAGCCGCTCCGGCATCACCGATTTGAGCTTTGGTGTCCTGGAAAGACGAACCCGCCAGTGGGGTACATATTATCGTCACAAGGATGTATTTAAGGCCGCAACCAAGGTCGGTGCCAACCGGATGTACGATGCGAGTCGCGACAACACGACGTACGGTTTCTATATCTCCAGGAGGGAGGGATGGAGGACGACGCGCTATTACTCGTTCAGTCCGTTCAACACCAACGGCGCCGTCCAGGCGCTGTTCTACCGGGATCCGATGAATTCGAATTCGTACCTGATGGCCTGGAACGGGCTCTACGCCGGCAGCTCCCACGCCGACCAGAGTTACGACCATATGGCTGTGCGCATGACCGTCCACCCGGCGCCCGAGCCTGCGACCTGGGTGCTGCTCGCCAGCGGTCTGATCGGTTTGACACTCCTGTACTCGGTCAGAAGAAAACAGCGCGAGATGGGCTAGGTCGGCGAAAAACTCCCTTCTCTCCTCTTGTCTGTTCACAGAGCCGGTCCGGAATTCCAGGCCGGTTCTTTTGCGTTGGGGACCGAAACCGCCCCGCCTTCTGGGGTTTTTGGCACAACTCGTGCTATTTACCGTGGTTCGAGGAGGCTGGAGCGAATGAAAACTCTTGATACGACATTCTGGGTGCTGCCCGAGGGCGCGTCGCAGGAAGAGCAATACGGCTGGGCGGCGATCGAGGAGATGTGCCGGTCGGGGCAGATTACCGCCGACGCCCAGATCTTTTTCCCCGACAAGAACAAATGGGTCCGGGCGGAAGAGACCGACCTGAGGCCGCTCTTCGGGGCGGTGGTGGAGATGTTGGTGGACGGTGGTCAGGAAGAAGAAGAGGGAGATGGCGAGGCGGCGACCCTGGAAACCGAGTACACCGAGGCGCTGGATGCGATCTCCCGGAATCCGGACGCGGTGAGGGGTTACGTGGAGGCGGGCCGAGTGGCGGCAATCCGCGGTGACCGTGAACTGGCCCGCGACCACTTCCAGAAAGCGCTGGAGCTCGAACCGTTTAATTCCCGCGTGGCCAACGAGGTGATGCGTCGGTTCTCGAAATCGGAATGCCGGCAGTTTCAGTTTCTCCGGCGCGAGCCGCCCGTGTGGGATGAACCCGGCGAACTTCTTGTCTACCCGCTCAGCAGGGGGCCGCTCTATCTGGCGATTCTGGCGGCGGTGCTCCTGATCCTTTCCTTTGTTCCGTTCGGCGTGTTCGCAGCGGCGCCGCTCGCGTACCTCTGGTGCATTCAGTCGGCTCGTCATGCCGCCGGAGGTGCGAAGACGTTACCCGAGTGGAATCGGTCTCTGCAAAACCCGGCGCGCGAAATCATACTGCCCCTTCTGGCCGGCGCACTGGTGGCGGCACAGAGCATACTGGTGGTATACGGCATCGGCCGGGCTGTCGGGGCGCTGACCGGCAGAGAAGGTACCGCGTTCTCTCACGTGGCGGGAAGTCCGGTACTGCTCGTCACATTAACGCTGACCGGGCTGGTTTATCTGCCCGCGGTGCTGGTGAAGATCACGCACTCGGTCGGGATCATCGTCCACCTGCTCAACCCGTATTCGGTAGTCCGTTCGATGGCTCGCATGGGGCAGGAATATGCCGTCACGGCGTTGATCACGGTTGGACTGGCATTTCTGCTGGGCGGGATACGGTTTCTACTGGGCGGCATACCGGTGATCGGCAATATCGTATTTGCCGCGGCGGCCGCGTGGTTGATACCCGCGCTGGGTCTGCTGCTGGGCCGGCTGGCGGCGCGAAAGCGTCACGTGTTGTAGAGACTGCCGCTATTCGAAGTCGAGCAATTCGCGCGCGGTAAATATGCTTTCCAGCTGGTAACCCTCCGCGGCGAGGTTGTCCTTGCCGCCCTCTTCGCGGTCGACGACCGTCAGAACCCGCTTCACCCTGCAGCCGGCCGATTCGAGCGCCTTGATCGCCTTCATCGATGATCCGCCGGTGGTGATGACGTCCTCGATGATGACGACTTCCTCGTCGCCGGTCAGGGGACCTTCGACTTGCGACTTCGTGCCGTGCCCCTTGGCTTCCTTGCGCACGATGAATCCCTTGAGCTGCATATCCTCGAGACCGGCCAGCGACAGCATTGACCCGATGATGGGGTCGGCGCCGAGGGTGAGGCCCCCGATGGCGTCGGGCACGTTGTCGGTGAGCATGGCGAGGAACGTGCGGGCCACGAGATACGCGCCGCGCGCGTCCAGGGTGCTGAGTTTGCCGTTGATGTAATAGTTGCTCTTCCGTCCTGACGCGAGGGTAAACTCGCCTTTCTTGAGGGCGTGTGTGGTCACGTGCTTGATGAGTTCGTCTCGATAGTTCATATCTTATTGCCTTTGTATGTGTGGTTGCGGGGTGGGACCGTCGCAGGACAGGTTATGTCCGACGCGCCGTCGGGTCAATTTAATTCGGGTCGCCTCTCTCCCTCCCTTTATAATATGATGGGAACGCGGCATCGCAGCGCTTGGGCCCTTTAGGGCGCCGGTGGGCGGCCGGTAACGTGCGGAGTATAGCGAGAGAGAACGTCATGACGGAAGAGCGGAAGATAATGAGGATAGAGGGGTGGTTGTCCCGCCTCGACGGGGCGCTGGAGAGCAACTGGAAGTGGCTCGTGGCGTTTGCGGCCGTCGTGTTCGCCGTCAAGGTCGCGTTCGTGCTCGAAAGCGCCCAGTCGCTGCAGATCCGCGTTCCCATCATGGACGCCAAACATTATGACAAGACCGCCGTCGACATCCTCGCCGGTAACGTGATGCGGCGCGAAGCGTTCTTCATGGGGCCACTGTATTCGTATTTTCTCGCCGCCGTTTATGGTGTGGCCGGTCGCGATTTTACCGTCGTGCGCCTCATCCAGGCGGCCGGCGGCACCGCCGTCGTCCTGCTGACGTACTTCCTCGGCCGGAGCCTGTTCCGTCCGTCGACCGGACTTCTCGCCGCCGTGGTCCTGTTCTTCTACGGGGCCATGACGTTTTACGAGAGCCAGATGCTCATGATGTGGATGGGCACGTTGCTCAACCTGCTCACGCTCGTACTTCTCGTGCGGATTCCACGTGAGGCAAAGTGGAGCGCGTGGCTGGCGCCCGGCCTGGTGCTCGGCGTATCCGCTCTCGCGCGGGCCAACGTGCTCGTTTACTGGCCCGTGGCCGTGCTATGGATCGTCGCCGTACGCCGCGCGCCCGGAGCCTGGGCGGGACCCGTGAAAAGCGCCGCTGCCTTTACCGCCGCCGTCGTGCTGGCCGTCCTTCCCGCCACCATCCACAACTACATCGCCAGCCGGGACTTTGTGCCCGTCACGTCCAACGCGGGGATCAACTTCTACATCGGGAACAGCGAGATGTCGACCGGATTTTTCTATCCGCCGGCGGGTACCGACTTCGTTACCGACGCGACCACGCGTTCTTACGTCGAACGGCTGATGGGCCGCGACATGAACCCGTCCGAGGTGTCCCGGTACTGGTTCGACAAGGCCTTCGATTATCTGCGTTCAGATCCCGGCGGCGCGCTCAGGCTGACGGCACGCAAGTTCGCCATGTTCTTCAACGGCTACGAAATCCCCCAGATCGAAAGCTTCGACCTGTCGCGACGCGAATACGTCACACTCAAGTTCCTCTTTGTCAGTTTCTGGGCGCTCGGATCGATCGGAATTCTCGGTCTGCTGCTGTCGCTTCCGCGGTGGCGGCGTTTATTTCCGCTGCAGGGTTTTGTCGTCGTGTACGCACTGTCCATCATCCTGTTCTTCGTCACCGCTCGTTACCGCGTACAGCTCGCGCCCGTCGTGGCGCTGTTCGCCGCCTACGCGCTGATCGAAGTCCTTCCCCGGTGTTTAGCCAACCTCCGGCGCGCATTCGCCGTCGCCGGTCTCACCGCGGTAATTCTCATCGTTACCCAGCCGGGGTTGTTCGCTCTCGATGCCAGAGAAGTGGACTTCCGGGAGCACGTTCACCGGGCCAGACGCGCGGGAATCGCCGGCGAGTACAGACAGGCTGTTGCCGAGATCGACAGCGCCGTCGCGCTTTATCCCGACTATTACGAGGGGTACGTACACCGCGCGATCATCCACAAGGAAGCGAGGGACTACCTCAAGGCCATCGAAGACTACACGCGCGCGCTCGACATACGGCCAGACCTTTCCGGGACCCACTACGATCTCGGTCAGACCTACCGGCAGGTCAATCTCCGACAGCAGGCGATCGAGGAGTACAAAAAAGCGATCGCGATCGATCCGTTGATGATCAAGGCGTACAACAATCTCGGAATTACCCATGCGGAGTTGCGTGAATATCAGCTGGCCGTGGATAATTTCCAGAAGGTCATCGAGCTGGACCCCAACTACGTCAAGGGGTAC
>CBDUWU010000001.1:0-65434 GCA_965371015.1 uncultured bacterium | reverse complement strand
TGGCCGCCATCGTCTTGACGTAGAGCACCAGGCTCACGATGAACACCAGCCCCGCCCCGATCCAGAACCAACGGGTGCCGTTTTCGGGCGTCGCGCCAAAGGCACTTGCCGGCGCCGGACTCGACGATTCAGGGGGCTGATTATGGGTAGGTACTTTTGCCATTGTTCGTTTAAACCCTTAGCATTGCTACTTTAACGTCCGGCATCGTCGTTTGTTCCATTCCGCCGCGAGACGAAAAACAAAAACCCGACCAGGCTGACCACAACTGACACCATGTAGGTCAGAAATTCCATGGTAAAGGCGTCCGTCTCTCCCAGACCAGCGTTGGCGAACAGCAGGATGCCGAGCCCCTCCCTGATGCCGAGACCGTTGATGGTGACCGGCGGAATCATAGCAAGGCTCAACAGCGGCACAAAGACAAAAAACTGGCATAAGACGGTGAAATCCAGCGTGATACCGAGGGACAGGCCGATGAGTACGTGGGTTAATACGCGGAGTGTCTGGATGACGAGCGAGAGCCCCACGAGGCGCGATACCAGCGGCTTGCGCCCCTTGAACTCGCCCAGGTAGTCCAGTATAGATGCAATCCTTGTATCGAGCGACAGCGGGCGGATCAGCCCGACCAGCCGTCGCAGCAAGTTACCCAGCGGCTTGAAGAAGTAGAATCCCAGCGCCGGAATCATGCAGGCCACAAATACGACCAGGTATATCGCGTACGGTCCGCCGACATCCGCTCGCGCCAGGTAAACGGTCGCGGCGACGGCGAGCACACAGAGGCTGAAGATACCCAGCACGCGGTCGAGGAGGGTGACGGCGATGACCTGGTAGACGCTGCTGCCGACCCGGGTGAGGTCATACACCTTGACAGCGTCCCCGCCTATGTTCGCCGGCATGAAATTGTTGAAAAACAACCCCACGAAGTAGAAGCGAAAGGTCTGTTTGAAAGTCAGCGAAACGCCACTCGCGCCGAGCAGCTGGTGCCACTGGTATGCCCCCATCAGGTTGCTGAGAAATAAGCACCCCACTCCGGCAGCGAACACGCCGGGATCGATGGCCGCCACGAGGCGAACGAACTCCCCGACTGATATCTTGTTGATCAGAAACGCCATCAGCGCCGTGCTGACGACGATTTTCAGCGTGGTTTTGTGCCGTGACAGGATGTTTCTCATGCCGGCGGCCGCTCCCCGGCTTCGCGCAGAAACAACTGCTCCATCTCGTTGGCGGTCCGGTCCCACGTCAAAGACCGCGCCCACTCCAGGCCGGCCCGGCTCATACGATCCCATAATGCTGTATCGGTAAGCAGCTCCAGCCCCCTGGCGGCAAAAGCCCGCGCGTCGCCATACTCGACGAGGAACCCTGTTTTCTCGTGGAGAATCGAATCCTTGAGGCCGGGACGGTCGCTCCCCACCACGGGGACACCGCACGCGTTGGCCTCGAGTACCGTCAGCCCCCAACCCTCCTTGGGGCTGGCGTTCATGAACAGATGGCTCCTGTTCAGCACTTCGACCATCTTTGCGGTCTCGAGACGGCCGGTAAACTCAACGGCATCTCTCAGCCCCAGCTTACCGGCGAGCGACTCCAGCGCCGGCAACGCCGGACCGTCTCCGATAATTACCAGCCGGGCTTCGGGCAGCTTCCGGCGGATCAGCGCGAACGCCTCGATAACAACGTCGATCGCCTTGTACTTGCGAACGCGGCCGAAGTGAACGATCGTCGGATTGTCGAACCGCGAGAGTCCGTCGACGACCCGGAAACGGTCGTGGTCGAGGCCGCACAGGACAACATTCACGTTCTTTTCCGGCACCCCCCGTGACACCAGATCGTCCCTGGTACTCGGGCTGATCACGCCAAAACGGCAGTCGCGAAAGACGCGGGGTATCAACTGCTCCCACGCGTAGACGTACGACGCGAAAAGGGGATTCGTCTCGCGAAAAACGGTCTTGCCGAACAGGTGCGGAATTACCGGCATCACCGGAACGTCGACATACCAGGGCATATAGAACGGGATCTTGTTGATATCCTCGACCACGAGATCGACCTTTTCCCTGCGCAGGAACGCCTTGACCGCCCGGGGAATGACGAAGTTGGCGTTGTACCAGGTGCCCTTGCGAACGACGTCGATACCGTCGTACGAATCGCGTTCAGCCGCGCCGGGAAACCTGCACGAAAACCATGTCACCCGGTGTCCACGGTGCGCCATGCGCCGCAGAATTTCGTAGAGATGAATTTCCGCACCACCCCCGTCGGGGTCGCGGAGATCGCGCCAGTTGACCGCCACGAGATTCACTGTTACCGGCTTCCTTCCTCTAACGCTTCCGGCCGATACAGCCGACGACCATCGACGTATTGAGAACGGCGCGGTGAGGCAACGCCCGCTTGAAACCGCGGCGCGCGTAGCTAAACCCCGGCGAATCGAACGGGTACATCGGCATTTTAATACTCTTGCGTGCCAGCACTTTGCGGACACCCCGGTACCAGATGGGCGGATACAAATTGTGACCGTAGGTGGAGACGATCTCGAACCCGGCGTCCTCGACCATCGATTCGATTTCCTTCGGAGAGAACTCCGTTTCCCAGCCGGCGAACCACTTGTCAAAAAACATCAGCACGTGTTTGGCAAGCGTGTAATAGTGGAAACGCTGGGGGACGTCGGCCAGCACGTGACCGCCCGGTTTGAGGACACGATGGTTTTCGGCGAGGATGTCTCCGGGACCGGGATTCGTGAAGTGTTCCAGCAGTCCCTGGTGAAAAACGACGTCGAAAGAATCCGACGCGAACGGAAGAGCGAAAGCGTCACCGCACACGATTCGGACCGGCTGCTCGATGTTGTTCGCCATCAACCGCAGCGATTCTTCGCTGTAGTCCAGCGTCCAGACCTCGGCGCCCTTCGACGAGAGCGTCTCGCTGTCTCGCCCGGTCCCCGCCCCCACTTCGAGGATTCGCTTACCCTCGAGGTCGATCACGGACACCAGGTTCTCGATGATCCGGTCGTCGTTCGCGTAGACCTCTTCGAGGTCCCGGGACGACGCCCAGAACTCGTCCCAATGCTTCTTTTCGGATGTCTTGGCCATCGATTGCGTTAATAACCTACAAGGAGTCGTTCCGCGAGCACCGGCGGGAGGCCTGCTTTCAGTATCTTTTCCGCCGCCGTTTTTCTGTCGTATTCCACGCGAAGGATCTCCGCCGTGCGCGTCTCGTCGTCGAAGACAACGAACGACGCATCCGGGTTGCCGTCGCGCGGCTGCCCGACACTCCCGACGTTGACCACGTACCTGATTCCGTCCTCTATCTCGAGACGGTCCCCGGGGAGACATCGTTCCGCGCGGCCGTCGTCCCTGAACACCACCGGTGTGTGGGAGTGGCCAATGAACGCAAGCTGGTGCCGCATCGCGCCAAACGCCCGCTTTGCTCCCCCCTGGTCGAGTACGTATTCCCAGGATTCCGGCCGGAACGGAGACGCGTGGACCGCGACGAAAAGGCCGTCCGAGGTATAAGTATACGGTAGTGTCGCTAAGAACTGCTTGTTCTCGTCGGTCAACGTCGCCTCGGTGAAGTGCACACCCTCCAGGGCCACCGAGTGGAAAAACGACCGTTCGCCGGGGTCGATCACGGCGGCGTCGTGGTTACCTTTGACGCACGCGAAAGCGGGCAGCGACCGAATCGTTTCGATGCACGCGTTGGGATCGGCTCCATAGCCGACAATATCGCCGAGACACACGTGAAACTCCACGCCCGCCTCTTCGCCGCGGGCAAGGACCGCATCGAGGGCTTCGAGGTTGCCGTGAACATCTGAAAAGACGAGGTGTTTCAAACGACGCCTCTCCGGAACTCCCTCACGAAACGGTCGAGGAGGCCATTGATGAACCGGCCCGCGTCCGCCGAGCTATAGCGGTGCGCAATCTCGATCGCCTCGTTGATAATGACCTTTGACGGAATCTCTTCGAAGTACAATATCTCGGTCAACGCAAATCGCAATATGTTTTTGTCCACCAGCGAGATCCTCTTCATGTCCCAGTTTTCCAGCGACGCTTCTATCCGGTCGTCGAGGTCAGACACGTGCTCCATAGTCGCATAGAACAGATTGCGCGCGTGCTCGGCCGTATCGGCCGCGGGTCCGCGACGCTCGATCTGCTCTGCAAAGATCTGCTCGCGCGTCTTCTCCGAGAACTCGGCCTCGTAGAGCGCCTGGAGCACAATTTCCCTCGCTTTGCGTCGTTTTCCCATTCTTACGGCTCTCAGCCTTTTGAACCGCTGGTGCCGCACCAGAGATTCATCAGATCGATGAGCGCCAACGCGCTGTGCCAGCCCTGATTGCCGTGCTTCCCGCCCGCACGGTCGACGGCCTGTTCCACAGTATCGGCTGTAATCACACCGAACGCAATCGGAGTATCGCCGCCCGTGGCCAGCGAGTCGATCGAGCGCGCCACCGTAGACGCGAGGATGTCGAAATGGCTGGTTTCGCCGCGTATCAGCGCGCCGAGGCAAAGCGCTCCATCCACATTGCCGTTTTTCTTCAAAATCCTGGCCGTCGCCTGCGGCAGTTCGAACGCCCCCGACACCCAGTACACGTCGATATTAGACTCGTCGGCGCCGTGGCGGACGAGGCAGTCGACGGCTCCGTCGACGAGTTTCCGGGTTATGTGCTCATTGAAACGACTGACCACGATGGCGACGCGCTTGTCCCTCGCGTCGAGAATCGCCTGGTGTTCACTTGGCATGGGTTGCCCCTCTTCCTTCCGTTTCATCCAGATTCTGATCCGTATTTGATTCCTGTTCCGCATCCGCGAACTGGGTCAGCATGTGTCCCAGCTTGTGGTGCTTGGTCGACAGATAGCGGCGGTTGTTCTCGTTCGCCGGTATCTCGATCGAGACCCGTTCCACTATCTCCAGTCCGTACGCCGAAAGCCCCACAACCTTTCTGGGATTGTTGGTCAACAGCCTGATCTTGCTCACGCCCAGATCGGACAGTATCTGCGCTCCAACGCCGTAGTCGCGGAGATCCGGCGGAAAACCGAGTGAGGCGTTGGCTTCGACGGTATCCAGTCCCTGCTCCTGGAGCGCATACGCCTTGATCTTGTTCTCGAGCCCGATTCCACGGCCCTCCTGCCTCATGTAGAGCAACACACCACTCCCCACCTTTTCGATCTGCATCAACGAGCGGTGCAACTGGGGACCGCAGTCGCATCGAAGCGAACCGAGCACGTCACCGGTAAAGCACTGCGAATGGACGCGCACCAGCGTTGGTTCACTGCCGCCAACCGTTCCCTTGACGAGAGCAAAATGCAGATTGCCGCTGATCGAACTCTTGTACAGCCGCAGGCTGAACTTCCCGAATTCGGTCGGGAACTTCACATCTTCCACCATCTCGACGAACTTTTCCGTCTTGCGCCGGTACTTGATCAAGTCGCTGATCGTGATGATCTTCAGATTGTGCTCCTCCGCGACCCGTTTCAAACGGGGCAGTCTCGCCATCGAACCATCGTCATCGAGAATCTCGCACAAAACGCCCGCCGGCGTCAATCCGGCCAGGCGGGCGAGGTCCACGGACGCCTCGGTGTGACCGGCGCGGCGTAAAACACCTCCGGCTGACGCCGTCAGCGGAAAGATATGCCCCGGCCGCGTGAAATCCGCCGCCCTCACCGCGGGGTCGACGAGCGCCCCGATCGTGGCTGCGCGGTCGAACGCGCTGATCCCGGTGGTGGTGCCTTTCGTGACATCGACGGATACCGTGAAAGCCGTCCCGTACTGGCAGGTATTGTGCTGCACCATCGGCTGGAGGTCCAGCTCGTGGGATCGCTCGGGTGTGACCGGCACACAGATCAGGCCCCGCGCGTGCTTGGTGAGAAAATTGACCTTTTCGACGGTCACTTTGTCGGCGGCCAGCACCATGTCGCCTTCGTTTTCGCGGTCTTCGTCGTCGACCACAATCACGATACTGCCGCTTCTTATTTCATCGATCGCTTCTTCTATTGTGGCAAAAACACCCATTTGTCGTCTCCCGTGTTCGGCGTCAGACACCGTGACGTGATGATTCGAACTTATTTCAGTCTGTCTAGATATTCTTTTACGTATTTGCCGATAATGTCTGCTTCGATATTGACCTGGACTCCCGGGGTATACGAGTCCGCGATGGTGCGCTCGATGGTGAACGGAATCACCGTAATTGTGATGATTCGTCCCGGCTTCCTGTCCACGACCGTCAGGCTGATTCCGTCGATCGCAATCGATCCCTTGGACACGACGTAACTGTAGACGTCTTCGGGTAACTCGATGGACAGCAGGCGATCGCCCCCCGCCTTTCCTCCCGTACGGACGAACGATTTGACCCTGCCGACACCGTCGACGTGTCCCTGCACCAGGTGCCCGCCGAGCGCCGTATCGAGCGTGGCGGCCTGCTCGAGGTTGACCCTGTCACCGGAGCGGGCGTTGCCGAGGGTCGTGCGCGCCAGGGTTTCGCCCACGGCCGTCGCTGTGAACGTACCACCGCCGCACCGTTCCGCTGTCAGGCAGACGCCGTTAACGGCAACGCTGTCACCGAGCCGTATGGTATCGGTGAACCCGGCGGCCGCGACGGTAACAGCGGTGCCGTCCGCCGTGCGCTTCGTGGATTCGATTGATCCGATGGTTTCTATAATGCCGGTGAACACTTCATAGCCTTTTTCTTATTTCAATTTCGCAACGATTTCACCGTACGTACGGCGGTTGACATGCCTGTGCAGAAAGTCGCCTTCGAGCCGGACCGCGTCGACGGTGACCGTGTCCGGATCGACCGGGTCGGAGTCCGTGAAGACCGGGACCCCACCGCTCCCGAATGCCCTCGGCGCATGGAAAAGAAACATGGCATCCCATAATCCGGCGCGAAGAAAACTCGTAAACAACTGCCCTCCACCCTCGACCAGAATCCTCTCGAAGCCGGCGCCGGACAACAACTGCGTCGCCAGGGCGACATCCACCCGGCCTTCTCCGTCCGACGCGCACGAGAGCACACGCCCCCCGCCCTTGCGCAAGGCATCGGCTCTGGCGCCGGCGGCGCCGGCGGCAGCGTCACCGACGACCACAAAGGGGCGTCCTTCCCTCGCCCACCGGTTGTCGGCGGGCAGATCGAGATTCCCGTCCAGGACGACGGGCACCGGAGCGGCGCCGCAATCGATCAGACGGCAGTCGAGCCGGGGGTCATCTGTCTTCACGGTATTGATCCCGACGGCGATACCATCGCTGTTCGCGCGCAACCGGTGGACGTATTGATGAGACGCATCCGAACTGACCCGGTCCCGCCGACCGGGCGCGGAAGCGATCTTCCCGTCGATCGTGACCGCCATCTTGAGTACAACGGTGGCACCGAGCCCCAGGCGCTGCTTGTAATAAGCGATATTGGTGGCAATGGCGGCCGCCTCGGCGCACCCGGTGTCGACTCGAATCCCCGCTGACCGAAGCACTTCGACGCCCCGTCCGCGAACCTTCGGATCGGGGTCGCTTGTCGGCATTACGACACGGCGTATTCCCGCCGCCACCAGTTGCCCGGCGCACGGCGGGGTCCGGCCATGGTGGGCGCATGGCTCGAGGGTGACGTACATGGTCGCGTCCCTCGCTCCCTCACCCGCCTGCAACAACGCCTCTATCTCGGCGTGCGCCTCACCGCAGCGGTGATGAAATCCTTCGCCGACGACCGTGCCTTCCTTGACGACGACCGCACCGACGAGGGGGTTGGGATTGGTTTTCCCGGCGGCCTGCCAGGCGAGCTCGAGCGCCCTCGTCATGAACACGTCGTCGACGCGTCCCGACGTGGTGCCGGCGTTGCCCGTGGTGATTTCGGGTTGATACTCCATGTTCAAATCGGCCGGCGTCGGGGCCGGCGCGTGGTCGTATTACAAGTTGTGCGGCTTTTACCGGTAACGATCGGGGGAAATCGAGGGAGAATACAGGGATATATAAGCCGGCGGACATCCCCGAGGGGACGTCAACCTGCACCGCCCCCGGAAAGGGGCGCGCCGTGTACGCCTGCCATGAAACCTTCTCCCATCCAGACTTTCACTGTCGGTCCCGGATTTCCACCGGGTCAGCAGCCCCGTTGGGGGCCGCTCGCGGGCTGTCACCGCCGGTGGGGAATTTCACCCCGCCCCGAAGGTTCATATGATGACGATACGCCTTTGTGAAGGGAATGTCAAGGACCTACACAACCCATAACTACTTTTATACTAACTCCCTACGCCACCCGGCCCAGCCACCGGTGCCGAGGGGGACGACAGTACCGGACCCGGGGCATTCATCCGAGGAGGGCTTCGACAAATGTGTCGGCGGAGAAGGAGTCGAAGTCGCCGATCTGTTCACCGACCCCGATGTAGCGCACGGGAATTCCCAGGGACTGCTTGATCGCAATGACAATGCCGCCCTTGGCTGTGCTGTCCAGCTTTGTGAGTATGATGCCGTCGGTGCCCAGAGCTTTCGTGAACTCGGACGCCTGGATGAGGCTGTTCTGCCCCAGGTTGGCGTCGAGAACGAGGAGGGTTTCCACCGAATCCGGGCCCAGCACCTTTTCGCAGACGCGTTTGATCTTTTTCAGTTCTTCCATCAGATTGACGCGAGTGTGCAGGCGGCCCGCTGTATCGATGACGACCACATCCGTCCCTCGGGCTTTCGCCGCTTTGCACGCGTCGAATGCGACGGCGCCCGGGTCACCACCTTCCTGGTGCTGGATCAAGTCGACGCCCACCCGGTCGGCCCAGACACGCAGCTGGTCCACCGCCGCCGCCCGGAAGGTGTCGCACGCCGCCAGTACCACCGACTCCCCACGTTCCTTGAAGAAGTTGGCCAACTTGGCGATACTCGTCGTTTTGCCGACACCGTTCACGCCGATGACCACGATGGCGCGGGTGCCCGTCACATTGTCTCGGCGCGCGTCTTCCCCGTCACCGAGCAGGTCCAGAAATTCGCGACGCAAACACTCGCGGTAGTCGCTTTCGTGGCCGCTCTCGCGCAGTACTTCCACGATACGGTCACACGCGTCCACCCCGATGTCCGCGCTGAGCAGCAACTCCTCGAGCTCGTACTCGTCGTCATCGCTCAGCTCCCCACCGCGTTGAAATATCCTTTTCAGAGGATTGACGAAATTCTCTCTCGTCTTTTGCAGCTTTTCCTTGAGGTTGAACATACTTGCGGGTGCCAGTGCCGGCGTGTCGGGGGGCTTGCGGTCAGGCCGCCGGCGCCGCCGCCGAAGGTGCGTCGTCCGACTGATTCGTCCCTGTGCGGTGGTGCCGGAACCGTTCCGCCTCGTCGAGGCGGATGGATACCAGCTTGGAAATCCCCGGCTCTTCCATGGTGACGCCGTAAAGGTTGTCCGCCGCTTCCATCGTCTTCTTGTTGTGCGTGATTACGATGAACTGGGTGCGATCCGTAAACGACTTGAGCAGCCTGACGAAACGGGCGATGTTCGCGTCATCGAGCGGAGCGTCGACTTCGTCGAACACGCAGAAGGGGCTCGGCTTGACCAGATAGATCCCGAAGAGGAGCGACAACGCGACCAGCGCGCGCTCGCCACTCGAGAGGCTCGCGATATCGTGGAGCTTTTTACCCTTGGGGTTGGCGACGATTTTGATATTGGCTTCCAGCGGATCGTCCGAATCTACGAACAACAGGTCGACCTCACCACCGTCGAACAGAGTGAGAAACGTCTGCTTGAAATTCTGGCGGACTTGTTCGAAAGTCTCCCGCAGCAACCGGCGCGCTTCCTTGTTGATTCTCCTGATCGCCAGGGTGAGCGAGTTCTTCGCTTCCTCCAGATCGGCCTTCTGCTTGCTGAGAAACTCGAACCGTTCATTCTTCTCGTTGTATTCATCGAGAGCGAGCATGTTGACAGGTCCAAAGTTCTCGACCTTGGCCTTGAGCTGCGACAGCGCCTCGCGGTTGAAGTTTTCCCATTCTGAGGGGTCGAACAACTCCCGGTTCTTCAGGTATGGCCGAAGGTCCTGATCGAAATTCTCCTCGGCTTTTTCCAGCAGACCGGAGACTCGGGTTTCCAGCGACGCCGTCTCGACGCTGACTCGTTCGAGGTTCTCGCGTTTGGCGTCGCGCTGGTCTTTCATCTGCTTAAGCTCTTTTTCCAGTTCGTCGCACTCTCGTTTGGTTTCCTCGTGGGCTTCGCTGATCTGTTCGATCTCCCGCTCGACCGTTTCTTTTTCCGCGTGGAGGCCCGAAATGCCCGACCGGAGACTCGCAACGTCCTCTTCGCTCACCGTGATCTGTTCCTGGCACCGCGTTTCGTCTTCTTTCCGCGCCTGCATCAACTGCTTGAGCTCCTCGTCGAGTTTTTCCGCGTTGCGAATCTTGGTCTGAAGCGTGTCCACTTCTCCCGACACCGAGACGTTCTCGAGCTTCAGCCTTCCGACCGACTCGGCCAGCAATTCCTTTTCGCGTTCGAGGTCGAGGGTCAGTTCTTCGGTCCGCGCCACATCTACGTCATCCACGTCGCCGGCGCCCGCATTCGCGGCAGCACCGCTGTTCGGACGATTCGTCGTGGCCTCCAGCCGGATTTTTACGGCTGATACCGATTCCCCGTTTTCCGCCAGAGCGGATTCGGCCGACGTGATCTTTTCCTTGACCCGAACGACGGCCAACTCCCGGTCGCGCCGCGTACCGCGCAACGACTCGACCGCCTGCTCCTGCGCGGCGATCGTCGTGCGCGCCTCGGCGACATCCCGTTGAACTCTCTCGCGGTCACGGGCGAGGGAGTCGCGCAGCTGCTCCAACTCACGCCCCGCGCCTTCGAGGTGCTCGAGGCCCGCCGAGAGTTCGGTCAGTTTGGCGTCGTAATCGAGAAGCGTGGTTTCCACGTCATCCGAGCCGGCGACGATAATACGCGCCGGTCCGTCGAAAAACACACCGTCGAGCGTTACGACTCGCGCCACCCGGCCGCTCTCGATCACATCGAGCGCCGCGTCGGTGTCCTCCACCACCACCACGCCGGACAGATACGAACGCATATAGGCTTCGATGCTTTTGTCGAACCTGGCGAGCGACGAAGCGGGCCCGACGATCCCCTCGCCGCTGACCGTCTCGCCCCCCGGGGGGGCGGCGTCCGGATCCGACAGGGAAATCAGTATCTGGACACGACCGCTGTCGGCGGCGACGAATTCACGAATGCACACGACGGCGTCTTCGCGGGAGCGGGCCACGACGCCGTTGAGCACGGGCGCGAGACAGGCTTCGAAACACTTGCGGTATTCCTTGTCCACGTGCACGAAGTCCGAGAGGACTCCGCTCAACCCTTCGTGCGCTCCCAGAGTATCGTCAGACCAGCGGGTGTGTTCCCGCTTGATTTTGTCCAGGAATTCCTTTTTTTCGCGTAGTTTGGTCTGGTTGCGAACTGCTTCGGAAAGCGCTTTCTCGCAGGACGCAGTTTCTTCCGCCAGGCGGTCCAGCTCCGAGGTGAATTTTCTCGAATCATCACGCCTGCTGTCGAGCTGCCGGCCGGCTTCGTTGAACCTGTGTTCCACCTCGCCGAGTTCCGATACCCTTCGGGATTCTTCCTCCGACAGGTCCGAGACTTGATTCTCGATCGACTCGCGTTTGCCCTCCAGCTCGGTCAGCGTCGACTCGAGATGCTCGACGAGCCCTTCCTCCCTGGCCTTCGCCTCGACCAGATTCAGAGCCAGTTGTTTCTTCTCCCGCAAGTCCTTTCGGGCTTCGTCGAGACGCCTGGACACCGAGCGCAATGATTCCTCTTGCGTTGAGAGTTCCTCGCGAAGGGTCTCGAGCCGGTTTCCGCGCCCGCCCACTTCGTTGTTGTAGCGTTCGAGGTCGCTGGCCAGATTGTGGAGCTTCTCGCGCGCCCGGTCGATTTCGGCGCGATCCTCGACAATCCGGCCGCGGCTGCTGTTGACCCTCTCCGTGTGAACGGCGATCTTTTCCTCGTGCTGCTGGAGGTTACTGCTGACGTTGTACCGGGTCTCACGCAGCCCCTGAAGCGAGTGTTCCTGCTCCGATGACTCAATCCGCCTTTCCTGCAGCCTGTTTTCGCGCGTGGAGATTTCGTTGTCGTCGGCGAGGCGGATTCCCTCGTGCCGCTCGCGTTCCTTGTTCAGTTCGTCCTCGCGTATGAGCAGGTCGTAAAGCGTCGCCTTGAGGAGTACCGCTTCCATTTCGTTGGACTTGTCCCTCAGCCGTACGTAACGGCGGGCCTTGGCCATCTGGTATTTCAGCGACCGGATCTCCTTGTCGAGTTCCTGTATGATATCACCGAGACGGAGGAGGTCCTGCTCGGTCAACTTGATCTTGCGCTCAGCTTCTTCCCGCTGGATCCGGTACCGCATCACACCCGCGGCTTCTTCCAGCAGATTGCGTTTTTCCTGTTCCTTCTCGCTGAGAACCTTGTCCACCATATCGCGCTCGATGATCGCGTAGGCGTTGTTGCCCAACCCTGTGTCGACAAGCAGGTTTTTAATCGTCTTGAGCCGGGTGGGCTCGTTGTTCAGCGTGTATTCGCTGACTCCGCTCCGGTACAACTTGCGGCCGATCGTCACTTCCTCGTAATCGACCGAAAGACCGTGGTCCTCGTTGGAAAGCGTCATGTAGACCTCGGCCATACCCAGCGGCTTGCGGAGACGCGTGCCGTTGAACAGGACGTTTTCCATCTTGGTATTACGCAGCAGACGGGTGCGCTGTTCGCCGAGCACCCAGCGGATGGCGTCGACAACGTTCGACTTGCCGCACCCGTTGGGTCCGAGGATAGCTGTGATCCCGGGTGAAAAATCGAGTTCCAGGCGGGACATAAAAGACTTGAACCCGAATATCTGTAGCTTGCGGAGATTCAAATGCTGGTCCTCCAGGCTAACACTGAAAGGCGCCGCTATGCGTATTTCCACGCCGCCCGCGCCGGAAACCCGCGCGGGCATGCGAAGAACGGCGTACGGCTAATTCGCGATTTGCGATATGCGAGTAAAACGCACCCCCGGCGTATCGTCCAGAAGTTTTTTCATGTTTCGCGCGTCCTCGCGTGTCGCTACGGGACCGGCGTAAACGCGGTACCACGAACCTTTGGCACCAAGATTCAGGTACACGATGAACACCGAAAATCCGCGGGACGTCAATTGTCCGACCTCGGTTCGGGCTTTCCCCGAATCGCGGAACGAACTGATGTGGATGAGGTATTGTCCACCCCAGTTGTTTTCGAGGTCATCCATCACGAGTATGTCGTCGGAAGAGACCGCGCCGGCCGCGCCGGTCGGCTCCGGTTCCGGCTGCGCGGCCGTCGTGTCCGCGGCAACGGCAACCGCCGCCGTGCCGTCCACCACCGTGCTGTCCACCACCGTGCTGTCCACCACCACCACCGTCGGTGTTTCGGCTCCGGCGTCATCCACATCCGAAACAGCGGACGAGCCTGTCGTCTGCGGAGGTTCCGATCCGCCTCCGCCGGTCCGTTCCTCATTGAACCACCACACGAGGAAAACGACTACAACCGTTGCGACAACAGCAGTTGCGATTTTTGGAACCAACGATGAGTATTTCTTCTCTTTGTACTGCGACGCGGTTGATTCCTCTTCGAATTCGACATCAGCGACCGGGGCAACCTCGGCCGGGGCGGGTTTCGGTGTCCGGGCCGGGGCGGGTTTCGGTGTCTCGACCCGGGCGGGTCTCGGTGGCGCGGGCGGGACTATCTCCTCGAATTCATGTTGCGATGGAGGCGCGGCCGCCGGAGTCGCAGGGACGACGGGTTTCTCGTCGACCACTCCGGTAGCCACGGTTGCTGGCGGCGGCGCGGCGGCGGCATCGCGGGGCGTGACTCTTACGCTGAGCAACTCCGAGTCCCACTTCGAGGAGATCTGCTCTTCGATAGGATCGACGATGGAGCCCCCGGTTCCGGCGAGTCTCACCATAATCGGTACGTCGACGGCTCCGATCAGCGGGTGGAGTGCTCCTTCGTCGTTATACAGGGGGCCGCAGAAGACCGCGCAGCGACACTGCGACACGAGACGGCGCGACGCCTCCTCAAAAGCGTTGAGTACGAACGGCATATTCTTGGTTACCGGAAAGGACCCCGCCCCCACCACGTGGACACCGCCGTTCGTTTTCTGGGTGATAACGCCGAGCGAACTCCCGTAGAGCAGGAGGTCGAGGAATCCGAGCGCGTCTTTCTGCGGCACGACTCCGCTGAGGCCGACCGCCAGAAATCCGCAATCGACGAGCAACGCCGTCGGGATCTGCTGCGACAGCGCGGCGACAAGCGCAAATCCGAACAGATCCCGGACCTCGGCGCCATCTCCCGCGGAGAACAGGTAGACGGACGCCGGCGCTTCGGCAGCGGCGCGCGTTACCCGCGGCAGCAGAGACTGCAGCGGCCCGTGCAGCGCGGGCACCAGTTGGCCGGAATTAAAGCCTTCCCTTAAGGTATCAACAGAAACTGCTATATTATAAGAAGATATCTTTTCCATGACTCGTCTTTCGAATCTAACGGTCAATCATGGTTACAACGCCAGCACAGAGGCGAGAACGTCACCGAGCTCCCCATCCTCGTACGGCATCACCGATCTCATATTAATGCGAACTTCGGCGCCCCTGACCCGCGGAACGACGGGCGGGTCATTCAACCTCAGGCGGCGCGCCAGCCGGACCGCTTCCTTTTCGCCGTCGCAGCGTATGCAGACGGCGGCCGAAGCGACCGACTCCGAGCTCCAGCTCCCCCCACCCACGGCCGCGTCATCGTCGACGGCGGAAACGTCCGGACCGCCGCCCGCGCCCAGATTCCGGACCACGGCCTCAGCCACCTTGCGTGCCCGTTCCCGGACCACATCCAGGCCGGCAAGGACCTGCCCGAGTACGGGTACTCCGGATTCCGGTCCCGGTCCGAACAGATACTGTCTCAGGACATCCTGGAGAGCCGCGACGGTGACCTTGTCGATCCGCACCGCCCGGCGCAGCGGGTTGTTCCGAACCGACGCGAGGACTTCCTTCTTGCCGGCGATAATGCCGGCCTGCACTCCCCCGAGCAGCTTGTCGCCGCTCATGGTCACACAATCCACGCCGGCATCTACTATGCCGGCGACAGGTTCATCGCCACCGATTCCGGCCCCGCGATAATCGAACACCGCGCCGCTTCCCAGGTCGTAAACAAGCCGGCAGTTCCTGGCGGCCGCGACGCGTACCAGGTCCACGTGAGACGCCTCGCTGACGAACCCTTCGATGGCATAGTTGCTCTTGTGGACCTTGAGCAGGACGTCCCCCTCCACCGCGACTTTTTCGTAGTCCTCGGCGTAGGTGCGGTTGGTCGTCCCGACCTCGATGACCTCCGAAGAAGCGTGCCGGAGGATTTCCGGCAGACGGAAGCTGCCGCCGATTTCCACCAGTTCTCCGCGCGACACGATGACCCGCCCCGGGGGAGAAAACGCTCCGAGCACGAGATAGACGGCGGCCGCGTTGTTGTTCACAACCATTGCGTCTTCGGCCCCCGTCGCCAGCGCCGCGAGGCGGTTCAACGTAGTTGCCCGCTCGCTGCGCCGCCCGCTCTCGAGGTCCACCTCGAGGCTCATATAGTGCGCAAGCGCTTCATCGACGGCCCGGCGCGCACCAGCGCCGATAACGGCGCGGCCCAGATTCGTGTGGAGGATCACGCCGGTCCCGTTGATCACGCGACGCTGCCCCCCGTGCTCCAGTTCACCGCAAGCCTGCCCCACCCGAGTGACGACCCAGTCCCGCACAGAATCCCGGGACGCGGGGTCGACACCGGTCGGCGTCTTGCCCAGATCGCGATACTCCGTGACGACGGACCTCACCAGCCGGGTCCAGGGAAACCGCGGATGCTGTTTCCTGGGACCGGAGAGCCGCTCGTCGGCCAGGATATCGTCCACGGGCGGAATCGCCCGCAGCGCCTCTTTGCTGTTTTTATCGCTCATGTTTGCTGTCCGGATGACGTGCTAGTAACTAGCACAGCCCTGTTTTGACCGTCAATCGTTATTAATTCCAACCTTTTGGTGCCCCGCTTCCCGGCCAAAGTCCTTGATGGACCCGACGATTTCTGCTATCGCAGGGGTAATGAAACAACGCCTTCAAATCCCGCTAGCGCTCCTGGCCGTTCTGGCCGGCATCGCCGCCTCGTGCGGGGCGCCCCCGAAGCAGTATTCCATCGACCGATTATACCGCGGTCTGTCGGAACCGCTCCCACGAATCGATCCCTCAGCGCTGAAGGGCCGCCGGATTCTCATCGACGCCGGTCACGGGGGGCATTTCCGGGGCACCGTCGGGCGCGACGGCCTCGAAGAAGCGAGCGTCAACCTCGGTGTATCGCTCTACCTGTGGGGCCTGCTCCGGGAGGCCGGCGCCGACGCCTTCATGACCCGTTCGGTCGACCGCGACTTTCTCACCGAAGAGGATTCGTCGCTCGCTTCGGACCTCCGGACCCGCGTGGCGATGGCGGATTCGATCCGCCCCGACGTACTCATTTCGATCCACCACAACGCCCAGCCAAAGAGAGATCCGGCGAAGAACTCGGTTGAAACTTACTACCGGGCCGGCGACCCGGCATCGCTGGATCTGGCGTTCGCCGTCCACCGCCACCTCATGCGGAATCTCGGCATCGAGAACGGCATCGTCCGGCAGGGCAATTACCTGATCCTGCGCGAATCCGGCGCGCCCGCCGTGCTGGGCGAATCCAGCTACCTGACCAACCCGGGGGTGGAAGAAAAAATCAAGCTCTCGGAGGCACAGAAACTGGAGGCCGAAGCCTACTTCCTCGGCCTCCTCGAGTATTTCGGCCGCGGGATTCCCCGTGTAACTTGCCTGTCGCCGGTCGACTCGCTCCACGAGACAGTGCCCGAACTCGTGTATTCGCTCGAAGACGACGGGGGCGCCGGTATCGATCCCGACGGCATCACCATGACGCTCAATGGACGCCCCGTTCTGCCCCGCGTCGACCTGCTGGCACAGCGGGCGGCCTGGAACCCGCCGTGGGACCTCCCCAACGGTGCGTATGAGGCGACCGTTTCGGCGAGGAACACCGGCGGCAACACGAGCCCCCTGCTCTCCACGCGATTTGCGATCGATTTCGAACCCGAATTTGCCGCTTTCGACGTCCAGCCGCCCATGGCTCCCGCCGGCGCCGGCGCCGTGCGGGCGAGGGTCCGGCTGCTCGACCGCCGGGGACTGCCCGTAGCGGACGGTACCGGGGTACGTATCGTCGCGGCGGCGGATACCGTCGAGACGGTGGTGGCGGCCGGATCGATCGACGTGATCGTCCATACCGAACCCGGCGGCGACGCGGCCACCATCCGTGTCGAGTGCCGCGGAAAATCGTTCGCGCACTCTCTCACCCGCGAATCCGAATCCGGCCCGGAAACCCGGGCGGGGATTGTGCGGAACGCGGTGACGGGACAACCGGTGACCGTTGCCGTCATCCGGCGCGACGGCGGGACCGGAACGAACGTCTCACAAGCGGGCGAGTTCATCTACCGGCGCAAAGACCCGTCGAACGCCGGGACCGCCGATTCGGCCGAATCGTTCCTTTCGATCGAAGCGCCGGGATACATCCCTCTCTTCGTCGCGGGCGACTCTCCACCCGACACGGTCGACCTGATCCCGTGGTTCGGGGGCGCCCTCACCGGGCTGAGATTCGTACTCGATCCCGAGGGCGGAAAGGCCTCCACGACGGGAATCGGGAAGCTGGGCCTGTCCGGCGCCCACGCCAACCTCCAGGTGGCGCGCTACCTGGCCGGATACCTGAGGTCCGCCGGGGCCGCGGTCAAGCTCACACGGACGAACGACGAGGTGCGAACGCCGGAAGACATCGCCCGCATGACCAACGGGTTCGGCGCCAATCGCTACATCGAAATCCGCCACCGGACGGCGCCGGTGGACAGTCCGCTGGTGGCCACGACGTATTACTTTCCCGGGAGTTCCACGGGGTCACGAATGGCGGCCAGCGTGCTCGCCGCGATGTCCTCCCGCCTCGACGTCCCGCCGCGGGGCCCGTTCGATACCGTGACCTATCCGCTCCAGCAGACGGCGTGCCCGGCGATCGTTGTCGCGCCGCCCTCGATCGGCACGGTGGAAGAGGAGTTGAGGCTGGCCGAATCGTGGTATCAGCGCGATCAGGCGTACGCGGTCTTTACCGGCGTCCTCGACCACTACGAGGTGTCCGATTCGGGCGAGGTCGCCGTCGAAATCCACGCCGACGACGCGGCGGGCTGGCGGGTGACAATCGACGGGACCTGGACGCTCGTGACCGGCCCCCGGGGTATGGTCCGCTTCGGCAAACTCGCCCCCGGCGAGTACCGTCTCCACGCCGTCAAATCGGGGCGTTCGTTCGGGGACGTTATACAGCTGTCGCCGGGCGAGCGGGCCGCCGTCCGCTTCGACGCCGGCACCGGGGACGAAACGCACCGGTGACGCGAGACGGCGGGAGACGTATCCGGAAACCGGCGCGCCACGGCGATGAGCACCGAGACCGAAGTCATTGTTCAGCCGGGTTGACCTCACCCAACTTCTTGACTATTTTATGGTTATGAGCGGCGTACCGGAAAACCGGCGCGTGTGGGCACGCGACCGTGCCTACCACAAGCGTCTGCTGCGAATCGTTCCCCTCGCGTTCATGGTCGTCGCATTCCTGTTCGTCACATCCGACCAGGTTTCCGTCGATGAACTGGAGAAGCACGTCGGGTTCAAGGGCGAAATGCAACTCCTCTCCGAGATCTCCATCATGCCCGACGACGACCCGTTCACGGCGATCGAAAACCAGCATAAACTGAAATTGCTGACCAGCCTGGACCTCGACATCGTCGAGGGGCCTGATTTCGACAAGCCCAACCTGCTCAACGACCCATCTCCGGACGAAACCGAAATGCCGGAAATTTCGTTCGACGACCTGCTGAACGTCACAACGCGCCCCAGCAATCGCGATGTCCCCTACTCAGAGTCTTACATACTTCTGAAAATGGTCCAGCCCGAGTATCCGATCTACGAATTGACCAATGGAACCGAGGGAAGCGTCACGGTAGAATTGTTCGTGAATGAACGCGGACGCGTGGAAATGGCGGCGGTGCTGTCGTCTATCGGTCCGAAGAGTTTTGAGAAATCGTCTATCGAAGCCGTGAAGCAGTTCGTCTTTCAGCCTCCCAGAAGGGGAGACGAGCCGATATCGATGTGGATCAAATTTCTGATCAAGTTCCGGATATACCAGTGAGATCAAAAATCGGTCCCGGGACGCGGGGGAGGCGTGAACTCCACCGCCTTCCCCGACCGGACGGTGAGTATCGTGAGCGCTGCAGCCTCGGCCATGCGATTTTCGGCCTTCTGGCTGAGCACGCCGTCGAGATACTCGCGGACCTCTCCGCGATCGGACGCACCGGCTCCGAGTGATTCGAGCAGCAGACGCATACCGAAATAACCAGCGACTATCACGGAGTTGACCTCGCTTTTTTCTTCTTTCCCGAGCGACATCTTCAGGCGGTCGTACACCTCCGGGTCTTTGCCACGGTAAGTTTCCAGAGGGAACAACGCCCCTTCCAGCTCTCCCCTGAACAGCCTCAGCAAGTTATCGTTGTTCCAGTTGCTCAGCCCGAGCAGCTGTACCTGCAGATCGTAGAACTTGACCTGCGGCAACAAATTGAGCAGCTCCTTATAATCTCCGCTGATGAAAATCGCGTCGGGGGCAGCGTCGCGTACCGCCTCGAGCTGTTCGCGGAAGTCGGTTGCTCCGCTCTCGTAATGCGTGCGCTCAATCACCTCGGCACCGAGACGAACCACCTCGTCGGCGAACAGGTCGGCGGCGTCGCGGTAGCGTCCGGCGTCGGGCGATACAACGGCGATCCTCTCGAACAGCAACCGCGAAACTGCCAGATCGGCAACGGCCGACACCTCGACCGCACGGGGCACTTTTGTCTCGAAGATCCACGGTCCAATCTCGAGCAGGTCGTCCGTCGAGACGAGCGGCGAGAGCATCGGCACCTGCCATGCGTTGGCCTCGATAGCCGCCGTGATGGTAGGCATGGTGAATACCGCGCCGATGAGGGCGATAGCCCCGTCCTCGAGGACGAGCTTTCTGACCGACTTGACCGCCCCAACGGCGGATCCCTTCGTGTCCGCCGTTACCAGCGAGACCTTGCGGCTGCTCGTTTCGTTGAATTCATCGACGGCCTTTCGGCACCCGTCACCGAAATACCGGGCAAACAGAGACATCTGTCCCGGTCCCGTCACCGGCAGAATCGCGCCGATCGTGTTCGGCTCGACGATTCCGGGGGGGGGGCCGGCACCGTCTTCCACGCCGGCGGGCGGTTGCCTCTTCTCCGCGGCGAGTTTGAGCAGGCGCCTCGCCTCGGCCACATCAGTCTGCTCGGGAAACCGGTAGAGGAACTCCGCGAGCAGATCGTACGCGGCATCGTAATTGGCGTTGGCGTATTCGAATCTGGCGAGCGACACGGCAATATCGCGGTTGACCGGCGAAGAGGGGTAGTTTTTCGCGAGCGCTTCCATTTCCGTCGGGCTCAACCGTCGCGCGACCAGTTCCGCTAATTCCGTTTCAGCGGCCGCGCGCATTTCCTCATCGATTGGAGAATCGAGAAGACGAACCAGAATCTCCGCGCTCCTGGCGTACATCTCCAGACGCGCGTACGCGCGGGCGGCCGACAGGTCCGATGGCGCCCGGTATGCACTCAGCGGGTATTTTTCGGCGACCGCGTCGAAGTAAGAGGCCGCCTGGTCGTACTGTCCACCCTCAAATGCGACCTCCCCGGCCAGATAGATCGCTTCGTCCGCACGGGCGAACCCCGGGTAGTTGTTTATCAGCTCCTGCGCGGAAGCCGCCGCCGCGTCGAGGTTCCCCGCCGCCTTCTCGGTCTTCACCCGGGCGAACAGGTTGGCCGCATGGGTACGGGATTCTTCATCGAGGGTAGCGGCGCTCTTGTTCGCCGTCGAACATGCGCCGAAGAGAAGAGCGACGAGGACCGCCGCGATGACCGGAACAAGAAGGCGGATCGTTGATTTCATCTTGAGAACCAGGGGTTAAAAATCGCCCGGATCCAGGTCGCGTAAGTACTTTCTCAGTGCTTCATCCGGACTGTCGCTGGGCAGCTGATCTCTCTGCATGAGACGATTGTGGTTTTTGAACACGTCACGGGCAACGTATATGTCGGCGCTCGCCTTCAGGGCGAGGGCGATCGAGTCACTGGGGCGCGCGTCGATGGCGTATATCTCGTTGTCCCGCTGGAGATAGAGTTTGGCAAAAAAAGTATTGTCCTTCAACTCCGTGATGGCGACCTTGACCACCGACGCCCCCAGACTCTCGACCGACGTCTTCAGCAGATCGTGGGTCAAAGGTCTTTCAAAAACTTCTCCCCGCAACTGGAGTTCGATGGCAAGCGCTTCCGACTGACCGATCCAGATCGGAAGCACTTCGTCTCCGTCTTCCCGCCGCAGAAGAACCACCGGATTGTCGCGCTGGTCTTTGACCAGCCCGCCGATGGAAACTCTTACGAAATCCGATCCGGCATTCGCCATGGCAACGCCTCCCGGGGCCGCCCCCGGCCCGGGTCCTAGCCGTCCGACAGCTTCTCGTTGAGTTCCTCGATGCTCTCGAAATCGGGCATCGGCTTGTCCATGTTATCGACCATCCACCGGGCGGAATCGGCGACGTCGCTGTCGGGATAGCGGGCGAGCAGCCTTGCGAATGAACGTTCCGCCGAGACTTTGTCCTGCAGTTCCTCCAGATAGACGAAACCGATCATGAACATCGCCTGGGGCGCGTGCTCGGACTCGGGAAACTTCTCAAGAATTTCCTCGAAAGCCCTCAGTCGTTCCCACGAGTCTTCGGTGGTCTGGGCGTATTGGAACAGCTCCGCGGGTGACCTCTGGATCGAGCGGAAGTACTCGTCCATGTAGTTGCGCCAGTCGTAGTTTTCGCGAATTTCACGCACTACTTCTGTTTTCACCCGTTCGATCTTCTGGCGCATCAACTGGTCCGATATTTCCTGCCGGACCTCGGGAAACGGTTTGGCTTCGGCGACGCGCTTCTCGTTGACGCGAACGAGCGAATACCCTTTTCCCCACTTGATGGGTCCGTACAAGGTGCGGGGCTCCATCTCGGCCACCGCGTCGCTGAACTCGTCCGAGAATCCCACCCCGCGGATGTAGCCACCCGGGTTGAAATAACCCAGGTCTCCGCCATCGGGCTGGGTCAGCTTGTCTTCCGAGTACTTGTGGGCCAGCGTTGTCATTTTCTCGCCACCCTCCAGTATCCGGATTTTGAGTTCTTCGAGTTTTTCCTTGTTCTTCGAGAATATGTGCTGCGCTTTGATCACCGGCAGCGCCGTATAAACGTCCCTGTGGGAATCGTACCATTCGACCATTTCTTCTTCGGTCGGCCGCGCCCGGTTCTCGACCACTTCGCGATAATAGGCCTGGATGAGTATCCGGCGTGTCACTTCCTCGATCTGCTTATTGACTTCTTCCTTATTCTCGTAGTCGCCGTTCAGAGCTTCGCGGTAGAACAATTCTTCCCCCATGAGCTGGTCGGTGAGCGACGCCCGGCCCTGCGGCGTATCATACTTGACTTTCTGCGCATCGGGCAATTGCTCGATGAAATCGTACAGAAACTCTTTGGTCAGCGTCCAATCCTCCACCTTCGCGGCAAGCGCGTCTTCGTTGTCAACGTATGATTCGTCCGAGCCGCCGCACCCCTCGACGAGAGCTCCCGCCAGAAGAACAACGCAAATCCATAGCACAGGTCGTTTCATATCTTGTAACCTCCATACCGGTTCAGACCAGGTTTTTGTACTTTTTTTCGTGAAGGGCCTGAACGATCTTTTTGACTTCCTGAACGCGATCGCGTTTGCAGACCAGTATCGAATCTCCCCCGTCGACGACAACGATATCGTCGACACCCAGTATCGCCACCATCCGGTCCGGCGACACCACAGTGTTGCCCCCGGCATCGATCATTACGGTGTCTCCCACGGTCACGTTTCCGTCGGAGTCGGCGTCGTGAACATCGCGAATGAATTCCCAGCTTCCGACGTCATTCCAGTCGAATTCCGCTTTCATTACCACGACGTCGGCCGCTTTTTCCATGATGCCGTAATCTATCGAAATGGATGGGGCCTGGGGGTATTGTTCTTTTAACACCTCGGGCAGCTGGCGCGTTCCCGATTCGGCTTCGATCCGGTCGAGCACTGCGGCGAGGTCCGGAAGGTGGGCGGAGATCTCGTCGAGGATCACGTCCGCCGTCCACATGAACATGCCGCTGTTCCAGAAATAGTCTCCCGACTCGACGAATTTCCGTGCCGTGGGGACGTCCGGTTTTTCGAGAAATTCCAGCGTCCGGAAAACCGGAGCACCACCGCTATCGGTCAGGGCTTCGCCCGCGTGGATATATCCGTAACCAGTTTCCGGTCTGGTCGGCTTGATACCGAAGGTGAGCAGGGCTCCGTGATCGGCGACGTAGGCCGCGGCCGACTGCACGAGTTCCCTGAAATTTTCGATCGGTTCGACCAGATGGTCGGCAGGGAGCACGAGCATCGGTTGATTCCCGTGCTTGCGGCGGAGAAGCAGAGCCGCCAGCCCGATACAGGGCGCCGTATTCTTCCCGACCGGTTCGCCGATGACGTTTTCCGGCGGCACCCTTCCGGAGACCTCGGCCAGGATCGAGTCCCGCTGCTCGACGTTGGTGACAATCAGGATTTCATCGGGTGAGGACAGCCCTTCGAGACGATCAACGGTCAGGTCGATCATGCTACCCCGCCCGGTCAGGTCGAGGAGCTGTTTCGGGCGTTTCCGCCGGCTCCAGGGCCAGAACCTCTCACCGACGCCACCGGCCATGATTACTGTCAGCACGGTTTTACCCCCAGGCTGAATTTGCGCACCGGCCGGATACAGAGGCCGGCGCCTCCGGCTATTCCTTGACCACCCACACCTTGACAGGAGCGTTGACGTCGCGGTGCAGCTTGACGTCGATGGTGTACACACCGAGCTGCTTGATCGGCTCCTCGAGCATTATCTGCTTTTTGTCGATGTCGTAGCCCTGGTCCTTGAGAACCTTGGAAATATCGCCGGCCGTCACCGAACCGTACAATTTGTCTTCATCGCCCACCTGCACGGGAATGGTACACGATACGCCGTTGAGTTTCCCGGCAGCGGCCTGGGCCGTGTGCTTGGCCAGTTCGTCGCGCTTGGTGAGAACTTTTTCTTCTTCGCTGAACACCCGCCGGCTCGACGTAGTGGCGGGGAGGGCAAGTTTTCTCGGAAAGAGAAAATTCCGAGCATACCCCGGCTTGACCTTGACGGTCTCACCGCGGTCACCCAGCGAAGGCACCGTATCCAACAGAATTACTTCCACGATTTCCTCCCTGGGTTTGAACTATCGGTAGTATTCCTTGACGAACGGCACCAGCGCGAGGATCCGCGCCCGTTTGACCGCGCTTGCAACCATTCGCTGCTGTTTCGCCGTCGCACCGGTGATGCGCCTGGGAGTGATCTTCCCCCGGTCCGTCATAAACCTTCTCAACAGGCGAATGTCCTTGTAATCGATGAAAGTTACCTCATCGAGAAACGGCTTCCGCTTGCGGGCTCTGAAATTGCGCTTGTCTTTCTTTTCCTTTTTCTTCCTCGGCTTTCCCACGACTAGAATCCCTCCTTCGGTCCGCCAGCGACGGTTTCCAGGGCCTCCAGTTCGACCTTGGGCTCGTTGCCCTTGGCCAGATCGTCCTTGACGACCAGGTGCCGCAGTACGGATTCATCGATCCGGAGTTGGCGGCCGAGTTCCAGAAGGATTTCGTTGTTACCCCTGAAACGGTAAAAGAAATAGACACCCTCGGACTGGTGATTGATCTCGTAGGCGAGCTTTCGCTGCCCCCACGTTTCCAGGGCGGTCAACTCGCCGCCGCCTTCGTGGATAACGCGGGCGTACTTCTGAGTGCCCGCCTTGACACCGTCGTCACCGAGATTCGGGTAGAACACGATAGCACATTCGTAACTTGTCACGAATATCTGCCTCCCTTCGGACTATGACCTTCCGCACCGCCGGGAGCAGCCGGAAGGTAGAGAGCCTTGGATTGAAAATGTTGCCGCCGACCCGCGCGGGCCAGCGGCATAGATGTCGTAATATAACGCAGTTGTGAAATCCCGTCAATCCCCTTCTCGGTCGCCTCCCCCGCCCGGGGAGTCACTGTCGCGGGTATTGAACCGGGTCATCGCCGGATCCAGGCCTTCGCGCACCCACATCTCCGCGCAGTCGGCCGCGCGCCGGGCCATGCGCCGTGCCGTTTTCGTGTCGGCGCTTGAAAAAGGATCCAGCACGAATTCCGCCTGGTCCTCCCCTTCCGGGACCGGCCCCACTCCCAGCCTGAGCCTCGGAAATCGTGTGGTGCCAAGGGCTTCTATGATCGACGCGAGACCGTTGTGCCCGCCGTCGCTACCCTTCTGGCGCAATCGGAGACGCCCCAGCGGCAGCGCCGTATCGTCACAAATCACCAGAATTGTCGTGGTATCGAAGTCCCCGTCAGGGTCCGGGATGAACCACTCCACGGCCCGACCCGAGAGATTCATATAAGTGAGCGGTTGCAGGAGTATGACCGGCACCCGGCCGACCGAAAACCGGCTGGCCAGGGTGTCACCAGACGGACGTTTCCACCGGCCGCCGAACCGCTCGCAGAGCAGATCGACAACCCAGAACCCCAGATTGTGGGGGGTATCAGCGTATTCCGGGCCCGGATTTCCCAGGCCGCAGATGATGCGGTTGGTGCCCATCGGGTATGCGTGATCGTTCCTGCGGGCTCTCGAGTCCGTCCCCCACCGCTAGGACTCCTTGCTCTCCGCCTCTTCCTCCGGACCTTTCTCGCCTTCCTTGTCGACCAGTTCCGGTTCTCCCTCGATCTCTTCAACTTCTTCTTCGGCGGGTTTCGCCTCGACGATCGGCGGAATAACGCCGACCATAGTCGATTCAGCGTCATCGAGGAAATCGAAATCCGGATAGCTTTCGTCGATTTGCTTCAGCTTGATCGCGTCGCCGATCATCAGCCCGGATACATCGATTTCTATGGACTCGGGGATCTTGCTCGGGAGGCAGTTCATCTGCAACAAGCGCATACCGTGTTCGAGAATGCCGCCCTGTTCCTTGACGCCGGCGGGCACCCCGTTCAGTATGACCTTGATTTCGACGCGGATCTTCTCTCCGTATTTGATCCTCTGGAAATCGATGTGCAACAATCTGCCCGTCGCCGGGTGGCGCTGGACGTCGCGTATGATCACGTTGACCGGCTCGCCGGACTCGTCGCCCTCGACGACCAGATCGATGATCGCGCTTTCGGATGTCTGATGGAGAACAGTCCGGATCTCAGCCTCATCTATCTCCAGGCTGATGGCGTCTTGTTTCTGGCCGTATAGTATCGCTGGAATCCGCCCGGTCGAGCGCAACTTGCGTGTGAACCCCTTACCCGAGTCCGTCCGGATCGTCGTTTCCAGTTTAAATATCTCCATGTTGCATCACCTTTTGTTCCGCGCCGACTCCCCCGTCTCCGCGGGGCCGCCGGCAATATTGCGTCGATTCAAACAAATAACGTACTGACTGATTCGTTGTAATGAATTCTCTTGATTGCTTCCGCGATCAGCTCCGAAACGTCGAGAACCTTGACTTTGGGGCACTGCATCATCCGGTCGAACGGCACCGAGTTGGTGACAACGACGTCCTTGATAGGCGACTCCATGATACGCTTGCACGCTTCTCCCGCAAACACGGGGTGAGTCGCGCACGCCGTGATAGACCGGGCCCCGGCCTCGGCAATCGCTATGGCGCCGTTCACGAGCGTCCCCGCCGTGGAAACCATATCGTCGAGGATCACAACGTCCTTGCCGCTGACGTCACCGATGATGTTCATGACCTGGGTCTGGTCTACCGCATGGCGGCGCTTGTCGACCACGGCCATCTCGACGTTGAGCCGCTTGGCGAAAGCCCGCACCATCTTGGTGCTTCCCACATCGGGCGCAACGATCATCAGGTTGTCGGACTGCAAAGACCTAATATATTCAAGCATCACGGGCGCCGCAAAAAGATTATCCGCCTGAATATTGAAAAATCCCTGGATCTGAGCGCTGTGGAGGTCGAGCGTCAACACGCGGTTGGTTCCCGCCACCTCCACCAGCTTGGCCACCAGCTTGGCCGTCAGGGGGACCCGCGCCTGGTCTTTGCGGTCCTGTCGGGCGTAACCGTAGTAAGGAATCACCACGGTAATCCGTTCCGCCGACGCTAGAAAGCACGCATCGATCAGGATGAGGAGCTCCATCAGGTTCTCCGCCGGCGGTTGTGTCGACTGGACGATAAACACGTCGACACCTCGGATGTTCTCGTTGATCTTGCACCTGATCTCGCCGTCGGCAAATCGATCCAGCGTCACGTCACACATTTCGAGACCGAGGTGTTCGCCCACCTTTTCCGCCAGCGGCCTGTTCGCATTACCGGAGATAATTTTCAATCCGTCCATCGGTGCGACTCCTGAAAAAAAAAGATAGGCAACCACCCGTCCGAGATCGGTGCCTACCTATATTGTTCCCTCTTGTTGGTTGGGGCGGGAGGATTCGAACCCCCGATGCAGGGACCAAAACCCTGTGACTTACCACTTGTCGACGCCCCACTAAGAACTGTTGCAACGCCCCGAAAAGGGACGAGCTATCCATCGTCAGTTCGACGTCATTCGGCGTCGGGAGGTTGTGTTACCGCGCTACTCTCGACTTCCTCCCTGTAGGCCTTGAGGATGACCCTCTCCATGACCGCCCGGGCGTCGTTATTGATCGGATGGGCGATATCCTGGTACTCGCCATCCTTGCGCTTGCGACTCGGCATGGCAATGAAAGTGCCGGTTTTTCCTTCGATAATCTTGAGCCCGCGGACAACAAAGCAGTTGTCCAGCGTGATACTCGCGAACGCCTTGAGCTTGGCGTCGTCTCTGAGAGAAATCCTTACTTCGGTGATATTCATCGAGCTCCCCCTTTTGAGCGTCCTCGTCCGCGAACTCATCCCTCTAATTCAGAGATTTCTACCGCTCGCTTCGCTGGAGTGGCTACAGAGCAAAAGAACTCTTTCACCGAAAACCGCTCAGCTGTCTCGACTGCTTGCGCTTCGTTGTCATAAATGGCGTACAGAGCAGAGCCGCTTCCCGACATCGAGGCAAAACTCGGCCGCGTCGCCAGCAATTCGTCCAGGATCCCGGAGACGACCGGATGGGTCGGGCAAACAACATCTTCCAACGCGTTCCGGAACGACGCAGTAACCCCGGGAAACCTTGCCAGAACGGCATTTACCGTTCTCAGGTTAATCCGCGGCTTGTGCTTTGTCAACGCCAAATTGATATTCTCATAAACCCAAGCTGTCGAAATACTTACCGGGGGTTTCACTATAGTGAAATAACACTCTTTCATTTCGTCGAGCCGGGTCAGTATTTCGCCCCTGCCACGCCCGAGCATTGTCCCTCCGTGGAGCATAAATGGAATATCACTACCGAGCCCTGCTGCCACGGCCTCGAGTTTCCCCACGGGGAGCCGCAGTTTCAGCGCCTGGTCCACGGCGAGAATCACTCCGGCGGCGTTGGCGCTGCCGCCCCCGAGGCCGGCCGAAGACGGAATCCGCTTTTCTATGTGGATCCGCGCTCCGAGATCCTCCCCGGCGTGACGGCGCATCGCCGCTATGGCCCGGTGGCAGAGGTTAGTCGCATCGACCGGAATGCCCGGATCGGAGCACGAAATCTCGATCACTCCATCGCCGTTCCACTTGATATCAAGTTCGTCCGCCATACTGATCGACTGGAAGATCGTTTCGATCTCGTGGAAGCCGTCGCCCCGGCGCCGGATGACCTCGAGAGAAAGGTTGACCTTCGCCCGCGTTATGGCGCGTACGTTTCGAGCTCGTGAGGCGTTCAGGGGCATGACTCAACCGCCGTCCGGTTCGTTTCGTGGTAATTTCTTATACCGTTCGAACAACTCGCCCCAGGGGGTGCGTGAGAACTCCCGGATGCGTCTGGCGCCGACCGTCGGGTACCACATGTAGTCGTGATACACGTTCGACGCGAAAGGCGCCCACACCATGAGCGGTGAGTGGAGTAACAACTTCTCCAGGAACCGCAGCGGGCCCAGACGCAACATCTGGTCGCCCCAGATCACCAGACTTTTCCGGGTCTGGAAGTGAAAGTTGATATTGTCGATCGGTTCCCCCGCGATCTCGATGTGCCCGATTCGGCCTTCACCCAGACCCATCTCCGTTGCCATGCGCAGATACGGAATTTCCAACGGGTCGTACCCCATCATTTTCGCCGCCACCGCGTCGATCGCAACCGAGTCGGAACTGGCCAGGATGACATTCTGAATCCTCGGGATCATCGTCCGGGGCCCGGCGCCGGCGCCGGCCCCCGTGCCGGCCCTAAAGGCGACCACGGTGGGCTGAAGCTCGCGCGGCAGCAGCAGCAGCTCGACCATTAATTCGTGAATATATTTGTGGGCGTAGTGCCGCACTTCCTTGAGTAATCCCCCGAACGCGTTCTTGATCGCGCCTGTGGTGATGGAATGTCCGTGGGTCTTCACCGTCGGCAGGTGCAGAATGTCTCTGCCCTCGTAGATCGACGGGATCTCGATGCCCTCGGGAAAGATGTCATTGAGTTTCAGTAGATCCGCCTCGAAGCGGTGAACCTTCCACTCGATCTCTGTCAGCGGTTGGAAACGGCACCCGTACTCGTCCAGCACGGGCATCCACAGGTTGTTCCTGGCCCCCTTTCGGGGATTGGTCACTACGGTTTTGTTCTCGACGGGAATCACCGTCTCCGGCGTGTAGTGCCCCTCCAGAAGCGTCTTTACGACGCCTTCCACCTGCCACGGCTGACTGGAACACGAGGGGAAATACTTTGTCCAGGAGAGGTTCAACTTAAGGAGTAGTTCCCTCTCCCCCGTGAGCGTCTCTGTCCAGCACGCCAGCTCCATTACTTTCTGGTAGTCCGCAAGGACGGTCTCGGGAGTCGTGAACAAAACGGCTACTCTGGATGCCATTGATCTCCTCGCTCGTTTACAAGATGGTGTGAATCCCCCCCGGGGGGGGGGTGATGATTTTACCTGAATCCACCCAACAACACAATCACCAGAGCGCCCCACGTGACAACCGTGACCAGCAGGAATTTCTCGTGGAGGAGGAGCTCGGAGGGGCTTCCGCCCTTCTGCTGGGTGTAGACCAGGTAAAGGTAGCGCATGACGCCGAGCAGAACCAGCGGCACTGTATAAACCAGGTCCGTCGAGCCGAAATTGTCCACGGTGTCGGGCCAGATTGTGTATATCGCGTACGCGAGCACTGACCCGCCTGCGGTGATTCCAACGAGTTGGTCGAGCAGCGCCGGCGAATATTCCCGCAGAGACCGCCGGTGCTGGTGGGCGTTGGACAGGGTGACCAGCTCGTGCCGTCGTTTGCAGAACCCGAGAAACAGGGAAAGGAACAGGGTGCAGATCAAGAGCCAAGGCGATATCTCGATCGACGGCTCCAGACTGCGCAGGGCTTCCACTCCCCCGATCGCGCGCAGTATGAAACTGATCGAAATGCTCATCACGTCGAGAAGCACAATACGCTTGATGACGAACGAGTATAGCATGTTCAACGCAAAGAACACGACGGCGACGACAAAAAACTCGCGCCCAACCAGCCAGGCGAGATAGAGGCCGGCCAGTGTTCCGACGATCGACGCAACCACCGCCGTCGATAGTTTGAGGCGCCCGGAGGGCAGCGCACGGTGCTTCTTGCGGGCGTGGAGCTTGTCACGCTCGATATCGGCTATGTCGTTGACGAGATAGATCATCCCCGACAACAGGCAGAACACGACAAAAGCTTCGACGCTCTTGGCGGCGAGCTGGCGATCAAAAAGGTTTTGCGAGAAGACGAGTCCGGCAAACACCACGAGGTTTTTGGTCCACTGGCCGGGCCGCATCGACTGAAGTACAAAGAAGAACTGTTTCACAACCGCTCCTTCTCGCGGGTGGAGTCCGCCTCAGGGGCGGTATCAGCGCCGGAGGCCGAGTCACGATACAGCGACGCAGTCGCCGCTTCCATCCACCTGATCCGCTCGTCCCCGGTGGCGTCGGGCGGGTCGCTGGCCAGGGCGGCCGCGACGGTTTCATCGGCGGGACAGAGGGGGGTCACGACGGCGACCCCGGCGACCGATCGTATCGCACCCGGTGTCGGGGGCCCCGCGATGGCTTCAGCCGGATACAACGGGCCTGCGTTGCGATCGATGCGATCCCATTGATCCGTCCTTCCGGGGCCCGGCCTGCCGTTGAGGATCGATTCCGCGTCCACCGCCGAAAACGAACCGCTCCACTGGGGCACGACAATGACGCGACCCGGGCCGGAAGCCGCGGTGTCAAGCACGACCGCCACTGCTTCGGGCTCGAGCACGTCGTATCCGGTGTCTGGGCCCGGCGCTGCGCCCGACCACGCGTTGAACACGTCGAGGAGATCGCCCGAATCCAGTACCCGGGGCAATCGGATCACCTGTGGTACGACAGTGTCCGGGAGCACACCGTTGAGCAATATGGCTTCGGCGACCGCAGCCGCATCCGCGGCGGTTCGTTGCGCCCCAGCTCCACGATTCGAAACCATCACGAGTGAAGATACGCTCGAGCCGGCAACGGCGGACATCAGGTCCACCGTCGTCGAAACCGAAGCGTGCCACAGGAAGGACTCCGAGTACGAGTCGGCCGGCACTTCGAGGGCAAGGCAGTAGAACACCACGTCGGGCCGGGCGGAGTCGAAGAGGCTCTTCCAGCCTTCGGGTCCCACCGGCGGTCCCATGTGGACGAACACGTCCTTCCGCAGGTCCGCGTTGAATCTGCTGGCGTCGTGAGGCGAATCGGTCTGCACGGTTACCACCGCGCCGAGTTCAGACAGCTTGCGGGCTAACGCCGGGCCGGATGGTCCGCCGCCGCCGGTGAGCAGCACACGTTTGCCGCGATAAAATACGCGGGACGGCGTCCCCACGTCGCAGGCGCGGGTCCTTCCGATCCCGTGTGCGAGCTTCTCGAACAACTCGTCCGGTCGAACGGGATCCTTTTTCAACGAGCTCTGACGGCCCTCCAGCGCCACCCCCGCGGCCCGGGCAGCCCCGGCAATCTGTTCCATCCTGTATTGGTCGAGACGGGCGATTCCCACGACGATCGCGTCCAGTTTGTACTTCGCCACGATCGCCTCCAGGGTGTCGACCGGCCCCACGATCGGCGCTCCGTGCAGCGTCATCCCGATCTTGCCCGGGGCGTCGTCGATAAAACAGGACACCACTGTCGTCCGGGTGCTGTCGTTACGCAGCTCGCGCGCGACCCGTTCTCCGAAGTCTCCAGCGCCGACAATCCCGTATCGCTTCACGTTGGCGCCGTGCGCTTCCTTGCCGATCTCGTGGAACAGGCGGAAAGAGAATCTCGACCCGAGGATGAGCAGCGTCAGCAGAAAAAATTCGATTATGAACAGCGTTCTCGGAAACGAGACAAAACGGTAGAGCAGGACAACGGTGGTCAGAATGATGGCCGACCCCATCGTGACCGCCTTGAGTATTCGCACGATGTCCGCCGTGCTCGTGTACTTGTACACGCTCCGGTACAAGCCCAGTTTGTGGAACACGGCGCTTCGAACGATCAGCACGATCGGAAGCGCGCGCAGAACCGCCGTGCCTTCCGGATCGGTGAAGCGGAAATTCATCCTCATGAAATACGCACCCAGGTACGCCACCGTGATCAGTACCAGATCGAGGCCGATGACGAACAAAGTGCGCTTTTCCCAGAACAGCTTGTCGCCGCGTTCCAGGCCACGGATCTTCAAAATGGCCAGCGTAAAAAGCGTGATCCAGCACGCGCTTATAAACACGGGAAAATACTCGCCCGCCTTGAAGTAAACGACAGCGCTTACACCAAGAAGGATGAGCACCAGGTACTCGAGCAGCGTGACCTGTTTGTGATTCAACCCGAGCGAGAGGAGCCTCTGGTAATAGTGAGTATGGTGCGCTTTGAATATGTTTTCACGCTTGATCAGGCGGTTGAACAGGGTCAACCCCGCGTCGAGGTAGAGCGACGACAGGATCAGAACCGGAATGAACACCGGAAGCTCGGGCGTCAGCCCGTTGGCCGCGACGGCGGTATACGCAAAAAAGAAGCCGAGAAATGTGCTTCCGCTGTCACCCATGAACAATTTTGACGGGGGAAAATTGAACTGTAAAAAGCCGATGGAACTGCCGGCTGCCGCGACAAGTACCAGCGCGAGTGCCGAGTGCCCCAGCGTCATGGAGATCAGCGCCAGAAACCCCGCCGCGATAAACGCGCTGCCCGCGGCCAGCCCGTCGATACCGTCTATGAAGTTGTAGAAGTTAATGCTTCCGACGATGAACAGAACGGTGATCGGAATACCGGTCCAGCCCAGTTCCACGCTCCCGGCGGCCGGTATGTATATGTGGTCGATCGAGACCCCGAACGACACTACCGTAATCGCCGCGACGATCTGCATGGCAAACTTGATTTTTACGCCGAGCCCGCGCCAGTCATCGATCAGGCCGGTGAGAAACAGCATCGCGGACCCGACGGCCAGCGGCATAAATACCCGAGTCTCCGGTTGTGACACCCACAACCACACGAGCGCCGCGTAGAACGAGACCACGATGGCAACGCCGCCGATCCTGGATTTGGGCGCCTCGTGCGAACTTCGCTCGTTGGGAACGTCGATAAAGCCCCTCACCATGGGGATGCGCAGCAGCCCGAGGGTGCCCAGATACGACACTCCGAAAGCGATCAGAAAGCAAACCAGTGCGGTCACGTCGTCAGTCCCTCGGTTTCATTAATATTCCCGCGGTATTCCCGCGTCGTCAGAGGATGTTTCAGGATATGTAGACACAGCCGGTAAGACAAGAAAATAAATCACTCTCCGGAGGCGGCACGGACCACAACCGGCCTCAATCCATGTACTTTCGCCACCAGTGCTGGAATACGACCAGTGCCCACACCAACGGTGCGACGTCGCCAGGCCGGGCCGAAAACAGCCTCTTTCTGAGGGCCGCCACGCCGGCGGGGTCAAATACGCCCTGGCCGGCGACGAAATCGTCGGAAAGCAGGTCGTCCTCGATCAACGGCCGCAGACCCGTCCTGAACCAGTGCAGAAGAGGTACCTCGAACCCGTGTTTCGGTTTTTCGAGTGCCCGGGCGGGAATGATCGAGGCGAAGGCGTCGCGTAATATCTTCTTGCGCACTCCCGCGCCGATCTTGTACCCGGCGGGCAGCGAGAAACACAGCTCTACGAAACGGTGGTCGAGGTAAGGAACCCGGACTTCCAGACTATTCGCCATCGACATAGAGTCGACCTTTCGCAACATGTCGTTCGCCAGCACCAGACTGACGTCGGCACGGAACACGTCGTTGAGAGTGCCGTCGTCGCGAATCCCCTCAACGGCAGCTTCGACGCGGCGACGGTAGTCCATGCCGGTCGCAGCGGATTCGCCCGTCATAACCCGGAGCGCCTGTTCCCCCGACGTGAATTTGCACCACTCCCAGTACCGGCGTCCGGCGGGCAACCCGGCCGATTGCGAAAAACGGCGGAGTTGCCGGACACGGTTCGAAAAGACGGAGTCGCGCGACGCGGGCAAAAAGCTCCACAACGGCGAAAGCGCCTTCACGAGCGCGACCGCGGCCCCGCCCCGGCGCGCACGGTAATCAGCGTAGTGTTTGTTGTAGCCACCGAGCAGTTCGTCTGCGCCGTCGCCGGACAGAGCCACCTTGACGTGCTCCCTCGTGCGCATCGAGAGGATGTTGACCGCCAGCGCCGACGAGTCGGCGAACGGTTCGTCGAGATGATCGAGAGTGTCGTACAGGTGGTCGAACAGGTTCTGCGAAGTCAACCGGAACGCGGTATGGTCGGTGTCGATCGCGCGCGCCGCCGCGAGGGCGTCGGGCGTTTCGTCGTAAAACTCGTTATCCCTGAATCCGATCGAAAAGGTCTTGAGGCGGTCGGTGTGCCGCGCGGCCAGCGCGGCGATCACCGTCGAGTCGATACCGCCGCTGAGAAAGGCACCCAGCGGGACGTCGGAGACGAGCCGCATGCCTACGGCATCGTCGAGCGTCGATCGCACTCGGGCGACGGCGTCGTCGTAAGACGTGACGGCGGGACCGGCCGCCGCCGCGCCGTCGCGCGGGAGCCTATAGTATCGCCGGATTTCCGGTACCGAGCCATCGGTTTCGAGCCAGCACCCTGGTTCGAGCTTGTTTACGTTTTTCAGTATCGTGTGCGGGGCCGGAATATAGCTCAGCTGAAGGTACTGGTAGAGCGAAACGTCGTCGATCCGCCGTTCGACGGGGAACGCGAGCAAAGACCTGAGTTCCGAGGCGAATATAAAACCGTAGTCGGTGGAACAGTAGTAGAGCGGTTTGATCCCGAACCTGTCGCGGGCAACGAACAGCGACTGGCGCTCAGAATCGAATACGGCAAACGCGAAAAATCCGTTTGCGTCGTCGAGCGCCGCCGCCCCCCGGGCGATGAACAGCTTGAGCATTACTTCCGAATCCGAATCCGACCCGAACACAACGCCCTCACCGGCCAACTGATTCCGCAGTTCGCGAAAATTGTACAACTCGCCGTTGTAAACGATCGTGTAACGCCCCGACTCGTCCGACATCGGCTGGTTACCCGCCGGCGACGTGTCGATGATGGCCAGCCTGCGGTGCGCCAGCGCGGCGCGCCCCCCGACGAACCGCCCTCCGTGGTCGGGTCCCCGATGGACGAACCTCGCCGCCGCATCGTCGAGGTTTTCGAGGTAGGGCTCGACCGATCCCTCACGAACGACGATACCGGCGATCCCGCACACTTCCGGTTACCCCCTTTGTCCCGCAGAATCCGTCGCAGCGGATTCCGTCGCGCCCGAAACCATTTCCGGCAAAGCCGTCCGGAACGTCCACTTCGGCTCGAAACCCAGTTCGCGGCAGATCGCCGACGAATCGTAGGCGGCCGACCCGAAGAGCTTGCCAAACGCTTCCGAATCGAATATCCAGCGCCTGCCCCGGAGCCGTCCCAGAACGTCGCCCACTTTCGCCAGGCCGCGATACATCGACAGAGGCGGTGTCCGCCTCCGCGGTGTCTGCCCCAGCGCCTTGCATATCCATTCGTACATCTCCCGCGTCGAACACGGCCGGCCATCGGTTACGATGAACAACCGGCCGGCGGCGCGCGCGCCGGTCGCCGCGAGAACGATGGCGTGGGCCGCGTCGTCGCCATGAACCATCGAGCGCGAATTGCCCACCTCGGGTACCGGCGGAAACCGCCCGGCCCGCACCGCTTCGATCATCCGTCCCACGTTCCCGGCCACTCCTTTCCCGTACATCAATGCCGGCCTCAGCACGACGGCCTCGTGGGGCCAGGAGCCGTCCATCACCATCGTCTCGGCGGCGCGCTTGGTCTTTCCGTACCAGGTCGCGGGAACCGGCGTCGCCGTCTCGTCCTGCACCCCGTCCCCGCCCTCACCCATCGCCTTGACGCTGCTGACAAACACGAATCGGCGGACCCCGGCGCTCTTCGCGGCCTCGAGCAGGCGGCGGGTGCCGTCCACGTTGATAGCGCGGTACAGTCCCTCGGTATCGCCGGATTCATCGACCGCGTGCGTGCGTGCTGCCAGATGGATGACGGTTTCGACGCCCGCGAGCGCGCCCGGCGGTGGTGGGTCTTTGGCCAGGTCGACCATGTCGACGGCGTCCCACGGCCCGTCGACCGCCGACCTCATCAGTGCCCGCACCGTCCCGTGCGCCGCCAGCCTCGAGCAGACACGGCGGCCGAGAAAACCGGATGCCCCGGTGACATAGAAACTAGTTTTGACCGCGGCGTCATTCACGCGTCCTCCAGCATCGAGCGGTAAAGTGCCAGCATTTTTTCGATCACGACCGGCTCCGAGAATTTTTCTACCGCATCGGCTCTAGCCGCCCGGCCCATCTCCCGCCGCGTTGCGGGCTCTGATATGAGCCGTTCGATCGCGTCGGCCAGGGCGGAAGCGTCCCGCGCCGGCACGAGTAATCCGCTGCGGTCGTCGACGACGACCTCACGGCAACCGGGGACGTCCGTGGCGACCATCGGCACACCGCAGGCGGCCGCTTCGAGGAGTGTTCTGGGCAACCCCTCGCGGTGACTGGGAAGGACGGCGACGTGCGAGCGGGCCCATACCGAGGGAACGTCGTCGACGTGTCCAAGCCAGCCCACGACACCTTCGTCGCGCCAGCCCCGCAACGTTTCCTCCGGAATCGCCTGCGGGTTTTCCGGATCCGGGCTTCCAACGAGCACCGCTTCGAAATCTATTCCCCGGCGGCGCAGGATCCGCGCCGCATCGACGAACTCGCCAACTCCCTTCGACCATAACATGCGCGACACCAGCGTAACCCGCACCCTGCCGTCCGGCATACCATCCGGGGCCGGCGCGAACCGGTCCGTGTCCACCCCCGACCCCGGGATGACCACCACCCGGCCGGCGGCGACCGTGCCGTCTTCCACGAGAACGCGCTCGTCGTCGGGGTTCTGGACCAGCACTCTTGCGCCTGGACGGTTGCAGAGGACCCGGAAAGTCGTGTCGAGGATCCCGCGCGCCAAGGCCGCCCGCGCCCCGGAGGCGACAAAGCTGTATCCGAATCCGGCGACGGCGTTTATCACCCGCCTGGTGCGGGCGATTCGCGCAATCATCGAGCCGTAGAACACCGGCTTGAGCGCAACGTGGTGCACCAGGTCGGGTCGGAAATTCCTGTAAAGTTTGTACAGCGAGGCCAGCGTGCGGAGCTCGTTCCAGGGGAGGGTCGACCGGCGGCTCCATGGCAGGGCCACGACGTTCATTCCAGCTTCGGTAATAGCCGGCGCGTGCTTGTGGACACGGGTGGCGACCGTCACGTCGTAACCGGCCCGCACGGCAGCACGGCCGAGGGCGAGCCGGTGCGAGCAGAAGTACCAGTCCTCTGTTACGAGATACAGCAATCTGGGGCGTTTACTGCTTTCCATCCTTCGCGCGAAACAGTGCCGTCTCGACCAGCTGGCAGATGAGGTGGACGACGAGGAGGTGAATCTCCTGGACGCTTGCGGTGTCGGTGTCGGGAACCGCGATGACGATGTCGGATTCGGGAGCGACACGACCGCCCCCCTCACCGGTGAGCGAAAAAACGTGCATACCTTTTTTCTTCGCCTCCCGGCAGGCCCGAACGACGTTCTCGGAGTTACCGCTCGTCGACAGGGCGAGCAGGCAGTCGCCCTCGCTGCCCACACCAGCAATCTGGTGGGCAAAAACGTGTTCGAACGAATAGTCGTTGGCCAACGAACTCAACACGGCGCCGTTTTCCGCCAGCGAGTAAACGGGCAGCGAGCGCCGGTCCTGGTAGAATCTCCCGACCAGTTCGGCGGAAAAATGCTCGGCCTGGGACGCGCTCCCCCCGTTGCCGCAGGCATATATGGTGCCGCCATCGTCGAGGCACCGGGCCATCGCAGCCGCAATGGCGCGGATATTCCCGGCGCCGTCCTCGCTCAGGAAATCCAGCAGCCGCTTTCGCGACAGGATGAGCGCTTTGAGGTCAATGTCTTCGATACTGTTCAAGCTTCACCTCACAGGACGGTAATCTCGCTGTTGTCCCCGACCATAAAACCGTAGTTACGCGGCGGCTTTACGCAACGATTGATCGTTACATTCTTTCCTATCAGGCTTCCTCCGATGCGGCTGCTGATATCGGTGATCGTGCAGTTTTCCATCACGATACTGTTTTCGATCTCGCTGCTCTCGATTCGCGTCCTGGGACCGACGCTGGTGAACGGCCCTACGTACGAATCGACGATTGTCGAACCGGCGCCGACAATACAGGGACCGCGCAGCACGCTCCTCTTCACCGTGACCCCTTCGTCGAGCTGCACCTGCCCGTGAAACTCCGAATCCTCGAACTGCTCGCTCTCCACCTTGGTCGCCCGCGCCGCCGTGAGAATCATACGATTGGCGTCGAGCATGTCTTCGAGCTTTCCGGTATCCTTCCACCACCCCTCGACGACGTGTGAATTGACGACGTAGTTCTGGTCGATCAAATATTGAATGGCGTCGGTGATTTCGAGTTCGTTGCGCCAGCTCGGTTTGATTTTCGCGGTCGCTTCGAAGATCCGGGAAGTGAACATGTACACACCGACCAGCGCGTAGTCGCTCTTCGGCTTTTTGGGCTTTTCTTCCAACCCGACTACACGGCCTCCGTCGAGCTCGGCGACGCCGAATTCGTTGGGGTTCTTGACCCGGGCCAGCAGGATCTGCGAGTCGTAGTCGCCCCGGTCGAAGTCCTCGACAAAACTCTTGATGCCGCCGCTGAGCAGGTTGTCGCCGAGATACATGACGAATGGATCTTCCAGTAAGAAATCCCGCGATATCTTGACTGCGTGCGCCAATCCCAGCGGTGCTTCCTGTGGTATGTATTTCACCCTGACTCCGAAACGGGATCCGTCGCCGACGGCGTCCATTACCTCCGGTGCCGTGTCTCCGACGACGATACCGATGTCGGAGATTCCCGCGTCGCGTATCGCCTCGATGCCGTAGAACAGTATCGGTTTGTTCGCCACCGGTACGAGCTGCTTGGCGCTCGTGTGCGTGATCGGGCGCAGCCGGGTGCCCTTACCCCCTGCCAGTATCAGCGCTTTGATGACCGATCACATCCCTTCTTCGTTGATGCTACCTCGACACCGCGATAACCGAAAGAACCAGACTTGTGAGAGAGGTCAGCCCGATGAATATTGGTCCCACGTAGCTGGTCAGGGTTCGCTCGAGCAGAATCGTGTCACCCCGGTAAACGGTGCTGTTGCGATCTCCGCTGCGGCTGGTGCCTTCTTTGCCAAAAATTGTCAGCTTGTTCATACTCCCGTTGCGGGACGGCCCGCCGGCCATGGCGATATACCGTTCCGCCGGCATGCCGCGTTGAAACGGGATCGCTCCCGGATCGGTCACCTCACCGGCAACGTACACAAAATATTCCGCCTTCGGTATGCTGATGATGTCCCGGTCCTCGAGGAGTATGTTTCCGTCCGCCTCGCCCGAGATGACCTTCTCGAGATCGACTTTTATGTATTCGACTGTGCCGTCATCCGAACTCCGCTCAATGACGGCGCGGCTGATGTCGTGATTTTCCATGAGCCGGTAGAATCGCGGCGTGAAATCGGCGATGGTCTCCCCCTCTTCGATATAGACCTTCCCCTCGCGTCCCCCACCGCCACTGATGAGCACGTAGTCGCCGCTGCCGAACGTACGCGCGTCGGGTATCACGATCTGGTCGCGGTCGACGACGACGACGGTGTCGAGGTCCGCCGAGGTATAGTGTTCGATCGATGCCCATCCGGTCGGGCTGTGACGCTCGAGGATGACACGGTCGAGATCGGCAAAACTCGTCGTCCCGCCAGCCAGGCGGATCACGTCGGCAATGGTCTCTCCGGGCCTGACCTCGTAGGGACCCCGGTTCCACACTTCGCCGTGGATCTGGGCGAACGCCTGCATCGGCGGCACATAAACGGATTGCTTTTCTTTCAGCGCGGGATTGGCCTCGATGTCCCCCAGGCTGAGAAACGAGACCAGGTCGACCAGGCGAACGGCCTCGCCGTCTTCCACGATTTCGATGAACCGGCGGCTTCCCCTGCGCTTGACGCCGCCGGCCGCTTCGATGGCCGAGCTCACCCGAAAGGGCGCATGCAGACGGACCGCGCCCGGAATCTCCACTTCGCCGAGAACGTAAACGACGAACGCCCTGGGCACAACCAGCTGCAGGTCGAACTCGATGTTTTTGTAATATTTCTTCAATGATTCGCCGAGCCGGTTTCGCAGTTCGGTGATCGTCATTCCCGCCACCATAAATGCGCCGTAGTTAGGAAGCAGGATCGTGCCCTCCGGCAGCACCTGGAGCTTCAGCTCACGCCGATCCTGACCGCGCAGTACCAGAATGAACTGGTCGCCCGGTCCAATCACGTAGGTGTCCGGGTCGACCGGTGCGTCGAGTCCCTCCGGCTGCAGCCGCGCGGCCTGCTGCTCGAGCAGATCCTGCTGCTGGTCTATGAGCTCTTCGGCGTCGGTGTCGGCTTTGCGGCTCGCCGTCGTCGAGCGGTCCCGCGACCGCTGCGCGGCGAGTGGCGCCACGGCTGCCGAAACAAACACGGCGGCGGTGATGATCAAAATCGTAAAGCGAAACATGATAAATTCTGTCCTTCACTCCCCGGCAAAACGCAGGGGACAATAATCAGGTCTGGCTCTCGAGCCGGCTCTTCACAAAGTCGCGGAGTCCGGCAAAAGCTTCCTTATCCGGAATTCCGACCTGGGCCATGTGGGGCTTGCCGCCACCACGATACGAAAATTCGCCGGCGATCCACTTCGTGATTTCCGATGCGTCGATCGACCGGTTCTTGATAACGCCATCGGAGACAACGATCAGTACCACCGGCTTTTCGCGTTTATCCTGGCACACGAGCGCTATTCCGTCGCCGATCTTGTTGCGCAACTCGTCTCCATATTTGCGCAGGCTGTCCACGTCCGGCGCGTCTACGATGGTGGCCACGAATGTCACTCCCCCGGCTTGTGTGGCCCCTTCGACGGCCTCGGCCGCCTCGTCCCTGGCACGGCGGGCTGCGTCTTTTTTGAGCTGGCGCTGTAGTGACTCGGACTCCTCGACCAGCGCACGAACCTTGTTCGCCACCTCGTCGGGACCGACTCGCAGCAGGTCGGCGACGCGGCGGCGATCGTTCAATACGCCCTTGGTGTAGTCGAGGGCGCCCCGGCCGCTCAGCGCCTCGACGCGGCGGATGCCGGCGCCGACGGCGGATTCCTGCCTTATGAGAAAGGACCCGATCTCGCCCGTGCGGTCGAGATGAGTGCCGCCGCATAGCTCCATGGAAAAATCATCAACCGACACCACGCGGACGGCATCTCCATACTTCTCGCCGAAGAGCGCCATCGCCCCGGCGGCGACCGCGTCCTTGTACGACATGGTTCTGCGGCTGACGTCCATGTCGGCCATGACAGCGTCGTTCACGATACGTTCCACCTCTGAGACCTGATCGTCCGTCATCGCCTGGTAGTGGTGAAAATCGAACCGCAGGCGGTCGGGCGCGACCAGCGACCCTGCCTGGGCAACGTGATCTCCGAGAACCGTTCGCAGCGCCGCGTGCAGCAGGTGCGTCGCCGTATGGTTTCTCATCGTCGCCAGGCGCATTTCGACGTCCACGGACAGCGAGACGTTGCGGTTGTCACCGAGGAACGCAGCAATGTCGCCGGGCCCGGCTTTGTCGCTTCGCGGCCAGACCACCGAGTGCACCACCCGGTCGCCATCGTGGCGCGCATCGACGACGTCGAGTCGCTTGCCGCCGATTTCCGCCGTGCCGGTGTCCCCGACCTGACCGCCGCTCTCGGCGTAGAACACGGTGCGGTCGGTGATGAGATCCACCCTGCACGCATCGCCGTTTTCCGCGTCGTCTTGCACGCGATACGCACACAACGTCGCTTCGCAGGACACGTTTTCGTATCCTTCGAACACAGTCGGCCCCCCCCCGGGGGTGTCGAACTCGACAAACTCCGTGTCGATTTCCGGTGACGCGGAATGAAAACTGCTGCGGCGCGCGCGTTCTTTCTGCTTCGCCATGGCCGCCTCGAATCCGGCACGCTCGACGGCGAGCCCCCTGTCTTCGGCCAGTTCTTCGGTGAGTTCGAGGGGAAACCCGAACGTGTCGTAGAGCACGAATGCGTCGCCGCCGTCGACTCGCCCCCCCCCTTTGCCCGCCGCCTTGTCGAGGACCGATCCGAGCTTGCTCATACCCTGCTCGAGTGTCGACAGAAATCGTTCTTCCTCGGCGGTGATGATCTCCTTGATAAAGTCACCGCGTCCCAGAAGCTCGGGATACCGTCCACCCATCTTCCCGATCACGACGTCCACGGCGGGGGCGAGAAACGGTTCCTTGACTCCGAACGGCTGCATCTTGGTGAGCGCGCGGCGAAGGAGACGGCGCAGGACGTACCCGCGTCCCTCGTTGGACGGCATGATGCCTTCGGACAGGGCGAAAGTCAGCGCGCGAACGTGATCGGAAGCCACGTTGAGGGCGAGTCCCGCCTTTTCCCGGGTCACCTCGTCGGGCAGCGCTCGCGCGACCGCGTCGCGGATCGGGAGGAATTCATCGGTGTGATAGCTGTCGGGCGCTTCCTGGAGAATGAACGCCGTGCGTTCGAGGCCGAGTCCCGTGTCGATACCGGGCCGCGGCAGGTCGTCGTAGCTACCCGATTCCGTGTAGAAAAACTGCGGAAAAACCAGATTCCAGTACTCGATGAAACGGTCTTCGGTCCCGGGGTCACCGAGCCGGGAGCCGTCTTCGCCCCCGCGGCCGGTGTCGTAGTACATCTCCGACGACGGGCCGCAGACGCCGGTGTCACCTACCGGGCCCCAGAAATTGTCTTCCCTGCCCATGCGCACGATGCGATCGGCGGGAAAGCCGATATGTTTCGCCCACAGGTCGAACGCTTCGTCGTCGTCCTGGAACACGCTGATCCACATACGCTCGACGTCGAGCCCCCACACGTCTACGGAGAGTTCCCACCCCCACTCGATCGCTTCCTTCTTGAAATAGTCGCCGAAGCTGAAGTTGCCCAGCATCTCGAAAAACGTGTGATGCCGCAGTGTCCGGCCGACGTTCTCGAGATCGCTCTGCTTCCCGCCAGCGCGAAGGCACTTCTGCACAGAAGCGGCGCGCCGATACGGGGCTTTGTCGGGGGCGCTGTAGAACGACTTGAAGGGCACCATCCCGGCCGCGGTGAAAAGCAGCGTGGGATCTTCGGGCAGAAGAGGTGCACTGGAAACGACTTCGTGTTTCCGCGCGCGGAAAAATTCGAGATAGTCCTTCACCAGCCGGTCGACGGCGAATCGCCCGGCACCCGTTTGCTTATTGTCAGGATTCGTAGTCATTGTCCGAAACGTTTGAATGGTGGAGAAGGTCGTAGACCACGTTATTCACGACCTCGTAATCGAAACCCCTGCGCCTGAGAAAATCGCCGATACGCCGCGCGGCCTTTTCGTCGACGGGGCAGCCGGCGGCGCGCGTCTCGGCCAGCTCCCGTGCCATCGATTCCTGTGTCGGGACGTCGAACGTCTCTTCCAGAACGCGCTCGACGATCGACCCCGTCACCCCCATGCGTCCGAGATCGTGACGCAACCGGTAAGGCCCGTGCCGCCTTACGTCCCTCTTGATCCGGACGTATTCGCCGGCAAAACGGAGATCGTCGATGAGTCCCGTTTCTTCGAGCTCGGTCAGGATGCCGTTTCGTATCGATGCCTCTATGGCCAGCTTGTCGAGCGCGTCGGCGACCTGTTTCCGCGTCCGCATCCGCCGCGAAATCAAAAGGTGCGCCTTGTCTTTTCCACGAAAGTACTGGTCCATCCGGTCGAACCTGGATACGTCTTCGTCCGACACCACCGCGGCGACGGTGAACGTCACGGCGTCCTGCGGTATGGTAAAAAACCGCCCCCCGGCGAGTTTGACGGTGACCCGTCCCCGGGGGCGCGGTTTCAACTCGATGACGTTATCGGGCATCTAACGCTTGCTCATCCGGGCGGCGCCGGGGCGTTTCTTCGACGGCGGCGTAACTTCCGGGGCCTGCGCCGCATCCGGGGCCTGCGCCGCCTCCGAAGACTGCGCCGCCTCCGGGGCCTGCGCCGCATCCGGGGACTGCGTAGCCTCCGGGGCCTGCGTAGCCCTGGACTCGGCTTCTGCGCCGGGCTCGTTCAATCCGTGCTCCGCGCGGATCCTGGACGCGATCTCTTCGGTGATGTCGGTGTTTTCCCTGAGGAACCGCCGGGAGGCTTCCTTGCCCTGACCGAGACGGACGTCACCGTACGAATACCAGGTCCCGCTCTTCTTCACCACTTCCATGTCCGCTCCGATATCCAGGACGTCACCTTCATAGCTGATGCCCTCTCCGTAAATAATGTCGAACTCGCTCACCTTGAACGGCGGTGCGACCTTGTTCTTGACGACCTTGACCTTGGTCCGGTTGCCCGTAATGACGTCCCCGTCCTTGATCGCGCCGATACGCCGGATGTCCATTCGCACCGTCGAATAGAACTTGAGCGCTTTGCCGCCCGACGTGGTTTCCGGGCTGCCGAACATCACGCCGATCTTCATCCGGATCTGGTTGGTAAAGATCAGGCACGTCTTGGTCTTGCTCACCGTACCCGTCAGTTTGCGGAGGGCCTGCGACATCAACCGCGCCTGCAAGCCCACGTGTGCGTCACCCATTTCACCGTTGATCTCGGCGGCGGGCACCAGGGCGGCGACCGAATCGATCACGATGACATCGAGCGCGCCACTGCGAATCAGCATCTCGGTGATCTCGAGGGCCTGTTCGCCGGTGTCGGGTTGGGAAATGAGCAGGTTGTCGACGTCTACGCCGATTCTTTTGGCGTAGGCCATGTCGAACGCGTGCTCGGCGTCGACGAATGCGGCCGTGCCGCCTTTCTTCTGCGCCTGCGCGACGATCGAACTCGTCAGCGTCGTCTTGCCGGACCCTTCCGGCCCGAACACTTCGATGATCCGGCCCATCGGCACACCACCGACACCGAGCGCGATGTCGAGAGCGAGACTGCCGGTCGGAATAACTTCGACGGGAACGATGCTGCCACCGTCACCCAACCGCATGATCGCCCCCTGGCCGTATTGCTTTTCAATTTTTGCGATGGCCAGCTCGAGTGATTTGGCCCTTTCGTCTTCGGCGTTCTTCCTGGACATTGAAAACCCCTTTCTGAAACAGTACCGGCTGGTTACACCCACCTACCCACCTTCCGCCGCCTCCCCAACCAGCCAGTCCCAAGGGGTCGGGCGAAAGCACATAACGCCTTGTCAGCGCGGAAATAGTATCACGGCGCAGGGGGCAGTGCAAATGCTTTAAGGCACTCGTATCTGGCCCCCTCGCGGTGTAATTCGCTCTTTACCAGGTCGAGGGAGGCGACGGTCTGCACAGCCCCTGCCAACCCCGGAACCGCCTCCAGACGGCCCGCCAGGTCGGACGGAATCCGGGACTTCACGCGGGCGACGGTGACATGAGCGTGGAACCGCCGCGCCTCAGGCGCCAGCCCCATGACGTCGGCGAGCGTTTCGTCGACGTCGGCGGCGAGGCCACGGAGCGCCCCGGCACCCCGGTCGGCGCTGAAAAACAGGACGCGCGGCCTTTTCAGCGAGGGGAAACCGCCGAAATCACGCAGCTCGAGGTCGAAAGCGCGGTGGCGAGCCGCCACGCCCTCGAGACAGCGTGAAATGGTTGCGACGTCGGTGTCGGGTGTGTCGCCGAGAAACTTGAGGGTCACGTGCCAGGTCACCGGCCGGGTCCACCTCCAGGGCGGGCGATCGACGGGAAACCCGTCGATGGCCGAGGCAATTTTGTCCCGGACGCGGGAATCGAGATTAACGGCGATGAAGAGTCGAAGTCCCATCACGAATTCAGCCGGTCGAACAACATCCACACAACGCCGGCGCTTGCCCGCCGCCGCACGTCGTCACGGGTGCCCGCGTACACCTGGCGTTTGACCAGGCATCCTCCGTCCCAGGAGATGCCGAGATAGGTCAACCCCACGGGCTTTCTGGGCGTACCCCCGTCCGGACCGGCAATCCCGGTTGTCGCCAGCCCCCAGGTGGCGCCGCTCTTGTGCCGGGCGCCGTGGGCCATTTCGGTGCACGTTTCCTCGCTGACAGCGCCGTACTTTTCGATCGTTTCCGGCTGCACGCCCAGGAATTCGGCTTTTGCCCGGTCGGCGTAGGCCACCACATCGGACAGGAGGTAGGCGCTGCTTCCGGGGAGGTCGGTGAACTGCTTGCCGATCCATCCGCCGGTCAGGGACTCGGCGACGGCCAGCGTTTCGCCGCTCTGTATGAGCCGGTCGTGGACGACGTTGAACAGTGAACGAGGGCCGCGCTCAAAGAAATAGTTGCCGATCTTTTGACGAAGGTCGCGCTCGAAACGGTTGGCCTCTTCCTCGAGAACATTTCTGTCGGTGAGGTCCGGCTTTTCCGTCAGGATGATGTCGACGCTGATCCGGGAAGGAAGCGACGACACATTGTATGCGGACAAGGCATCGAGTTTGTCCCCGATGAGTTCGCGCAGCGACGACTCGCCGACTCCGATGGTGCGATACGTTTCGACCCGTACCGGTTCATTCCCGAAGATCGCACTCAAACGCGGGAGCACGTCGTTCTCGAACATTCGGTGCACCTCCACGGGCGGTCCCGGCAGCACGAAGATCGTCGCTCCGTGGGCATCGACGGTGAATCCGGGCGCCGTTCCCAGTTCGTTTGGAAGCACCGCCGCGCCGGCGGGAAACATCGCCTGTTTGCGGTTGATGTCCGTCGCCTGGCGGCCGTGGGCTGCGAAGATTCTCTGGATAGCTTCCCAGGAAGGTTCGTGGAACTCCTGGCCGAGTCCGAGGGCCGAGGAGACTGCCTCGGCGGTGACGTCGTCCGGCGTCGGGCCGAGCCCCCCTGTCACAATCAGAACACGTGTCGCCGCGAGCCGATCGCGGATGATGGCCGAGATTTCCCCGACGTCATCGCCGACGGTACAGACTCGCGCCACCCGCGCTCCGAGGCCGAGGAGCCGGCTACCCAGCCACACCGCGTGCGCGTCGGTTCGTTCGCCCTTGAGCAGTTCATCGCCGACGAGCAGGATTTCCACGTCACTCCTGGACACAATCATCACCACTTTCCGATGGAAGTTCAACCGCCCCAGGGCACGAACCCGCCCAGCGACGGGATCAAAAGGGACAACAGGATCACGGATATGCGCGCGTAGATACCGGCCACGACGTCGTCGATGACGATTCCCCACCCGCCCGGCAGGTGCTGAGAGCGGCCCGCGGGAAAAGGCTTGGCGATGTCGAAGACGCGGAACAACGCGAAGGCGGCCACCAACCCCCACAGCCCCACGCCGGAAGCGCCCACGAGCACGGCCTGCATACCCACGATCTCGTCGATCACGACACACCCGGGGTCCTTTCCGTAGAATTTCTCCATCCTCGTCGACACCGGGATCGAAACGACCAGCGTGACCACGCAGACGATCGGGTGCGCCACGACCTCGCCGCCGGGCACGAACGCGTAGATCAGGACGAATACGAGCGATGCAAACGTCGCGGGACCGACCGGAAAGAAGCCGGTGTACCCGAACGTGCCGATCAACCGGACGAAGAAGTCCAAGCATGCCTCCCGGGGAGGGTGAGCGATAGGGGGCAATAACAGGCCGCCGGGTCCGGAAGGCCCGGGCGACCCGGCTCAAAGAAAATATCCGCCCGGGGGCGGATACTCAACCTGTTTTTGTCGGAGAGGCGGGTGGGGGGTCAGTTCTGGGAAAGTTTTTTGAGAACGCCTTTGGCCACGGCCTTGAGCGTGTCGAACACACCGTCGCCCTGGACGGCCACGGCCTCGTAACTGGGGTACCCTTCGGGATTGAGCTCCTGCTCGAGGTCTTCCATGGTGATGATGTCCGGCATGTCCCGTTTGTTGTACTGGATGACGAACGGTATGTCCTCGATCTTGAGCTTGTACTCATCGAGGTTGTCGTGGAGGTTGTACAGGCTCTCGATATTGGCGTCGAAGCGCGCGGTCTGCGAGTCGGCGACGAATACGATACCGTCGACCCCGCGCAGGATGAGCTTGCGCGACGCGTCGTAGTACACCTGGCCGGGCACGGTGTAGAGGTGGAACCGGGTCTTGAATCCCTTGACGGTACCCAGTTCGAGCGGGAGAAAGTCAAAGAACAGCGTGCGGTCCATCTCTGTGGCCAGCGTGATCAGCTTGCCCTTGGTTCCGGGATCGACCTTGTTGTAAACGTGCTGGATGTTCGTGGTCTTGCCGCACAAACCAGCGCCGTAGTACACGATCTTGCAGTTGATTTCACGCGACGAGTAATTGATGAGCGACATGCACCGGCTCCCTGCGTCAGTCCTGGAAAAGTGAATCGATTTCTTTGTTCAGCTCGTCGGCAAATTCGGCGTCGAATTCCTTGAGGTCTTCGTTTTCGTATTCGAGTTTATCGAAAAGACCGTTGAGTATCGTGTTGAGTCCTTCGACCGCTTTTTTGACGCGCAGCCGGACCAGACCGAGAGTCGTACGCTTGTTGAACAGCACGACAAGAATAATCGCCTGCGCCACTCTTGACAGGTACATGCTCTCGTCGGAGCCCTGGTGGTACAGCGTAGAAAAATCTTTTTCACCGATCAAATTAGCCAGTTGCGCATTGGCTTCGAAATCCGCCGCACACAGCGAGGCGAAGCTCATGAGATCAAACTCGGGCTCCATGCCTACGCTGGCGATGAGCTGCCCGGTTTTGTCTATCAGCAGCACGCTCTGGGAATTGGAATTGTCGATGAGTTCTTTGAGGACACTGTTTATGGCCCAGTAGTCTTCTTCGTAAATTGTCCAGTCAGCCTTTATCATACACTCGCTCCAGTCCGAATCCGGTACCGGTTGTCGCACAGGGCACGACACGCGCCGAAGCACGGTTCGCTGCGGCTACAGCTTTTCCCTGCGCTCGATCGCTTTCACCAAGGTTAAATCGTCGGCGAATTCGAGGGTTCCGCCCATTGGGAGACCTCTAGCAAGTCTCGTGACAGTGCAGGGGGCGGACACGAGGGATTTTGCGATGTAAAGCGCCGTCGTGTCCCCTTCAACAGTAGGATTCGTAGCGACAATGACTTCCTTGACCTCACCCGCCCGTACGCGCCCCTCCAGGGCCTTGAAGCCGAGCTTATCCGGGGTGACTCCGTCGATCGGAGACAACACACCGTGGAGAACGTGGTAAAGCCCTCTGTATTGTCCTGTTTTTTCGATAGTTAGCACGTCCTGGGGTTCCTCCACGACGCAGATCAGCTCCTGATTCCGGGCGGGATTCGTGCAAATTGCACATTCCTGGATCTCGGTAATACTGCCACAGGTGTCACAGAACCGGACCTTGTCCTTGAGGATCGCCAGAAGGTGTCCGAGGGTTTCGGCCTCTTCGTTTTTGCCCCTGAGCAGAAACAGGGCGAGCCGCTGGGCCGTTTTGGAACCGATCCCAGGCAACCTCGATAGCGCCTTGACCAGCGCCCCCAGCGTCTCGGATCCGTAATCCATTCTCTCTCCTTCTCTTATAGACATAACCGCCGCCGCGCCTCGACTGCTGGCGTCGGCACCGGGGGCCTCCGGCTCTTATTACGTCGGCCTGCCCATCCAAATTCAACGTCGGGTCTGTGATTAAAAAAGACCGGGGATATTCATGCCGCCGGTGAGTGAGGACATCTGCTCCTGGGCCAACTCGGCGGCTTTCTGGCGAGCCTCGCTGACCGCGGCGACGATCAGGTCTTCCAGCATTTCCTTGTCGCCGTCGGCGAATACCTCATCCTCGATCTTGAGCGACAGCATTTCCTGCTGACCGTTCATCCGGACCGTCACCATTCCGCCGCCGCTCGAGACCTCGAACTCAGTCTTCGCCAGCTCTTCCTGCAGCTGGGCCATCTTGGCCTGCATCTCCTGGGCCTGCTTCATCATCTTTCCAATGTTCGCCATCGTTCACCTCGTCATGGGTTGTACCGGATGATTTCGCCGTCGAACTCGTCGAGCAACTTCTTCACCAGCGGTTTTTTCTCTTCCGCAATACCACGGAGGCGGTCGGTCGGCGCCTTCGCGGTCCTTACCTTCTGGTCCAGCCGGGCTTCGCGTTCCTCGCCTTCCTGGAAACACACCACGTCGATCTCCCGCCCGAAATACTTCGCCAGCATGCGCCGCAGATATTCCATGCTCTCCGGTTTCATCACCTGTTCCTTTTGCGGACCGAAACTGCGGGCAAAGCGCAGCGTCAAGGTCGCTCCGTCGAACGAGTGTATCTTCCCCGAGATCAGGCTCACGCCCAGGCGGAGCTTCTTCTGCCGGACGAACGAAACGAATCCGTCCCACAGCTCCAGCATCTTGTGCGTATCCAGAGATAATTCTCCCGTCGACGCGACGTTTTCATCTTTTGCCGGGAATGCTCCGGCGCCTTCGTCCCGCGTCATCACAGTGGCCGTCCCCGCCGTTTCTCCGTCGTCGGCTCGCTCCACTCCACCATTTCCCCGTCTTCCCGCGTCGCCCCCCGGGGAGGCATCTCTTTTTGTCGAGCCCGGCCGTGGTGATCTCGCCGCCGGCGAAGCTGTTCCCGTGACGGCACCCCCTTCCCCTGCGGGGGCCTTGCCCCCTGTGGGCGACTCGAGGTCCGTGATGAGCCGGCGGATATCTACCTGTCGGTCGAGCAGCGAAAGATCGACGAGGAAGCTCTCCAGCTGAATCCTCGGATCGGCAGCCGATTTGAGCCGGGGTACAGCATCGCACAACCGTTCCACGATCGTAACCAGATCCGGCAACTCGTAGACCGAAAGCATTTCGCGCATCAATTCGATTTCATCCCGGGAGCGAAAGAGCAGGTCGCTGAGATCACCCGGGGTGGCCAGCAGCATCAGGTCCCGGTACCCTTCCAACAGCGCCGCGCACAGCTCCTGGACGTCGAGTCCCTCGTCGATGCACGCGCTCAAATGCCGAAGGGCCCCGGTCGAATCGCCGTCCGCGATACTCCTCATGAACGCGAACACCGTCTCCTGGTCGATCAGTCCCAGGATGTCTCGAACCGATTCGGTCGTGATGTTTCCGTCCGACGACGTGATGCACTGATCGAGCAGACTCGTTCCGTCCCTCATGCTGCCGTCCGCCTTGCGGGCGAGGAGTCTCAACCCCTCTTCGTCGCTTGCCACCCCCTCCTCGTCGCAGATCTTTTTTAGTTGCCCGGCTATCTCTTTTATTTCCATTCGCTTGAAGTGATGCCGCTGACAACGGGACTTGATCGTGTCGGGTATCTTGTTGGGCGCAGTGGTGGCGAAAATAAAATAGACGTGATTCGGGGGTTCTTCCAGCGTCTTCAAGAGCGCGTTGAACGCGTGCGTCGACAGCATGTGGACTTCGTCGATGATGTAGATCTTGTTACGGGACTGGCTGGGGACGTAACCGATGCTCTCCTGCAGGTCGCGGACTTCGCTGACGCCAGTGTGGGAGGCACCGTCGATTTCCATCACGTCGAGGTTGTTGCCCCGGATGACGCCGATGCAGGACGGACATTCGTTACAGGGGTTGCCATCTCCGGGCGGCGTTTCGCAGTTGATCACCCGGGCGAGGATGCGCGCCGTGCTGGTCTTGCCGCAGCCCCTGGGACCGGCCAGCATGTAGGCGTGCGACACCCGGTCCGTCTCGACCGCCTTCTTGAGCGTCCGCGTGATGTGGTCCTGCCCGACGACATCGTCGAACTTGAGCGGACGCCATTTTCTCGCCAGAACCTCGTAGCTCATCGCGCCCCCGACAAATGGCAGGTGAAAAAAAAGAGATCGTGCACCCACCGTTGAACGCCGGACCCGTGACACGACCGCGGGTTAACTCCGGACAGGTGACCCCGCATCACATGATCAGATCCAGTTACCGCTGCTACCTTCCGGTCCTGACGGGGTTCGTGGGTGACCATTGCGCGGGACCTGACCATCGACGCCACTTCCACGATCGTGAACATCGACCCCGGTCGCCCGCGGGAGGGAATTCGACCCCGCTATAGCGGATTGCGGGAAGAGGGTACCGCTAACACCCCGTCTAGCACGATCTCTTTAACAGTTCTGCGTCAGATTTCAAATGGTGGAGATGAGCGGACTCGAACCGCCGGCCCCCTCGTTGCGAACGAGGTGCTCTCCCAACTGAGCTACATCCCCACCGTATTCCGGTAATATCAAAAAAATGGCGGAGAGAGGGGGATTCGAACCCCCGGAGCACTTGCGCACTCAACGGTTTTCGAGACCGCCCCATTCAACCGCTCTGGCATCTCTCCGCGGGAATGATAGCGGATCGAGCGGGGGAGGGCAAGACCGCAAATGCGGTTACGGCTGAATCGGGCGGAAGGGGTTTGGAGTCACGTCGGGGTGAGTCCCCGCGTGGCGTTTCGCGGGATAAATGGATGGCGGAGAGAGAGGGATTCGAACCCTCGGTACACTTCCGCATACACACGATTTCCAGTCGTGCCGATTAAGCCAGCTCTCGCATCTCTCCGTAGCAGTAACGATACACGCATCCGGCCCGGAATCAACCACAATCCTCGTCGCTACCTGCCCTACGGGTTTCTCCGGCGGCGGAAGAACGCCTGCATGAGTTCTCTGGCGCGCTCCTCTTCGACTCCTCCAGTAACCACTACCGGATTTTCGAGTGATGGATCGTTGGGAATCGCAAACACGCTTTCGCACGCGCCCGTCCGCGGCTCGCGAACGCCGAAAATCACCCTGGGTACGCGCGCCAGAATGACCGCGCCGATACACATCACGCACGGCTCGACCGTCGAATAGAGGATACAGTCTTCGAGAGTTTTTCGCCGGAGGTTGGTCACGGCATCCCACATCGCCACCACCTCGGCGTGTTCGAAGGGCTGCCCCGAACTCTCGGTGCGGTTATGGCCCCGGCCTGCGATGCGATCCCGGTGGACCACGACCGCCCCCACCGGCACCTCACCGAGCTCGAACGCACGATGTGCCTCTTCGAGCGCCTTGCCCATCCAGTGGACGTCGTCACGCATCGCGGACCGCGTCTAGTATCGCTCCGGCAGACTGCCGACGAGCGAGGTGATCACCTTGATGGCAACTTCGTCGTACGGAGGCGCCCGGTAAGCCCTGGAGCCCGAATCGGAACGAACAATGCCGCCCGACGAAACAATGCCCCGGTCACTGGTCTCACTGCGTGCGCCCTCGATGTAATCCTCGTCGGTGGCCCGGAACAGCACATTCTGGCCGGTCTCATCGACGACGGTGATGGTCGCGCCCACGTAGGTCGTCGCTGTGCCGTTCTCCTGGTAATCAATCTCGTCCTTCTGCCAGACGTCCACCACAGGAATGAGAAACGAATCCGCGTTGAGTGCTTCGGCGAGACTGGACATGAATTCCGGGGCTATTTTGCCCGTCCTCGGGTACTCCTCCATGAACTTCTCGTACTGTGGTTCGAGAGCTTCGTTTCCTTCGACGGCGAAACGGACGGTGCCGGACGAAATGAACGTGTAGTCATTACGCGCATCCAGGGCGGGAGTAAAATACTGATCCATCATCCTGGGCGCGAGGTCGTCGGGATCGTCCGAGTCGTGCAGCGCGCTGAGAAAAGGAAACACGGCGATCTTCGAAATTGTTCCCTCTTCCATAGCGGGTTCGACCTCGACGCTGATCGGATGATCTTTCTGGCCCGCGCAGGCAAGGAGGATCACCAGGATTACAGGTATCATTCTTCTCATTAAAAACCTTCCCTTCCGGGTACTGTACTGGTCGGATCGCGTAGGGCCAGATTACGCCCCGCGTACCCGTGTGTCAACCGCGGTAAAGGGCATTTTCACCGCTTCGCCTCCGATCACAACTCCCTTCCCCAACGAATCTTTGACACACGCGTGATCTCGCAATACACTATCCGGTAATGCCGTCGACCGCGATTAATAAGCCGCGCCTGCTTTTGATGGGGGACGCGCGCCAGGTGCACCTCCAGCGCTGGGCGGAGTACTTCATCGACGCGGGGTACGAGGTGGCGTCTTTTTCCCTGGAGCGGCCGGACCGCTACCCCGGCCATATCCGTCACCTGCGCATACCTGTTTTTCTACCGCATTTCGTGCGCTATCTCCTCGCCGTCCCGGCGGTGAAGGACATGATACGCCGGTTCGATCCGCACGTAATCAACGCGCATTTTGTGCCGAACTACGGCATGATCGCGGCGATCGCGGGACGCAAGCCGTGGGTTATGAGCACGTGGGGCAGCGATATTATGACCGATCCGGGAAAAAGCCCGTTTCACCGCTTCCGGACCAGGCACGTCCTGCGCCGGGCGACGCGCATCACGTCGGACGCTCGCGTGATGACGGAAAAAATCGTGGCGATGGGGGTCCCGGCCGATAACGTGATCACTTTTCCGTTCGGGGTCGACCTGGACAAGTTCGGTCCGAGGACCGATCTTCTGGAAAGGGGGCCGCGGATTCTCAGTAACCGCAAATTGGCCCCGGTGTACAGTGTAACCACGGTAATCGATGCATTTTCCGCTGTGCGCGAATCGTTCCACGACGCGATGCTTACCGTTGCGGGAGACGGAGAGCTGCGGGCGGACCTGACCGCGTGCGCTGAACGGTCGATCGCCCGGCGTGCGATCGTATTCGTGGGCAACGTCGACCACGACCGGGTGCCCGCGCTTCTGAAGGATCACCATATATACGTCTCGACAGCGCTGTCCGATACCACGTCGGTATCGCTGCTCGAGGCGATGGCATGCGGTTTGTTTCCGATCGTGAGCGACATCCCCGCCAACCGCGAGTGGATCGAGGACGGCGTCAACGGGCGACTGGTGCCGGTCCGGCAACCGATGCAGCTCGCCTTGTCGATCATCGAGGCGTGGAAAGACACCCCGCTCCGGGAACGCGCGATCCGGGCCAACCTGGAACTGGTAAAAACCCGGGCGGAATGGCAGGAGTGTATGCGGCCGGTCAAAAAGCTGTTCGACGAATTGACGGGACTTGACATTCAACCTGGAACCTGATTTCTGTATAGTTGTTCCAAGGACTACCACGATGAAAATATTCACGGGCATACTTCTGGTCATTCTGGCGGGGGCCGCGATAGTTGCGGCAGTGACCTCTTACCGGGCATGGAACGAACTGCGCGAAGTAAACACCGCGTTTCACGAGCAGAAAGCCGAGGCCGAGGATGTCCGCACGCGGATTGGTGAGGTGAACCTGAAATACAGGGCCCTCATGGAAGGAATGTCGGAAGTCCCCGACACCCTGAGAATGCAGTTGGCCGGCGAATACCAGCGAAGAGCGGAAGTATTCCGGAAGCAACTCTACAAGTTGGAAGCGGAGAGCCGCGAGACAGAACGCATATTCAGGAAGCGCAAGCGCGCCGAAGCGGCCGCCAGGAAAAATCTGAACCGGAAGTTGATGGTCCTCGGCGGAGCCGCAATCCTGCTCCTCGCCGGTTTCGTATGGCGGGCACGGGCGATTCGATCTTGACGGGCGGGTCCCGCGACCATAGAATCTTTCAATTACTAATCATCATCATGGGTAAAGGAGTACGAAATGGCCTACGTCGTGACAGGAAATTGTGAGAGGTGTCGATTTACGGATTGTGTCGTCGTGTGTCCGGTGGATTGCTTCCACGCCGACGAGACGATGATGTACATTGACCCGGAGGCGTGCATCGATTGCGACGCTTGCGCTCCCGAGTGCCCGGTGGAAGCGATTTTTCCGGAAGAGGACGTGCCGGAAGAGCAGCAGAAGTGGATCGCCGTCAATGCCGAAAAGGCCCCTGGGCTCCCCGTGATAACGGACAAGGAGGATCCCTATCCAGGCGCCGATGCCCGGAAGGCCGAGCTCGGCTTCTGACCGACCGCTCGAAGAATTAACAAAAAAAAGGACCGGTGTGAACCGGTCCTTTTTTTGTTCTCGTCAGCGCCCGGGCGGGACTCAGCCGCGGGGTTCGGGCTTGTCCTTGATGAGATCGGCGCGGGTAAGCCGGATCTTCTCGTAACTTTCGGCGGAAATCACATAGTACCAGCGCGCGAATCTCGAGTTTAGTTCGTCGGACACCCGGCGTCCCTCGGCCAGGCTTCGCGCCCACTCGTCGTGTCGCGACTGGATGTTTTTCATCCCGTGGTCGTTCGCCGTCCACATGCTGTCCGGCTTCTGCAGGTAGTTCTTGTTTTCGGGCAACGGCGGTTCGGGAAACATCGCCGCGTCGAAACTCGTGGTGATCATCAGGTAGCGGTTTTCGCCCGCCCCCCCGGCCTCTCGTTCCGTGTCCGCACCGGCGGTCACGTCGATACCCGTTCCGAACGCCACCTCTCCGAACCGCAGCGTGTAGCTCACCCCCTGAGACGTCGTGGCCTGGAGTTCGCCTTCGTTCGAGCGCAGCTTGCCGTCACCGGTGAAGTAGAACCCCTTGCTCTGGAGCGACATCAGGTCGTTCGTGGTAATCTGCACCTGGCCGCTCGTTCGTTGCAGCGTAGCGCTCAGCCCTTCGGGCTTGGGTCGCACTCCCACGATCGCCAGCTCATCGAGGGATTTGAGGAAGTTGTCCGCTTTGTATCGGTCTACTTCCTGGTTATCCGTCATACCGGTCGCCGTCCAGGTGTCGTCGTCCTGCTTGATCAAAAGCATATCGTCCCGCGTTTCGATCTTTTTTGTGATTTCGTTGATCGAATAGTCCTGCAGGTTCACCGATTGAATCTCATCTTTATCGACTTTTAACAGGTCCGATTCGATCCAGTCGCTGAAAGTGGTCGAGATATCCACATCGAGCAGCGAGCCGTAAACCCGTTTTTGTCCCGGCACCCTCACGAGGTGGAAATTCTCGCGATCCTCGTACGATTTACCGATGATCAGGTCGGCAAGAATGACGTCATTTTCACCCTTGATCGTCACCCGCTTGCCGCGGCCGATCAGCTCGACGACGGACTCGTCCAGCGGGTCGATCACGCCGCACGCGGCGAAGTCCGCCGGGTTGTCGGTTCGGAAATCATCCTTGGCGATGCCGATAAGCCCGGCCGCCGTGCGGGCGAGACGGTCTTCCCCGTCCGCGGGGTAATCGTAGTGGGAAGGGATCGTCCACCGCCCGTCCCGGAACGTCACCTTGAACGGGATAGCCGAACCGGTCTCTTCGTCGTAGTCGATCACTTCCAGTGTCCTGGCCACGTTGGGATCGGTAAACTCCGGAAAGAACTCTTCACCCAGGTCGGAGAACGCGTCCGGCATCTCCTGCTTCGGCACCGTCACGATGGCCAGCAGTACCAGCACGGTTGCGACGGCGACAAACACGATTGTAATTCTTGTCTGGCTCATGGCTAACTCCTCAACCTTCTTGCCGCTGCCGCGCCCTCTTTTTCGCGGCGCCGCCGTTTGAGAAAAATCAGCACGCCCAGCGCAAACACGGGGATTGGCGGAAGCAATCCGGCGAGCGTCTTGATATTGCTCTGTATCGCGCGTACCTGTGTTTCCATGGCTTCCTCGCTGCGTTCGATCTTTACGTTTCGCTCTGATTCGATCGACGACTTGGCCGCCTCCAGACGCCGGTTCTCGACCTCCTGCAGGTTCCTCGCCATGATGCTCTTCGTCTGCTCGTCGAGATCATCGCGCATCCTTACCTCGGCGACATTCTTGTCGAGCCGTTGCTGGGCCTGAGACAGCGCACGCTGCGCTTCCATCTCGGCCTGCTGTTCCTCGACGGCACGTATCTCCGCGAATGCCCTGACTTTTTCCTCCACCGTGGTCAGCGTGCGGTGCTTGACACGGCGGTTGCGGAGCGCGATGAACGAGTCGTCGCCGACGAGGACGTCGATACAATTGAGGAAAAACGATATGTTGTCGAAATTGAGATTTTCGATTCCCCGTTTGCGAATCTCGAAGAACTGCTCCGAGATGAAATCCAGATCGGCAAGGACGATTACATGGATTCCCCCTTCTTCGGCCGACGCGCTGTGAACGCGGGCGGCGAGCACGTAATCACCGCCGGTCGGGTAGTGCGGGATATTGCCCGGCGCCAGCCCCACACCAAAGAACGACCGTTGCACGACCTGGTTATAGTGCAGCGTGCCCGACACCTTGCTCGTCCTGACCAACGGCTCGAACGTGAAATCGGGCGACTGCGTCTTGTTCACCGTGCCCGGGAACAGAAGCACCAGCTCCTGCAACCCGGCCACGGCGGGAAAGCCGTCGTTGAACGAGTCGGGATTCTTGTTTCCCCTGCCGATAAACGCAATCTCGGGCCGAACGTTCGCGAGGTCGGGGTGGGGGTTGTAAGCGTCCCAGATGATCTGGGCCTTGTTCCAGCCAACACCCAGGTTCTGCAGAAAAACCTGAATGTCGCCTTTCGGCTTGGGCTGCGGCCCCCGGTTACGCATGAACGGGTTGACGTTTGCCCCCGCGTCCTCCGAGGGCGAGAGGCCGATCTCGACGATGGGCAACGGGTCGACCAGCAACAGCGTCGGCATGCCGAGTTCGATGAAGGACTGGAGATTGTCCAGTTCTTCCTGGGATAGCGACGACGGAAGCGCGACGAGCAGACCGTCCAGGGTCTCAGTCATCGAATCGGCCGCCGTTATCTGCAGTACTTCGTACTGCTTCTCCAGCTCTTCTACCACGGACCACACCGGCTTGCTGGCAAAAGTGTTGAAATCGAATCCGCCGAAAATATTGGCTTGCGTCGTCACAACGCCGATCCGTTTGCGTTGCGTCCGGGCGACGACCCGTATGCTTCGCGCCAACTCGTATTCGACGGGCAGGCCGCGGTCGAAGAACGGAATGATATCCTCTTCTGCTCCACACGTGAAGGCCACGCCCATGAAGACGGTCGAGACGTTCGCCCGGCTGCCTTCGATTCCCGGAACCTCCATCGCCATGATTCCAAACTTGTCCCTCGCTTCTCTCGCCTCTTCACTGTACGGCTCCACGTCGTGTATCACCAGCTTCACCCGGTCTCCACCGACGGCGGCGATGTCCTTGAGGTAGTCGACGAGGTCACGCCGCGCCTGTACATAGTTGCGCGGGACTTCCGGGCTGATATAAGCCTGCACGAACACGGGCCTGTCGACGGAGATCTCCGAGATCAGCGTGCGGGTTTCGCTGGACAGCGTGTGGAGGCGCTCCGCGGTCATGTCGACGCGGACGCTTCCCCGCCCGAGAAGGGTATTGAACGCGATGAGCGCAACGACCAGCGCCAGCACCCGGACCGACTGGTGGGCACCCATCCGAAGTCTGCCCGTCTCCTGTGGCCAGTGCCGCCGTCCCAGCAGAACCACGTTGAGATACAGCAGCAAACCGGTAATCGAAAGAAAATAAACGACCGCGCTCAGGCTGACGACGCCCCTGGTCAGGTCATCGAGGTGCGGAAATACGGCGATACTGGAGACCATCGACTCGGCGTCTCTGCCGAACACGCCGAGTATCGGCTCTATGTAAACGAGTCCGGCACAGAATATCGCCCCAAGAATGAACGCCACGGTCGCATTGAAACTCAACAGCGACGCCAGCATCCCGATCGAAATGAACGCCGCGCCGATGAGCCAGTATCCCATGTAGTTGGACAACATCAACCCCAGGTCGGGCTTGCCCAGCCAGAAGAGGACCACGAGGTGGCTCAGAGACAGCAGCACGGCCGCCGTATAAATACCCAGCGTGGAGAAATACTTGCCGAGGACCACTTCCAGATTCGTCGCGGGCAACGTGAGTAACAACTCGTCGGTTCCCTGTCGCCGTTCGTCCGCCCAGACCCCCATCGTAATGGCGGGGATAAAAAACAGGAGCAGAAAGGGAAATACATCGTTTAACTGGTCCAGGTTGGCGAGGTTGTTCAAAAAAAAGCGTTCGCGCCAGAACGCCGCCGCCGCGCTCAGGAAGATGAACAGCGTTATAAATACGTATCCGGTGGGATTACTGAAATACAGTCTCAGGTCGCGTCGTGAAATCGCCTTGATGATGGTCCAGTTGATCTTCATCGCCCATCACCCCCCTCGACAGTATGTGTGAGGCGGTAGAAAGGTTCTTCCAGCGACCCCGATTCCATCAAATCGTCGGGTGTCCCGTCAAAGAGCAGCGAGCCGTCGTGCACGAGCAGCAGCCGGTCCGCCACCGCATCGACCTCCTGAAGGATATGCGTCGAAATCAGAATGGTCTTGGAGACGGCGAGGGCCCTGATGTTCTTACGGAAATCGCGGATCTGGTTGGGGTCGAGACCGGCGGTGGGCTCGTCCATTATCAGCACGTCGGGGTCGTGCAGGAGCGCCTGCGCCAGGCCGACGCGCTGCCGGTACCCCCGCGAGAGCTTGCCGATCGGCTTTTCCCACACGTCCCGGATAGCGCACTGCTCGGCAACGATGGCGAGCCTCCCGGCGAGACGGTCGTCGGCAAGTCCGCGGGCCTCGCCGAAGAATTTCAGCAATTCCGACGGCGTCATGTCATTGTATAGAGGGCCGTTCTCGGGCAGGTACCCGAGGTGTCTGGCCGCATCGAGGCGCCGGTTGGTGACGTCGAAACCGGCGATCTTCGCGCTGCCCTCGCTCTGGGCGAGATAACCGCTGAGGATTTTCATGGTGGTGGACTTGCCAGCCCCGTTGGGCCCCAGAAACGCGACGATCTGCCCCTCCGGTATGGAAAAAGTAATATCCTTGATCGCGACGAACGGGCCGTAATACTTCGACAGCCCCTTCGCTTCGATCATGATTCTGGGTGACGAGTCAGTCATGTTTCTCCTCATTTTGTCTGACCTGTAGCGATACCAAAAGTCCACCCCAATCGGCCGCGTCTGCGTTCAGTCAGGATGGACACACGATTACAAACACCGATTGTAGGATATGAGTTCCCTTGTTTTCAATGAGAATTTGCACAAGCTCGAATGATAGCAAAATCCGCCCGCCAAATCTCAAGCTTTTCTGCGCTTCCGTCCCGGCCCGGCAACCACCCACACGGCCGCGATGACAAACCAGCTGCAGGCGGACAGCAGGAGCGGCCACACCGGCGGCAGGAACGTCATCGACACTTCGGCTTCGCCGGGGGGAAGATCGACGAGCCGCATGAGACCGGTATCTTCGACGTTCACACCGATTCTGTCGGGCCCGGCGACGCGCCAGAACGGATGGTACGAACTCCTGACCACCACACTGCCGGATCCGTCACCCCTGAGCCGCATCCGGTAACGCCCGGTCTCGAATCGCGCCCAGAGCGTCTCGACACCGGTGCCCTCAGCCGTAACCCACTCGCTCCCGATCGCACTCGCGCGCAGCACGTTGAATCGTCCGACGGCGAACAGTTCCTCGAATTGTCCAGAGACGGCGAGCGTGCGGGCGGTACTCGTATCCGAAGTCACCACGTGGGTGGCGTTCGCGAGCCGCATCCAGTCGATGACGCGGACTACGTCGCCGGTGTCCCTGACGATCCCGCGGAACAGAGTTCCAAACTCGCTCGGAGTCCAGCGCGCCGTCAGATAGGGCACGACCCCGTACGTCGCGCCGAGCTGGCGAACGCCCGTTTCACGCGCGGTCAGCGCGAGCACGTGCGACTGGCTCAGTTCGACTCCCGCTCGCGGCTTTTCAAAGGTGTCCTGTACGTACACCCTGCCCCAGCCTTCCTGCCTGTTCTCCTCCAGCCACTTCCACAGCGCGCGAACCTCGTCCATTTCGTTTCCGGCCGGGTCGGGGACGGCAGCCCGCAACGGAGCACCCGCCTGAAACGCAATCATTAACGCGACGGCCACCGGAAGCGGCAACATCCAGGCCGGAAAGCGAACTCGAAACACCGGCCGCCTGGACACGTGGGCTAGATACGGGATCGCGGCCAATGCCAGTCCCAGCCGGACAAAGTAGAGCATCCGCCAGCTGCCCGGCCCCAGCAGTTTGACGTCGAACTCCCCGGTGACAAAGACCAGGAGTGTGAGCAGGACCGCCGCGGTCAAAGCCCCGTACAGCGGCGTGTCGTCGCTCCGACGCCCCAGAAAAGCGATACCCGCGACACCGGCCGCGAGCAGCGCGAGCATGGGCAGCGCGCCCGCGATCAACCCCGGGGATATTCCGGCGGTGTGCCCCTGGACCAGGTCGAGCGCATGCGTCGGCACGGCCAGCCGCGCCATCACCATGGACCCGGCGAGGTTTTGCGGCTCGAACCACGAGGTTCCCCTCGCCATCAACAGCGGCGCCCAGTAAACGGCCGCAGCCGGGATTCCCGCGGCGGCGGCGAGGGCCTGCCACGTCAACCCGTGCTCCCCGCCCTTGCGCTTTCCCAACACCGTCCACGCGTGGATCACGGCGATAAGCGCCAGTGGTACGACGGCGTAGAGGTGCGTGACGACGATGAAACCAACCAGCGAGGCGATCGCGGCCGCGTCGCGCATCGACCTGCAGGGACGCGCCAGACGATCGATCAGCACGACCAGCGCCGCCGCGGCGATGTAGAAGGTCCACATCCCGCCCGGCGCCGATCCGATCCCGACAATCGCGGGGCGTTGCACGAGGAGCACAAACGCCAACACGGCGGCGGTGAGCGGCGGCAACGCCCTCCGCGCCACCGAGTACAGCGCCAGCGGTGGCGCGACAAAACCCAGCCACACGAACAACGCATATAGTGTGAAGGGCGAAACGCCCGCACGGGTGAGTGCCGACAGCACGCCGTACCACAGGGGCGAATGCAGCGTCGACACGGGAAAGCCGCAGAACGCGGTTTCCGACCAGCCGTTGAACGCCTCGAACGCGGCGGCGCCCACTTCGGCCAGGTGGGCGGGGTTATCGAGGTAGGTGAGATACCCGCCGGTCAACACCGGCCAGGCAATGACGACGCCGGCCGCGGCGAGTGTGGCGGTGGCCACGAGGTCGGCGCGCCCGAGTGAAAGCCGGGACAAGCGGTTGACGCGGTCAGCTTCCATCCGAGAGTCGGCGGTAAAGTTCCGTTAACTTGTCTTTCTCGGAATCCTCTATCTTGCCGCGCCCGAAACTCTTCTTGATACTGCCCAGTTTCACGGCGCGGATATAATTGATGTAGTGATACGCAAGCCCGCCGGGCACAGCAACAAATGTCTTCACGCTTTCCTTGAAGTACACCGTCTGGTAATCCCCGTCACCCGGATTCGAGACCACCTGCGAATGTTCCGAGGCCAGCCCCGGCTCTACCAGCTCCACCACCTCATTGCAGTAAAACACTGGTGAGAGCAGCGCCTTGACGCCCTTGACCTCTATACAGCTCGAGCCTCCGTCGTCGTATATGCGTTTGATCCGGGAAGACACGTCCATGCGGAATTCCGCAGACGCGTATATCTTCAGCGCCTGCTCCGGCGTAACTCCCTCGATGTCGATAAACGCCGTGGCTTCAGTCCGGATGAACCCCTCCTCGAACTTGCGCGCGTGTTTGTCGTCCGGCGCCCGTCCCTCCGGATCCATGAAACCGGCTTCCAGGAATTCCGCTTCTACGACCGGCTCTCCGGCCGTGGGAAGGTCGGACAACGCCCGCTTCACATCGTTGATCACGAGACTTCGCATGGCCGCGGCGGTGCGTTCGGGGTATTCGGCGCCCAGGTCGTCCTTTTCTTCGGAATACCGGGAGATCTGGGCCACCATACGTTCGTCGAGCGGCAGTTGTTCGATCCAGGCAGCCAGATTCGACGCCGGATCGGCTGTTTCCGGCGCAAACGCCGGGGCGGCCACCGACGCCAGAACGGCGCAAACGAGCAAAATAACTGCCAGGTGTTTCTTGTTCAACGTGTCTCCTCCGTGACTGCAGAGTTCGCGAATACGACCCATCCCAGCAGCGGATAATGATCCGACCCGTAAGTGCCGTTGATGCGACGGTAACGGGCTCGCCATCCTTCGGGCAACCGGAAAAACAGAAAGTCGGTCTGGCGCTCGAGGATGGCGCCGAATTTGAACGTCCCGTGAACGGGTTGCACGGCGGGCTCGGCAAACTCCTCCCGGATGCGGCGGACCGCCGGCTCCTCCCCTTCTCCCATCCACGTGTTCAGGTCGCCACCCAGCACGGCGGCTTCGGCTCCGGGGATGCGCGAGAGGAGGTATTCCGTCTGTCGTTCGCGCACACGGCTGAAGCTGCGATAAAAAGCGCTGAGCCCCGTACGATTGTCGAGATGCACGTTGATTATGGAAAAGCGCCACGATTCTCCGGCCGATGTTTCGCCCGCCACCGACGCACCGATCGTCACCCGCCTCTGATGGCGAAGCGGCAGTACCCACGCCCGGTAGTCAGACAGGGGAAGCGTCGAGAGAATCCCGTTCCCTCGGTCTTCCGGCGGAACCCGGTCGAGACCGTTCCGCATCGACGGCACGTAGAAGGCGTGCAGCCCTTCTTCTATTGCAACCTGCCGGACATCCCTGCGGATACCAAGCTCTCTCGCCGGGAATATTTCATCCGCGTACAGCGCCTCGCGCGGCAGGTCGACGGGAACCTCATCGCCGTCGCGGAAAGTCTCCTGGAGAAGTATGACAAAGTGATCGACCCTGCGGCCGCCGGTGAGGACTCCCGTACGGAGTTGCCGGATGAAATACCCCAGGGCGCCGCCGCCGACATGCGTGTTCCACGCGACGATCGCGAGCGAATCGAGCGGAACGGGCGTTGAAACAACGTCCGCAACCTCGATAACGGGAGGCCCTACCGCCGCGCACCAGCGCAGGAGCTCTTCCCTTTCTTCCTCTATGGAGGCCTCAAACCACTGGATCGACACGCGGTCTTCCACGGGCGGACAAAGTTCGGGCAGCGGAGGCGCGGTATCGACGATACTGGGTCCGCACCCCGAAGAGACGAGCGCGCACAGCACCAGCGCCGTCCAGCGTGCTGTCCAGCGCGCGGTCCAGCGCGCGGATATCGACAGGGTGGATGTGGAGAACAGTTTATACAT